>JASMLX010000009.1 GCA_030748495.1 Candidatus Poribacteria bacterium | reverse complement strand
TTTGGATCAAATCATTGGCCTCATATGCCTGGTCGGCAATCACCATCTCAGGATTCAAGCCCTGGATGATATCGGAATCTTGACCCACGGTCAAAATAGAACCTAATGGATTGCTAGCCCATCAACTACTGAATCAATCTTGGGGGGCAATCCACCAGGCAACCGATGGTCGGAGGCCCCTCTTTTTTTGCACCTGCGCCAGGCTGATCAACTGGAATGATTGTGCTATGGAGGAGACGTTGTTGCAGATCAATATCATCGGAGACCTGTTCCAGCCAAGGTTTCCAACCCCCTTTTTGGCCCCAAGCGGAGTAGCGCCTATAGATACCGTGCCAGTTGCCAAAGGCAGGAAGCAGGTGGGGCCAAGATTACCCAATCGGTGCAATCCACCGCACAGCTTCAATCAACAATCGGTTGTCCCGGCCGGTCTGGCCAGGGTCACCCTTCTGACCTGGCAGAAGATCTTTGATGCCTTGCCACTGGTGGTTTGGCAATAGTTTTCTGTTGATATGGTCTGTCCTCCAAGGCCATAGAATACACTAACGATAAATCAATGTTAACCGGCCCTAGTGTATCTGTCTACGACCTTTTTAGCTAAATTATACCGCATTGATGTGCATTTTTACCTATCCTACTTATTTGAGTCGAGCAGCGATTTCGAAAGTGTTGTGGCGGTGAAATTCACACAGCTAAGGACGAAAATTACTGAGATAACTAGACTGTCTCAATTTTTGCTGTAGTTCAGATATTTTACCCTACACTTTAATGTCCAAAAAACTAGAGGGAGTACACTACGCTGGTCAGTTCAGAGAAATAGTTTACAAACCCCATTGTGCCTGCAACCGAATTCTGTTATTATGTCTTTCGGTTGCTCGCCGTTACATTTGGCGACCCAACTGTAATGATAACGAGGAGGAAATGGTATATGGCTGAAAAACTGGCGATGCGCGGTGGAAACAGGGTAGTACCGGAGGGGTTTATTAAACCGTGGCCGTACCTAATGGAAGCCGATAGAGAAGCCGTTCATGAGGTTTTAGCAACTGAGAGAATTACGGAGCAGCAGCGAATTCAAGCCGAAGGATTAGCCCGAGAGTGGGCGGAGTACATGGGAGTTGAATACTGTATTCCGGTCAATAGTGGCACCGCCGCTCTACACATGTGCGTGGCCGGTGTTGGTCTTGGGCCCGGTGATGAGGTGATTGTACCCGCTTTCACCTTTTGGGCTACGGCAGCAGCGGTGCTTCACCACAATGCGATTCCCGTTTTCGTTGATATTGATCCCAAAACCTATTGTATCGACCCGGATCTTATCGAAGCCAAGATCACCGAACGCACCAAGGCTATTCTGCCCGTTCATATTCACGGTATGCCGGCTGAGATGAATCGTATCTTGGAAATTGCTCGCGCCTACGATCTAAGTGTCATTGAAGATGTTGCCCAGGCACACGGCGCGCGATATCACGGTCAGTTGTGCGGATCCTTCGGCGATGCGGCTGGATATAGCACACAGGCGTCGAAAACACTGAGTAGCGGGTGTCAAGGGGGACTTTTTACCACCGATGATGAATTGATCCATCAAAGGGCAGCCTTACTCCAATACTTTGGTGAAATCGTTGTGCCCGGACAAGAGCGCGAGTCTCAGGAATATAATGCCTACGGTTTAGGATGGATGTATCGTGGAGACATGTTTAGCCAAGCCCTAATCCGGAGCCAACTGAAGCGGCTGGATCAAAACAACACACTTCGGGTCGAGAACTGTCATTTTCTCACCCAGCATTTAAGCCGAATCCCAGGGCTTGAAACCCCTCTGGTTCCTCAGGAGTGTGAGCCCGTCTACTATAATTATGTGATCGGTTTTGATCCAAAACCTTTAGGTCTGAATATCTCCGCAGGTGAATTACGACAGAAAGTACAGGTGGCCTTGCAGGCTGAAGGGGTACCGACCGGACAGTGGCAGCGGCTACCTGTTCCCTCTCAGGAGATCTTCCAGAATCGGATCGGATACGGCAAAGGATGTCCATGGCAGTGTACGAATTCAACGGTTGAGTATAATTTAGATGATTATCCCAACGCCACCGATTTCATCGCCTCACACTGCTATGTTTTCGATGTCAATCCACCCAACGATCAAGAGTTGATGGGTCTGTATGTCGAGGCTTTCCATAAAGTTATGGATAATCTCGATCCGGTGCTCGATACCGATCTAAACTGAACCTGGTAACAGTTTATCCACCACCCGACCTAAACAAAAATTCGGATCGTGAAGGCGTCTTACTATCAGCCAATCGGTTAGCCTCAACCTGTTAGCACAGCGACCTCAATTTAGGAAACGACCAACTTCAGGAGTACACAACCATGAAAATTGCCTTTATCGGCGCCGGTGGCATTGCTAGAAACTATCGGAACAGTCTAAAAAAGTTGAACCGACCAATTACAGCTATCTGCGACCTGAATGCCGACCGAGCGAATAAAATTGCAGAGGAAGAAAGAGCCGCTTCACATGAAGAGACAACCGCTTATACCGATCACCAGAAGATGCTTTCTATAGAAAAACCAGACGTTGTCTTCACCTGTATTCCACCCGGTGCACATACCACACAAGTTATCGATGCAGCACAATCGGGGGCGGCTATTTTTGTTGCTAAACCGGTGGCAATAGATCTGGAAACGGCGTGGCGGACACGTAACGCCATCTCGGTAGCCAATGCGATCAATCAGGTTGGATACATGGCACGTTATAGCGATTTAACCGAGAAGGTGCGGCAACTGGTCGCAGATCGGACAATTGCCATGGGATTCGGTCGGTTTATGTGCCGTATGTCAGCCAGCCACCCTTGGTGGGGGAAATTCGCTGTTTGTGGCGGACAAATGTTGGAGCAGAGCACACATGTCTTCGATCTGCTTCGTTACCTGATGGGGGATGTTACTCAAGTGCAGGCCTGCGGTGTCAAGAACGTCTCTGAGGATATCACCGACTTCGAGGAGTGTACCACCTGCAACTTGAACTTTGAAAACGGATCCATCGGTAATGTTACCAGTACCTGTGTCGTTGGTACTCCCAATGGGTTTGCAGCAGAACTGATCGGTGATAATCTGTATCTGAAGTTAAGTCTGGATTACCAACTTAGCGGACATATCGATGGGGAATCAGTCCAGTTTGACGGGGTCGAAGCCGGTTACTATCGACAGATTGAACATTTTATTCAAGCTGTTGAAACAAACGATCAAAGCTGTGTGCGTTCGAATTATGCCGATGCGGTTAAAACGCTGGCTGTTACCGTGGCAGCTAATCGTTCCATCCAAACAGGAGAAATAGAAAAAGTTGAAACGTAGAACCTGAAGTCCCACTTACCTAATCTGACTCAAGAGGCAGTTGTTGGTGGGGACGTCCAGATTCAGGATAGCGTGACTAACGATACCGATCTTCTCGAACTGGACACGGCTATACTGAAAACGCACGCAAAGTATCATGCACAAACTATCATGCAAAGAGAGTGCGAGATTGTGAAGGATTAGAGATGAGGGTTATTAGAGCACTGGCCGGTTCAGAGGTCAAGACATTAAAACGTTTTTTGGTGGTTAGGTCAGGACGAAAAGCGAGGATCGTGAGAAAGTATATTAATCTCTTTTCTTTAAAGCTCCTCAGTTTCAAATCTTTCGAAAAGTGTTTAGGTTGCCTCGTACAAGAAGCATTTAACTTGCCGGCCATCCTTTTCTACACTTTCTGGTGTCTGTTGTCGGCACATATCCGTTGCTTCAGCACAACGGCTAGCATATTTGCATCCGACATTTGTTAAGGCTTCAGAATCAAACCCCTCTAGGCTGATTAGATCGCCCCATTTTTTGTCTGGATTAGGTGTTGGTATAGACTTTTTCAGATCTTGTGTGTATGGATGTAGAGGATTTCCCAACACTTTTTCGACTGGCCCTGACTCGATAATCCAACCTCGTAGCATCACGGCAATGCGATCTGCAGCGTAATAGGCAGTTGCTAAATCATGGGTAATATATAAAACACTAACGCCTTTCTGATCACGTAATTCCCTAAAAAGGTTAACGATCGACATACGAAGTGAAGCGTCGACCATGGAAACGGGTTCGTCGGCTATCAATAAGGTCGGGTTGGTAATTAATGCTCTAGCAACGGACACTCGCTGTGCCTGACCTCCTGACAATTCGTTGGGGTATCTACCGCTAATTTCTGCCAATGAGAGGCCAACGGAACTGAGAACCTGATCAACATATGGTTGCAATTGGCACTTATCGACAATCTGGTAGTTCACGGCTGTCTCAAAGAGGTAGGTTTCAATCCGTTTCAGGGGACTAAACGTTGCAAACGGATTCTGGAAGATCGGTTGCACCTCCCTGAAATACCACGACTTCTTCTCGCGACGGCTTAGCTGGGTAATATCTTTGCCGCGATAACGCAACCTTCCGCTGGTCGGTTCAGTTAACCCCAAAATCATTCGAGCTACCGTCGTTTTCCCACTACCACTCTCTCCCGCCAGTGCAAAGATCTCTGGTTGATCTGATTTGAGGGAAAAATTGGCCTGATCCACTGCTATTAGCTGGGTGGTAGCCAGTCCTTGACGGAGGTTGAAGATCTTGGTCAAGGACTCGATATCCAACAACATGGATGAATTCGATGTTGCCCTCGCCTTACCCGGGTTCACTATTATCCACCTCTGAAACGAGAAAACAGGCCGTTTGATGACCATTTCCGAGATCGGTCAAGGGAGGGACTTTCTGTCCACAAACCTCCAGGGCATGCGGACAACGGGGGTGAAATCTGCACCCCTTTGGCGGGTTTTCCAAAGTGGGAGGCCTACCGGGGATACTGGTTCTGTCAGATTTATCGTCTAGTCTAGGTAATGATTCGATCAAATACTGCGTGTATGGATGCGTAGGACTGTTGAAAATGCGTTCCGTTTTAGCTATTTCAACTAACTTGCCAGCATACAAAATGGCGATGCGATCTGCCAGATTAGCGTGTACGCCCATATCGTGAGATACCAGCACTAATGTGCTACCTTCACGCTGTTGTACCTCTTTCAATAACTGAACGACACCTCGCTGTACTAGAACATCTAAGGCGGTGGTTGGCTCATCAGCCAAAACCAGTTTGGGCGAGAGGACAGTAGCTAAAGCGATGGTGACTCGTTGCCTCATTCCTCCCGATAGCTGATGTGGGTAGACATTCATTACTTCAGCCGACAATCCAAGCCTGCCCAGATAGTTCCGAGCCATTTTTCCCGTTTCCTGCTTATCTAGATCTCGATGGGTAACAATGAAATCGTGAAAGGTGTTGCCAATTTTGCGAACAGGATTGAGAACGTGCATCGATCCTTGCGGAATGTAGGAGATTTGTGACCAGCGTTTTTTTTTGAGGTCGTCCACCGACATCGAAAGGACATCGTAATAATCTTCTCCAAACCGATACTGCATTGTCCCTCCGACGATACGCAACGGCGGGTCAATAGCACCCAAGAGAACCTTTAATAGTGTTGATTTGCCACAGCCAGACTCACCCGCAATGCTGAGAATTTCACCCTCCTTAATCTGAATGGAGATATCATCGATGGCCTTAACTGTTCGCTCTACACCGTAAGACCGGGTAATATAGTAGGCTCTTAGATCTTTTGCTTCGGCAAGAAATGACATAACCCTTCCTACTGGCTGGCGCCAAGCCGCTTCAACCGTGTTCGAGGGTCGAGGTATTCACTCAGACTGGTTGAGATTAAATAAAACGCCACTACGATAAAGATAGAACCAATGACAGGTGCGGCCAACACCCAGAGCCTTTGCGATAAGAGTGCCTGGTAATAGTTGCCCCAATAAATCATGGTACCGATAGTAGGCCTGGTTAGATCACACAAACCGAGGATAGCCAGAGTAATTTCCATCCCGATTGCCCATAGAAATCCACTGACTGCGTCTGCTAGCAAATAAGGAATGAAAAAAGGGAAATGTTCTTTCAAGATGATATTGAAGGTATTCATGCCCGAAAAAACGGCGGTGTAAGTAAATTCTCGTTCGCGTAAACTCAGTATTTGAGACCGATATCGTTTGGAGGGCCAAAAAATATCTAGGAAGCCGAGAAGAAGTGCCAGGCCCCATAAATTTAACCCACCTTTTACAATAACAGAAATTAGAATTAGCAAGGGCAACCGAGGAATGACGATGAAACTATCTACAATAGACTGTAATACTTTGTCTACACCGCCTCCCATATATCCAGAAAATGATCCTAATAGCACTGCAATTGATCTACCAATTAGCACAGCTAACCCAGCAACCATGAGTGAGTTGCGAATGGCAAAAGTTAATAACCAAAAAACATCCTGTCCCAGAGCTGTGGTTCCCAAGATATGGTTGAGTGAAGGTGCCTGGTTTTTGGGCACGACGCGGCGTTCAGTAGCTTCATAAGGTGAAAAAAAAGAGAGTGAAACTAGTAAAAAAACTAGGAGTACGATCACCGCGCCAGCACGGAAGGCAAGATGGTGTTTGAAGAGATCTTTGAGGATCTTCATAATATGTATTACAGGTTATTTGTAGCGAACTCTCGGGTCCAAGAGTGGGTAACTCAGATCGACTATCAATGCGGCCGTTGCGATGCCAACAATCGAAAAAATGGTTATACCTAAAATCAGATTAAAATCGGCTTGAAATACGCCCATGTATAGAGAATAACCAATACCAGGATAGCTAAAGACAATTTCAATAATTAATGCTCCACTAAAGACGGCTCCGAGCGAGAGACCTAAGTCGGTCACTTGGGGTAACATTGTATTTTGGATAACGTAAAATAATACGATTCGCCACTTCGATAATCCTGCGGTCTCAGCATAGCCGACGTAATCACTACCAGCAACAGTGGTGGTCAATGCTTTGGCCATAATAAATCGAAATGCTGTTGATAGAACGATCAATGAGGTAGCGGGTAAAAGGCTATGCTCAAAAATACTGCTGATATAAGTCCAACTGAGCGTAGGCTTTCCAGACGCGCCACCAACTAAGGGGAAAATGGGAAAGTAGTAGGAGAAAACCATCACCAGAATTAAAGCCAAAATGTAATGGGGGATTGGATAGATTGAAATAAAAGCCTTATCGACTATCTGCCACCATAACCGTTTGGGGGAATAACCAGCCAGTGTTCCTAAGGCAATACCAAGCGACCACGAAATGAGGGTGGAAGTGGTCAGTAATCCTACCGTCCACGGTAATCCTTTTGCGATGATTTCGATTACTGGTGTGGGGAAGGCACTAAGCGATGGGCCAAGGTCTCCTTTGAACAACCGCTTCCAAAAATTGATATATTGATCGAATTGGGTACCGTCTAAACCGTATAAATCAGCCAATGCCTCCTTCAGACTCTCTACTGCTCTTGGATCTAAAGTTTGCAGACTTCCCAGCGAACTAAGGGTCCTTTCAACCGGATCACCGGGTATAAGCCTAGGAATGATAAAAGTAACCGTGATACCGATAAAAACAGTAATAACCCATTGAGCAATTCTGGGTAACAGATAACTTTTGAGTAGATTCACGGGTTACCGGTTAGGAGCAATTTGACTGACGGGTTCTACATGCTGCAAAGTAAAACGCCCGCCGCCAAACCAGTAAAGGGGCTGTATGAACGGATTTTCGCTAGTAGGAAAGCCGGTCCAGTAATGTTCATCAGTAGTGACGAACTTCTTGAAACTAATGGTGACAATCGAGTACATATTTTCGATCCACAGTTTCATGAATGCCTGCCCCAACTCCACCACCCGTTGATCTTCGGGATGGAGACGGTCTAATTCATCAATGATGCTATCCATCTCTTTCGATTTTATGCGTAAGGTATTGCTACTACCGCTGCCTGCTGTAGACTTACCAACCGGTGTGTAGAAGCGCGAGTGCAAGCCGAAGATAGACTGCCACTTATCAGCGGTGGCATCACCACTGGTGGCATTTCCCCAACTGGAGATAGCCTCAAACTCACCCATGTAGTTGCGTGTGCTGTAAGGATCACGTTGTAATGTCTCCAATTCTAGTTTGAGGCCAAAGTCAGCCCACTGGTCCTGTGCACCGATAGCTAAGCGATAAATATCAACTTCATCCGGCGCAACTATCATACTAATAGTCCATAATTTGCCGTCCGGCTTCAACCATTGACCATTGGCGTTACGAGTAAAGCCATTATTTAACAAAAGCCGTTCAGCAACCTTGAGGTCATGTTTCCACCAACCAGTACCAAACATTAATCGAAGCTTACTGGCATCTGTAGGTACATTGTATTCTTGTGTCTTTGCCCAGTTGGCGATCCGCTCCGTAACAGAATCGTCGTAAGGGTGGTAAAACTGCCCCTCTTCAATCTCAATCTGGAAAGATTTTAACCACTCCTCCAACGGATCATGATACAGTTCCATGAGTCGCGGAGTTGCAGGTTGAGGAATGGCTGTTACGCGAGCCACACCACCGATATATTCCGTCTGTAGATCGACAATATCTAGGGCCAGTGTCAGTGCCCAACGGACCTGCTTATTATTGAGAACAGTATCTTGGCCTAAATTGAAGCCAAAATAGCGACCATTTAGTTCGTTCGGATAAGCCCAAGGAAACGATTTATACCAGGAGCGCGCCGTGGGTGTTTTCTGCAGAACTGCCTGGAAAGCTTCATAATCTACATTCATGAACAGATCGAGTTCGTGTCGAGCCATGGCTATCGCTTTTCGCTCACTCCCACCATAAAAGATAGTCATGATATAAGGTGGTCCTTCTTTCTCAGTTAACATCCCTGCCGTGGTTCTCTGCCAATCATCTCGGCGTTTAAATAGTTCCCAATACCCTGCAGGGTCGGCGTCTGCATATTCGTAGGCACCGAGAGAAACCAGTGGATTGAATTTAAAGGTCATTGGATCTTCCACCTCTTGCCAGATATGCTTGGGTTGCATCCAAACAGCATTGTATCGAACCTCGAAATAGTAATGGAACCGTGGGTTAGGGAGATTCAAATCAAAAACGACTGTATAATCGTCTAGTTTCTCAACCTTTTTGACAAACAGGTCTAATTCTGTCGACCAATTCATGCCCAAATGTGACTTCAGGTTATTAACAGTAAAGACCAGATCATCCGCCGTAAACTCCACTCTGTCGCTCCAATAAACACCAGAACGAAGTTTGACAGTCATCTGGGTGAAGTCCTTGTTATAGATAGGTGGTTGGGAGGCTAAAGCATTAATCGGTTCCCCCGTCTCTTGATCAATGTACCACAATGTGTCCATAATTAAGCCTTGTCTGGTTGGACTTGGTGGTCCTGGCATCCACAGGTTAAAGTTCTCCACTATGCTATAACGAAAAATCTGGTCTACGACAAAGACGTCTTGGCGTGGGACATCAACTGGCAGTTGCGACTTGGTACTCGAAGAAGAGGTTGTTTCAGTTGTGCCCGGCTGGTCTTTACATCCTAAAGACAGGACTGAACTTAACCCTACAACTATCAACCAACTGATAATATCGAACCTAATTTTCACTTTAGCTCTCCATTTTCCTTTATATCTTAACCGGTCTTTGGATCAAATAAAAGCGATTACATAACTCGTACCGAGTTTATTGACTAGCGTATATGTTCATCTCCTTAGTAACTCGCCGATTTCTTTCTCATTCAGGCAGTCAGGTGGTAATTCAGCAAGACCGAGTACTAGGTGTCCAACTGCTTTTAAGCAATGGTCGTGAAAGGGCAAGATGCAAGCCGGAAAAATTGCCTTGATACGTATGGTAGAATTCTCCTCTGATCTGCGGAAGGAGGGAGTCGTAAGACAAATAATTTAAAGAAGCATTGAACAGATATCACTTTAGCAGAATGCAAATCACAATTCAAGGTTTAATCACCAGGTAAATCGGTATTAGGATTAGGATTATAAGATCTGCTCATAGTCTACACATTCAATAATGTAGGAGCAAAAATTAGGAGCAAACGACAATTAAAAAATTAATCAACTTGAAATATTTGTCTTTGACACCTATCACTTCGATCTTTTTCTTCGTTCTGTTAATGAATCTTACCCTCAACGTTTTTGCTACCCCTCAGCAACCTGATCCACCATTTCGTGTGGTTGGATATCTACCCGACTATCGGATCGATCAGGTAAATTCTTCCTGGATGAATCGTCTGACAGATCTGGTTTACTTTTCTATACAACCCGATAAGTCAGGTGAATTAGATCTGGGCCATCTCGATCAGCCATCATTCGAGAAATTGCGTCAGCTAACCCGGAAATATAAAGTTCGACTCTCGATCTGTGTGGGTGGGTGGGGAAGAAGCCAGGGGTTTTCCACTATGGCTCCGGATCAAAAGCTGCGTCAAGACTTTATCCACCAGTTAACGAATTTCTGCCTGCGTCAAGACCTCGATGGCGTTGATTTTGATTGGGAATTTCCTCAGAACAGAGAAGAGGTGATCGCCTATGAAAGACTGTTAGTTGAAACCAAAACAGCATTTCAGCAACATCGTCTATTGGTTACAGTTGCTGTTGGTTGCCACATGTGCCTGAGTTTGTCTATCTATGAGGCGATCGACTACATTCACCTGATGTCCTATGACCATTCAGCCCAGCACTCAACTTATCGAGAGAGTCTGTCCGACGTTGCACAACAATTAGAATTTGGTGTTCCGGCAGAAAAGTTATGTTTGGGGATTCCTTTTTACGGTCGGGCTGTTGAAAATTGGCACCAAGCAACCGCTTACGCCGATTTGGTAAAACAGTTCCATCCATCGGCTGAAGCTAATATGATAAATGGAATATACTTTAATGGTCGAGAGCTTGTGCACAGAAAAGTCCGATACGCTTTGCAGAAGAGGTTGGCAGGCGTCATGGTTTGGGAAATCGGTCAGGATACGGTAGATGGAACCTCGTTACTAAAAACTATCAGTCAAACCTTGAATCGATAAATTGGCCCATTGAAGAATTTATTCACCTTTCACCTATGCAAGAGATCTAATGGAAACGTCGTCTTCTAAGACTAAAATCCCTGCCTACATTTGAGCGCTTTCCTTGTCTCGACCTGATATTATGATCAGCTTAAACAGCAAATCTTTAAATTGTGATGCCAACAGCAAGAGTCTTTAGGTAATCTTCCCTTACTGTTGGCAATCGTTACCAAATTCATGTACTCTGATCAGCCTTTGGGCGTTGATACCTTCGTGGTTGACACCATCCGTTTTAGCCTCAGAGTCACTCTAATCCGGGATTTGGAGTGACTGCGATCTTGTGTCTCGCTCAGGCCCAAGTCTGATGGCAATCAGGTCTTGTGAGCAAACCTGACTGGCTTTTGCGTTCTACTTCCGAAATGGACTTCAAGCGAGCTTAGACACCTTTGCCTTTTTACCCTTGCACTGATAGAATCAGTACAAGTCTATCCATCAACGTGTCTTCAACCGCTCTAAACCTCGGCCGTCATTTTCAGGGTCAACACCTCCTGGTGGAACTCGGGTCTCTAGAACCGGTCATTCAAAGGCGATTTCAGGACGGCAAAAGTTCAATCAACGCAGGCGTTTTAGAATCCATAGGGATTCATTATGGTAGTGGAACCTTTTCAAATAATTGCTTTAAGCCTTTTTCTGTCTTTCATTGGGATCCTTCTATGGAAGACTCGTTGTGCTAATTGTGGTACGTTGGGATTTGCTGGCTACGAGGAGATTTTTGAAGAAACACAAGATGCTGAGTATAAAATGGAGTACAAAATATTTAAATGTAAAACCTGCGGCATTGAGAAAAACGTATAATATATCGCAAGGACCCGCTTTCTGCTTCACCCAAGCCGGATGATAACGGTTTCTATAAGGCCCTCTCTGGTAGTAGGAAACCAGGGTCTGTCTGGTGGAGATCTGAGAAAAAATGACCAGAAGTAGGTGTCGAATATTGGAGATAAGGAATTGGCAATTATAAAGTTTCTTCTGTGCAGTTGCACAGTATTAACTAAGAGAGAGAAGGTGTCCGGAGTGGGAAAAGTGGTTGAGGTCTTCTTTCTTCGATTGCGTTTTTTCTGGTTTCGATATATTCTTCTTCTTTGCTGGTTGCTACCTTTCATCGGTTGGAAACAGATCAGAGTTATTTTCACGACTGTAAGTTTTTGAGGAAATTAATGCACGGAACAACCTTTCATTTTCAAATGCTTATCCTTTCCATACTTATGTCTTCCTTTTCTGATATGTTGCCACGGGCACACTCTAAAGACCCTTTTCTTAGTAATCAACTAATTCGGCGATGTGTAAATCTGGGCAACGCCCTAGAGGCTCCAATTGAAGGAGAGTGGGGTATGGTGCTTGAGTCAGAGTATTTTAAGCTGATTCAGCAAGCTGGATTCACTGCCGTTCGAGTGCCGATTCGCTGGTCAGCGCACGCTCAGGAAGTCGCACCTTACCTGATCGATGCTACCTTTCTGAAACGGATCGATTGGGTGGCCGCTCAAGCCCTGGAACATAATTTAGCCCTCGTCCTTAACATGCACCACTATCGAGCATTGGCTTCGGAACCAATAGCGCACCGCAATCGATATATGGCCTTGTGGCGACAGATTGCGACCCACTTTAGGCAAGCACCCAATTCCGTCTTATTTGAGTTGTTGAACGAACCCAACGGCAAACTGACGCCGGCTCTATGGAATCTTCTGTTGAAGGATTGTATTCAAGTCGTTAGGCAGAGCAATCCCGACCGAACTGTTATTATTGGCCCCGCCAACTGGAACCATATCTCTTCTGAACTCGATGAACTAGTCCTTCCTGACAATAACGTTATTTTAACCGTTCACTACTACTATCCTTTTCATTTCACCCACCAGGGAGCAGAATGGGTTTCTGGTAGTGATAAATGGTTGGGCACTTCATGGGTTGGCAGCCCGGATCAGCAGTCACGAGTTAAAACTGATCTGCTAAAAGCTAATACTTGGGCCAAGGCACAAAATGTACCCGTTTTCTTGGGCGAATTTGGAGCCTATAGCAAAGCAGCGTTTAAGGATAGGATAAAATGGACGCATTGTGTCCGACAGCAAGCCGAGCAGTTGAGGGTCTCCTGGTCCTACTGGGAATTCGGAGCCGGCTTCGGAATTTATGATAGAAAAAACAGAAGGTGGAGAACCGAATTGCTAAATGCACTAATTTCAAACGATAGAATGGACTTGAAGCCCTAAGCCTGAAATCGCAGGGGGCAAAGATCGGCAATATCCACTGGTTGAATAGAGCAAGAAAAGAAAGAGGTAGGGGGCGGCGTTGAATCTCTGCTCTCTAATACTGACAAATAGACAAATAGTCGATGGGACTAATTATGGGAAAAGATCAATTAGGCCAACGTACCTACCACGGCCTAACCACTTGGACCAAATGAAGATTACACTCTCAACAGGGGCAAGCCGGTATCCAATAGTTGTCAATCCGGCTCCAAATGCTGACTGACTACATTACTTTTTAACCGCTGAAGAAGTCGGTCTGAGCGGATACCCAAATCACTTTTGATTGCTGGCCTAGAACTTAGCCGTGAAGAGTTGGCTTTCTCTCGAATTATGACTCCGGTTGAAAACCACTAGCTCGTAATCATCGACGCTCAGTCTTGGTAGTCTCTTTTCTGCCATTTCTGAGATTTATCCTCATTATTAGAGAAATTTGACAAAATTGCAGACTACTGATAATCTAACTTACAGATCTCCTCAAGCTAACAAGTGATAAAATCGAACTAATTCTGGAGGAAAATGATGCACAAGCGAATGGTGAGTTGGCACTGGATTAAATGGCCTTTGATGTTATTGGCCTTACTACCAGTAATCCCTAAATACTTGACCGCACAGGAATTGGCCAGTTTGTTGGAGCAGATCCACTGGGAAAGAGATGGAGCTAAGATGGTGCTGATCCCAGCTGGCCAATCGGCTATTGGAGATCAACTAGATGGCCTAGAACAATCAATACCAATTTCTTTTAATGGCTTTTACCTGGATCAGACCGAAGTAACAGTTGGTCAATTCAAGCGGTTTGCAGCGGAGACGAATTACGCTTATCCAATGTGGGACGAAGTAGCGAAGTATTCACCTACCAATGAGCATCCGATGGTCTATGTAAGTTGGTACGATGCCGCGGCTTATGCAAAATGGGCAGAGAAAAGGTTACCTACCGAAGCTGAATGGGAGTATGCTGCCCGTGGAGGATTAGTCGGTAAGCGCTATCCATGGGGCAACGGAATCACGCATAATCAAGCCAACTATGAAGGGGTTGAAGGTGAAGACCAGTGGGAATTCCAAACAGCCCCAGTAGGGCAATTTGAAGCCAATCGTTACGGTCTCTACGATATGGCTGGTAACGTCTGGGAATGGTGCGCCAATCCAACCGATCCTGATGATTATCGTCCGATACGCGGTGGATCTTGGCATAACGATACCTTCGATCTGCGTACTGCCTATCGAACCTACTATCCGCCTAGCTTTCGCAGTCTCCATTTTGGATTTCGTTGTTTGGCCAGGTACAAGGACCACCGACCACAGGAGACTGCATTACCAAGTTCTGAAAATACAGACGGATCTACAACCTTGCAACGAGGAGAAGATCATAGGCCAGCCATGATTATGATCCCGGCTGGAACATTTGAGATGGGAGATAATAAAGATGATCCACTTGGCTGGCTAGAAAAATCTCGTCCCGTCCATACAGTGACGGTCAACGCCTTCTACATGGATCAGACCGAAGTAACTGTCGGTCAGTTCAGACGATTTGTAGAAACAGCCAACTATCAGTTCACTCGATGGCAAGAGGTGTCTAAGTATGCACCTACCGACCGTTATCCGATGGTCTATGTCAGTTGGTATGACGCTACGGCTTACGCCAAATGGGCAGAGAAGCGACTACCGACTGAAGCTGAGTGGGAGTATGCCGCTCGTGGCGGGCTAATCAGTAAACGCTATCCATGGGGCGACGAGATAACGTCTGATCGAGCTAACGGTAAAGGTGTTAAAGGACAAGATCAATGGCGAAAAACCGCTCCAGTGGGACAGTTTAAAGCCAATGGTTACGGTCTGTCCGATATGGCAGGTAATGTTTGGGAGTGGTGTGCTGATTGGTACAGTGAAGATTACTACGACAATTCTCCAGTAGAGAACCCAACTGGGTCCAGTACCGGGTTATATCGAATCTTGCGCGGTGGGTCCTGGCTTTACGATGTCAATGCTTTGCGTGTCGATTATCGGAGTCTCGATTTTCCGCAGGCTGCTAACGCTTATACCGGATTCCGGTGTGTCAAAGATATTCCATTGAACGAAAGAAAACAACAGGAATCAAATCCTAGTCATTCGAGTAACTAAATCAGAATGCAGATGATCCTTTATTGAGGGAGAACAGAGCATGGAAAGCAAATAAGGCTCAGTTTTCTATATAGAGGTTAAGGGAGTTTGCGAAATTTGGTTTGAGAGAGCACCATCTCTAACAACAGCAATCCGAGGGCCATCGGAAGTAAAAAAGCACCTGACAGTTCTCGATACCGCTGGAAATGCGCCGTTTCAATTCGGGTTGTTTCCAACTGGTCAATCTCTCGATAAATCGCTTCTAGTTTAGCTGCATCGGTTGCACGGAAATAGGATGCGCCAGTCTTGTCTGCAATTTGCCGCAAGGTCTCTTCATCGACATGGACTCGAATACGGCGATACTGCTTACCAAAAATCGGGTCGTTATAAGGTATACGAGCCCCTCCCTCTTTTCCCATACCGATAGTGTAGATACGAATGCCGAGAGCTTTAGCGGCCTCTGCTGCTGTCTGAGGATCGATCTGTCCAGCATTGTTTTCACCATCGGTCAGAAGGATAGCAATTTTGCTTCTAGCTTCTGAGTTACGAAGTCGATTGACAGCATTGACAACCGCATCGCCGATCGCCGTACCGTCCTCGATTATACCTGTTTTAACCGATTTTAACGTATCGGCTACCATTTGATAGTCAAAAGTTAATGGGCAGATGGTTAGACTCTGTCCAGAAAAAACAACCATACCGATTCGATCATTTTGTCGATCTTTTAAGAAATCTTGGATCACCGACTTGGCGACCTGAAGCCGATTGTTAGGTTTAAAATCTTCAGCCATCATACTACCCGAAATATCCAGAACTAGAAAAATATCGATGCCTTCAGTGCTAGTTCGCCCATGACTATCCACGGTCTGTGGACGGGCTAAAGCTAAAATCACTAATATTATTGTCGCCCATCGAAGGCCCCACAAAACAGGGCGAACTTTAGCCCAAAAACCGACAGGCACTTGACCGATTTGGCGTAGACCCGAAATGCTGACGGTAGGTATCCTGGGACGCAAAAAGTAGGCGATTGGCAATAGCAATAACAGCAAGAGAAAAAGCGGATGCTTGAAGGTGATTTGGAGTAGAAAGCCCATAGTTTCCACATATATACTTAGCCATCCCTTTGAGTGTCATCTCCTACCCTCGACTCAATCAGGGAACATGTCGCTGGTTTGAGACGGCTTATTAGCAAAAGCAGGGGCAAGCGTTAGGGATAGTGGCCTTTAGCTCTGTACACTCTCAGCTATTTTAGCCCTATCATACTTCAATCTTTCTATTAAACTCAACAGAAAATCAAGTAAGGCAAGCAGTACAGCAATAGTGTACGACAGAAACAAAATAATCGTGCTATAATTTCTCGTAAACCTGACAGGTACACTTGCTATTTCCAGTTCATTTCCCGGCTAAATGCTATTTTAGGTCTTGCGTTAGCCTATTTCGACGGGGGAAGTGGGAGAGTTGAAAATTGAGAATTAAGAATTGAGAACCCACCATCCACTATCTACTATCCTATCAGTGATTCTAATTTGGCTTACTGTTTTGGAAGCAAAAGCTGGCCTAAAAATTCGTCTAACTGACCAAAATGGACGTCCAATAGCACAAGCGAGAATCCAAATCATTCCTGGTCAGAATAACCCTGACCGTGAAACTTTGCCTGTTTCTCCACCACAACCTCGAACCGATGGATTAATCGGTTTCATTACCGATAACAATGGGCGCGTGTCGATTGATTTACCCAACGGCCGGTATACTGTTGTGGCATCTCCCCGTTTTGATTTGAGTCGAGATGACCAGCACGCTTTCTTAGTGATGCGCACCGTTGATGCACCAAACAACCTAACATTATCACTTACAGAGACAACCTCCGTTATGATGGAGGCAATTGGTGAAGGCATTTTTGCCGACGATCCGGCGGCTCCACTTGAGATGGCTTATGTCTATTTTCGACCTAGTAAGCATGCTTTTGGTTACGTTGGCTTGTTGGATAACGATGGACAGCTAAAAGCCAACATCTCACCAGGTCGCTACCATATAGTCATCAAAGGGTCGATCGCTCGTCACTATCTAGTACTCTCCAACCAGGAAATATTACCTTCCGATAATGATCCGTCGATCAGGGGGCAAACTATCTTGTTCGACGGACGGCAAACAGCGACAGCCAAACTCGGATTCAACTTGCCGGAGCAAACGCAACTGGTGTTGCACGAAGTGTTGTCCTCCCAATCGACCTACGAATACGTAGACGTAATCGAAAACCAAATCGGCTATGATGCCGCATATACCGATGTTTATGCTCTGGATTCCGGGCAATTTGTGATCCCTACCCGATTACTACCCAACCAGGCCTACCAGATCAATCTGAGCTATGTAATGAATTTGGGCGGGCATTTATATGCCTATGAATTTCGCATCAACGATCTATCGGTGGATGGGCCACAGATCTACACCATCGGTAACGATGGCAGTACTCCCCTCCAGATGACAATTGCGACAGATCGAGCCGTCTATAATCCGGGACAGGCCGTAGAGCTGAAGTTTGAAATTAGTGACCAATTGGGCAATCAACTTTATCGCTTTTTCAACTATTCCGCGGCTCGTCTGGTTTTTCCTTTTGTGGTGATTAAAGACCCTGATGGTCGCGTGATAGCCAGTAACCCTATCACCAGTGAGATGCCCGAAGACTTTTTTCAATTTCGGTTTCGATTGCCACCGGCGGCTCAAGTAGGAACCTATCTGGTAGAGGTCAGGCTGGATGCAAGGTACTACGGAATACTCAAGGTGAGATCTACCTTTAAAGTCATAGATCCTACCGATACGGCCCCGCCCCAGATTGCCGATCTAATTCTGCCTCAAGTTATTACAAATCCTCAATTTGAGACCCTGAACCAGTTACAATTTCAGGCCCGGCTAGCTGACGACACATCAGTTGTTGCCAATCTGACATTACAACCTGCCATGGCCAACGATTCAGCAGCTAATTTTTTCCCTGCCTCCAACCATCGACCGCAAGTCAAGGAGGTGGCCAGTATCGACTCGCCAAGTCAGGGCGAACTGCACATCTGGATTATTCCACCCAATTTTTTAGTAGGCCAGAAACTGAAATGGTCTTTATGGGCCACTGATATCTTCGGTAACAAGACCGGTAAAACGGGTGAAATAAAGACTCAACTAGATCCTGGTTTCACGCCTCAGTCCGAATCTTTTCCTGGTTTGTCAGACTCCATTCTGATTTTGCCCCACAATACTGTTGTTCTGGCAGGTCAAGACCGGCAGTTTGAGTTGGTCGTAACTCGTGGATGGGTACATCCAACGGCTCCAGAAATCGATCTGATCCAGCAGGTTGAATGGACCTTCGATAACCGACTACTGGAACGGCAAAAATTTCCCCTTGACCCACCCTCCGGCCAGCCGGATCGGAAGGCTGCTCATACCGGGGAGATTATACTGCAAGGCCAACAAACAGGAATAAGTCGCTTGTCAGCCAAAGGTACGTTTCCCGGTACTGGAGATGTGTTTGAGGTCGAAACAACGGTCCGTGTTATATTCGGCTGGCTTTCTCAAATCCAAATTAATCCCCTGAATGTAACCGAACTCAGATCAGGCCAGCGGATCAGGCTTAAGGCAATTGGGTATGACACGGTTGGTAACCAGACAGAGATCGTTCCAACCTGGACCGTTAGTGGTGGAATAGGTCGGATTCATCAAACCCGGTCAATGTCACTAGTTGACTCCGACTTTAGCGAACAAGGGCACCCTCGTTCCAGACCGGAGGAGGTGATTACCGTGTTCGTGGCAACCCAATCTGGTTCTGGACAGGTGAATGCATATCTACTAGACCAGACCGCCACATTACCGATCACTGTCACGGTCGGTGAACTGCACCACTTAACAGTAGACCCTTTTATTGCTTATCTGCCAGCCTCGAATGACCAACACCAATTTCAATACCAATTTGTTGGCCATGGGTGGGATATAGGTCATAATCCGGTTTCTAATTTGTCTATCAAGTGGAGTCTCGACCAGGCCGCCGGCACTATTGATCCAACCGGCTTGATAAGCTCGATTAACCAACCGAATACGCAAACCCTGGGTAATGTTATTATCAATGGTACTATCTGGGCAGATAGCCCACCTAGCGCGCAAAGTGGCAAAAGTGTGGTAGTGATTCAGAATGTTCCTGCTCAGTCCATGACCCACCTTAGCCTATCTTTAAAAAATTTCGATCAACAACTTGACCAATTAACGCTAGCCGTTGGCAGTCAGCAAAAATTCGAAGCCACCGGCACAGATTTAAATAATCAGCGGATAACAACTACACCATTGTGGGTAGTAAGCGGACAAATTGGATTAATTCAACCTAGCGGTTTATTCACGGCTACTCAAGCAGGCACTGGTAAGGTAGTAGCAATCGCCGAAGGGTTGGATGCCTTTATGAAAATTGAAGTAACTCATGGACTACCCCGTCACATTGAGGTTGATCCACCATATTTGACTATGATTGTTGGTCAACAGTACCAACTCATCGCTACTACCAGGGATGAATTTGGTTATGCATCTGCTCCTGTCTCCAGTTACAGATGGTGGATAGCAGATGTTAATCAGGATTTAGCACGAATAGACCCGCAGGGACGAGTAACTGCCATCTTACCTGGTCTAGCGGGAGTTAATGTTAGCACGGGTGATATTATTGGGCAGATGCAAGTTTTTATTCGCCCTGCGGACACCGGTGGGACTGTACCTTCAACATTATCGAACCAAATACCGGTCGAAGGTCAAATCTCGATTGAGGATTGGCATATTACTCCAAACCAGCCTTTGAAAGTGAGGGCAGGAGAAAGTGTGCGGTTCCTGAGCTATGTACAAACCGGAAATCCGACGACCCCAATCATGGCCGCCTCTCCCCACTGGCGAATCGTCAGCAACGCTTCTGCCAATTCAAGGCATATTGGGCAGATTGCCGACAACGGACTTTTCCGAGCGACGGCAGTCGGTAAGGGACGGATTTTGGCCACCCTCATTCCTTCAACAGGATCTCTACCGTCATATTCGCTTCCGGCAGACCTGGCGGCTAAAGAGGTCACGATAGAGGTTGTTGCTGATAGACCGGCTTTCGGGCGGTTACAGCCTGGCTCAGCCATAATCGGAACTGATCCGATTTGGTTCCAGTTACAGGTCTTTGATACTTTTGGTAACCTAACCAAGGCCGCACAGAAGCCAATTTGGAAGGTGATCGGAACGGATGGTCACATTTCACAAACCGGTCGATTTTTCCCTAAACTGGATCAACCAAACCTGCTGGACGAGCATAGTGTATCGGCTCAAGTGGTCGCACACATCCCGGCTCTCAACATCGTGGCACGTGCCACTGTCAGACGGCAGCCAACCGATCACCGGTCGGTAGCCCAGCCAAACCGAATACATCGACTCCGTTTAGCACCATCAGAGGCCGAAATCAGTGGTTGGGGCGAAACCCAGTTTCAGTTCTTAGCCCAAGATATTAACGGATATCAAATAGAGGTTATACCGAAATGGCGGTTGGAATCAACCCAGGTTCTAGCTCCGGCGATTCGCCTAAACGATAGTGGTTTACTGACCATCGATTCTAACCTGAATCCGGCAGAATCGAGTCAATTTCAGGTAGTGGCTATGTTGGACAACGGCTTGCAAGCCACGGCCACGGTTTACCTGATGCGGAGTACACTTAGTCGAATTGAGATTTCAGCAGAAAAGACAATTGTTTCCCTTCAGCCAAATATCCCCCTTAAAGCCCGACTTAAGCTTAAGATAGTAGGATTCGATTCTGCGGGGAACGAAATGGCAATTCAACCCGATTGGTGGGTACACCCCCCACTAGGTAGAATTGATAGTAGTGATCAATCGGATGCATATTTCGTGGCAGAATCGCCCGGACGTTGTCGAGTGTGGGTCAAACAGGGGTACGTAACCGCCTCTTGGCCGGTTCAGATTTTGCCACCGGTACAAGCCTCTCATTTGAAGATTAAACTACTTCCCCAGCAGATGTATGTTTACCCTCGGCACCAATCGGGGGTGAACATAGATTCACTAGAGAGGTCAGAAAATCCAACTGTGATTGCGGGGACAGAGATACTGGTTGTTGCCCTGGTCAAAGGATCACTAACTGAACCGGGGCAGATACCTTCATTAGTTACGGAACAACGTGTGATAAATGCCAGATGGCAAACAGATCCAACCACTCGGATTCGCTACTTGCCGGATTCTGTAGTTGGCATTCGACTGACGCAAGTAGGACCAACCAATCTCTTCTGTCAGGTAGATTCTCCGTTACCTTCTGCATCACCTCAATCAGGCCAACTAGCGGTTGAATCAAGGGCGAATCTGCAGATTGATGTGACCCCCGCTGCACCAGCCCGATTACAGATTAAACCGGAGGTGATTTCTCTGCGCTCGGATACTGATCATCCAGGGCCGGCTCAGCAGTTTGCACTATACATTTTCGACCGGTTTGGGAATTCCATCACGGCAGTTACTAGTTCTGATGAACTGAATCTAGCCTGGGCCGTGGTAGGAGAGATCGGTACCGTTAGCCAAAACGGCGTTTTGAAGCCCGCAGTTGTACCCGTTGGCTCTACCGCGGCAGGTCAAGTCAAGGTGATCGCTCCATACGGTCAGAGCCAAGCCGAAGTCTCTCTGGTATCAGACGTTGGAGAGCTAGCCAGCCTGGAAATTGCAACAGAAGCGGAATCGATAACCGTTGGTAAACAGGTTCGCCTGATTGTTCGAGGACGCAACCAAAATGGACAGCTATTTCCTCAGGCAGATCTATTTAACCTTCAAAGCGCAATGGGTGAGGTATTTCGGTTTCAGGTATCAGATGGCGGGGTGAAATCTGTAGACGACGGATGGATTTTTCAGGCTCCAACTCGCTTGCAAGAAGTTCGCCTGCAAGCGACTCTGGGAGAGATTACTTCGTTGCCGCTTCAAATCCAATTATTGTCAGATGATCCTGCCCGGTTAGAGTTAAATACAGGAGCATCGACTTTACCCTCGACCCAACCTCCGCTTAGCCCGATCGGAGAACAACTTCACCTAACAGCAGGTAGACAGCAAACGATAGGTTGGCAAGTTACCGATCAATACGAAAATCCATTGCCTGTCGATGATCCGCGTCTCACCAATGATCCGCTTAGATTACAGTCAACCCGGCCCACAGTTGGCGAAGTTATTATAGTTAGGGAGAATCTATTTTCGTTCAATGCCCGACAGGTCGGTCAAACTGAATTGGTCGCTCGAATTGCCGGCCTACAGGTCTCTGTCACAATCGAGGTAACGGCCGGTGAGATAGTTGAACTGAAACTGTCCCCCTCCCGGACAGAGGTCGTGGCGGGTAACAGCGTCACTTTTCATTTGATGGGATTGGATGCTTTCGACAACCGGCTTTCAGCCGCCGATCTGCCACCGGTCAAGGTGGAAGCATCGCTGGTTCAAAATCGGTCAGCACAATCCCCAATCGGGGCAGAGGATAAAATTTCAGAGGCGTCATCGCAGATTGTAAAGACGTTTCATGCTACGTCTCCACAATCAGATATTCCTACTCACGCCTTTACTAAAACCTTTAGCCAATCTGGGTTGTACCAGATTGTAGCTACAACGGAGTCCCATCCGGACCAGGTCACCTCATTCAATCAGCTGAAAGCCACGGCATTGGTCGAGGTAATACCAGCCGCTTTGGCGAAGATGCAGGTGATATTAAAGCGGTTAACAAGCCAAATTGGCAACGAGATACTGGCACAAAATCAAACAATGGTTCCATTAAAAGTGCCTTATCAACTGGTCTCTGGGGCCAGCTACCAACTGGAAGCCATCGGACAGGATACCTTTGGGAACGCTGTTGAGGTTCAGCCGACCTGGAAACTAATTGGTGATTTAGGCAGAATCAGGCAAGCGGATGTATCAGGCGTAATAGTGGAAGCCACTTTCTCTGGTACAGGCCGCTTGGTTGCCAGCGCCGGCGGTATTTCAACGCGTACTACGGTGACGGTGGTTCCTTTTCGGCAGGAGATTGATGCAACTGGAGGCCGGTTGATCAGTCCAGTTGGCATTCAACTGGATGTTCCAAAAGGTGCGTTTTTATCTCCAGTCAAGATCGAAGTTGGAATCGTCGAATCCCCAGGAATGAATGCCAGGGCCAAGCGGGTAACGTCGGCAATCGAGATTGCACCTCAAAGCCGATTGTCGAGACGCCCACTCGACTTAACCTTTTCTTATCGATCGACGATCACTTCTGACTTTGATCCTCAAAAACTAAGTCTCTATTTCTGGGATTGGTTTAGTGAGCGATGGGTTGCAATTGCCGGTCAAGTGGACATCAGCACCCAATCCGTTGAGGCGACTGTCAACCATTTCGGTACCTTTACCTTGATGACCACCGACCAACCTGTTGTCAAAACAACCGAGTTAGCGGTTCAGAATATCAAGCTTAGTCCACCACTCTTTTTTGCGCCGGATACCCATCAACTCACCATCTCTTACTTCATTGCCACTCCGATTGACCTGCAGCCTGACCCTTTGGAGGTGACGATGCAGGTCTTCGATCTATACGACCAACGGGTCGCGACGTTGTTAGATGGATCTCCTCGCCGAGCGGGTCAAAACGCCGAACTTTGGAACGGGCTGAACAGAAAGGGGCAAGTTGTTGCCAATGGTCGTTATATTTTGCTGATCCTCATTGAGAGTGGAGAGGAGCAGGTATACGGTAAGAAAGTCATCACCGTTTTTAAGTAGAAGTGCGAATTCTCAATTCCTATTGTTAAATCACTCGAATCTGCGACAACTCAGCCTGTTTCTTGCATAGGCCAGCGTACACGCCATCCAACTCAAGGAGTTCGTTGTGTGTACCGAACTCCTCAATTTTGCCGTGACCCAGAATCAATAGCCGATTTGAATATTTCAATGTCGACAATCGGTGCGCAATGGCAAAAACGGTTCGCCCCTGAATCAGGCGCTCCAATGCCTCTTGGATTTTAGATTCAGTTTCGGTATCCACCGAAGAGGTGGCTTCATCCAAAATTAAAATGCTAGGATTTTTCAAAATTGCCCTGGCAATCGAAATCCGTTGGCGCTCACCACCGGAAACACGTGCTCCCCTCTCACCAACTACGGTGTCATAACCATCAGAGAATTGCACAATAAAATCGTGAGCGTTGGCGGCCTTGGCGGCAGCGATGATTTCATGCGGCAAAGCATCGGGTTTACTATAGCTGATATTCTCAGCGACGGAACCGTTGAAAAGGAATGGATCTTGCAAAACGACTCCGATATGGCTACGCAAGGATTCAACTGAAATATCACGAATGTCTCTACCATCCAATAAAACCTGACCGTGATTGACGTCATAAAAGCGAGTGATGAGGTTAATAAGCGTACTTTTACCAGCTCCGCTGTGCCCAGCCAAGCCAATCATCTCTCCTGGATTCACGTGGAAACTAACACCATCTAATGCGTTCAATTCACCGTCGTAAGAGAAAATCACATCTTTGAATTCAATTTCACCTTCGATTTCGTCGAGGTGGGTGGTGTCGACCTTGTTTGCAATATCGGGTGCAGTGTCCAAGATTTCGAAAACTCGCTCTGCAGAAGTGGCCGCCCGAATAAACCGTTCATTCAGGCGGGATAATTCCTGTACCGGTCCAATAAATTGCCACATATAACTGAGAAACATCGTCAAGTCCCCAATCGACATTGTCCCGGCCAAGATCTGTCTACCACCAGCCCACCAAACCAGGGTGGTGCCTAAGCCCATCAGAAACCCCATCGTAGGGTGATAGAAAGCGCCAATCTTGCTGACTACAAGACCTCCTTCCAAAACGTGCTTACTATGGAGGTTAAACCGTTCGATTTCGTCGGGTTCGCGTCCAAACACCTTGACTACCCGTACCCCGGGAATTGTACTGGCTAGAATGGTACTGATCTTTTCTACTCGCCGCCAGACAATGTGATGGTAACGACGATAGAGTTTGCCGATGAAAATAGTGAGGGCTACCAGCAAAGGAACGGTCCACATAGTCAGAAGGGTTAGTCGCCAATTTTGCCATAGTAGGATACATGACATGCCAACCACCATGATGCCGGATCGAAGCATCGATTGTATCCCATGGGTGATAAAGTCTTGCAAACGCTCCACATCATGTGTCATTCGAGCCATGATATGCCCTGTGTCCCTCTTATGGTAGTAGTCAATGGATAAGGTATTAAGGTGACTATAAGTCTCGGTTCGCAGGTCGTGGGTGATATGCTGGCCTGCCCAGGACATAATATAACTGCGAATAGCACCAAAAGCATTGGTAATAATAGTGATACCAAACAACCATAGAATATACTTCAACAAAAGGAACCCAGCATTCTCACTAACCGGTTGTCCTAAAGAGATTGCCGAATGAGCCGGTACGAGAACCTCATCCATTAGCATCTTATTGATCCATGGAGGGGTGAGTCCAAGGCTGGTTAGAACCAACATCATCATTAATCCACCGACCAACAGTTTCCAGTGCGGCACAGCGTACTTTAATAACCGGGAGATTGTCTTGCCTTTGTCGATGCAAGCCGTGCAAATCTCTGACCAGTGGGGAATAGCTTTACCGCACTTCTCACAACGGGTTTTACGCCCGGCGTTCTTGGGCCGAGTGTCTATTTTCTGATCTTCACCTTTCTGCGTTTGGATCAATTCCTCAATTTTGAATCTGGCCTCGTTAAACTTGTCAGCTTGTCGCTTGGAGAAACGAGCTAATTCAATACCTTGATTGGCTATGCGGATCTTTAAGATGTTGTTACCGTGCAGATTTAAGATCTCAACTTTATCAATCTGTTTTAGATCTATCTGCTGTAACTGATACTCGGGTAATCCGTTCTGCTGGGCAGCAATGATCTTATCGTTAGTAGCCAAAAGCCAGTCTTGGCCGTAATTGCCGCTAAAGTGGAGATCGGTCGCTAGCGCTACCTCTAGGGGAGAATTCTTCAGATCTGGAAGTAGATCCTGAATATGGGCGGGAATTTCTTCGACTAATAGCTCTTGGTTCGACTGCTCCGATTTACCATCGGACATGCTGGATTGATTAGAGCGGTCTTTGCCTCTAACCTGCAACGGTACATCGTCTGATTGACTCATGAGATTGTAAACCTCACTACTTCGGTTTTAGGAGAGAAAAATGAATGAGAGTGATTTTAACAGATTTCACAGTAAGAAACAAATCTACTTGATCTGATTCTGAATTAATAAGATCAAATTGACAACAAAAATAGTGCAAGTTATAATCAGTTTTGAATGCAATACAAAGGTTTCACCCTCGACCCCTTTCAGGCAGAGGCAATCCAAGCCATTGACCGCCAACATTCCGTGATTGTCACGGCACCTACCGGGGCAGGGAAAACGGTCATCGCCGAATATACGGTTGAAAGATGCATTCAACGCCAGCAACGCGTTATCTATACCGCTCCCATCAAGGCGCTCAGCAACCAGAAGTATCGAGATTTTTTTGCCCAGTACGGAGAGGAAGTCGGAATTGTAACTGGAGACGTGGTTATCAACCAATTTGCCCCTGTTCTCTTGATGACCACCGAGATTTTCCGCAACACCATTTTTGATGACGTCTCTCGTTTGGGCGATGTCTCCTATGTTGTTTTTGACGAGATTCATTTCATTAACGATATCGAGCGAGGCACAGTGTGGGAAGAGAGCCTAATCTTTGCCCCGCAGCACATCAAGTTTATTTGCCTCAGTGCTACTATCTCCAATATCGATCAATTTGCTGGCTGGATGCAAGGCATTCGAGAAATCCCAATCGAGGTGGTTAAGGAAACTACCCGCCCCGTACCATTACATCACAATTTATATATTGACGGTTACGGCATTGGTTCAATTGATGACCTGAAGCAGGTTCAGGTGGATGACCAGACTTTAGTGAGCACACTTCCTACACCAGCCAAGATTTTAGCACCTACCAAGCAGAGGGGGGGTGGCACTATTGCTTCCGGTAATCTCATCAATTATATTGATCGACAGGATCAATTGCCCTGTCTCTACTTCTGTTTCAGTCGTAAACGATGTGAGACCAATGCTCAGCACTACGCCTCAGAAACCAATTTTTTAGATTCCGACCAACAGACCGAAATTCTAGGTCACTTCGATCGACTGTGCCGCAGTTTTAATATCTACGACGCTCCAAATGTCGTCTCCTTTCGCAAATTAGTACGGAATGGTGTTGCCTATCACCATGCAGGAATGCTACCCACCCTAAAAGAGGTGGTAGAAAGACTGTTCACTTTTGGATTAATTCAGCTCCTATTTACTACTGAAACTTTCGCTGTCGGTATTAATATGCCGGCGTGTACAGCCGTTTTTGACAGCCTGGAGAAGTATGATGGCATAAGCTTTCGCTATTTGAAGGCGCAAGAATACCACCAAATGGCAGGACGGGCGGGGCGCCGGGGAATCGATCAAATCGGTTACACTTATGCTAAAGTCGATCCACGATTCGCTGATATTGAGCGGATCAGAGCCACAACGCTAGGGGCTATTGAACCCATAGAGAGCCAGTTCAATCTCTCTTACAGTAGCGTTCTCAACTTATATCATAAGTATCAGGAGCAGATCTACGAAGTTTGTACTCAAAGCCTGAGCAACTACCAAAACGTGGAGCGAATCCAACAAATCGATCATAAGTATCAGCGAGTTCAAACTCAGCAAGAAAAATTACAGGAACCTTCTTGTATTCACGATTTGGATCCAACTAGCCAGATCGAAAGTTACTTAAAAACCGTAGAATGGACTGGTGAACAATACCAATTTCTTAAGAATCGAGAGAGAGAAATCCGCCGTCGAGAGCGGGGTCGAAAATATCAAGGTATTCGTCGGAAAAAACTGGCCCAGATCGGCAAAGAACGACGTAAGGTAAATCAGCGTCTTGAGACTCACTTATGCCATAGCTGTGAGATGCAGTCATCCTGTAAACAACTTCATCGGCAAATTCAGCAAGCTGACAAACGGTTGCAGAGGTTGGTTGTTGAACGAGAACGTTTTGAAAATTTCCAAAAAGAGCAGATTCAATTACGGCTTCAGATTTTGAGAGAATTGGGGTATGTTGATCAGCAGCAATTATTGGCTCGTGGGCAGGTTGCAGCCAAAATTAACGGCTATGAAATGCAGATTACGGAGTTGCTATTTGCGGGTCTATTTGAGGGGTTGAGTGAAGATGAGATCAATGTTTTAGCGATCTCCATCGTCTGTGAACGACGTAAAGATCGGATCTTTTACCTGAAAATGCGAGATTCGAGAGTACGCTGTTTATTAGAAGATGCTAATCACCTGCTGGAACGTGTACGGATAGTCGAGGATCAGTACGGTATACCAGACCCACTTCCTCACCTGGAAACAATTTTGAGTACAGCCATGTGGTCTTGGAGCCAAGGTTGTGAGTTCGAAACACTGAAAGAGTTTGCAGACTTATCAGATGGCGATTTCGTTCGATCTTTCCGACTGGTAATCGACCTTTTGCGTCAAATGAGACGTGCTGTTGAAGACCATCAAACCTTCATCCAGAAACTGGGACGGTGCATTGACAAGATCAATCGCGACATTGTCGATGCAGAGCGGCAACTTCGGATCAGCAATGACGATCGGAACCTGAACACTAATTCTGTCATCCAGACCTAACCTAACATTCAACTCGCGCGAACTTTCAGCTAAGCATGCTCGAAAAACCTTGCGGACTTTTCATATTTCCATTAAAATTAGCCTAACCCCCTAAGTACAATACACAACGCCTTCTGAGCAAAGGGCTGGAACTAATGGCAGACCAAGAATTTGAAGTGGTAGCAAAGCTGCGAATCCGTCAAGCCAAAATAGAGGACGCGAAAGATCTACAAACCTACTGTTTCCCCGCCCAAGATTTGGAGATGGTCACTCAGTCGCTGACAGCGGATCTAGAACAAGCTGAAAGTAAAGATGTCGTACGGTTGGTAGCTGACGCAAGCGGACATGCCGTTGGGCAAATTCGTATAGAACGGAAATCGAGCGAAAGCACGATTGGTCATTTAGGTGACCTGCTAGTTTCATCACCATTTCGGGTATTCGGTATTTCCGGTAAATTGATTGAAATGGCAGATAAGGTGGCTTACGAAAACGGGCTTTCCCAGTTACAAATAGAACTTCCTCAATCTGAAACGGCTATTATTGAAGCCTACGAGAGATGGGGCTTTACGTTACATCCTGTCGTAATTCTACAAAAAGAAACTCGGCCTTATGATGAGGTTCAATCAGATGATAAGGAGGCGTAATATGAGGCACCGATATCAAACATCAGCTGTAGTTTTGGGATTAAATTTTATTGGATCTATCCGTCTACATATCCACCTACTCGGGGCAATTGTATTGGCGAGTTTTGTGCTAACCGGATGCAGTAGCCAAAACGAGTACTTGTCTAAAGGGAAAGAACTCGTGAAATCGGATAAACGGCGGAAAGAAGAACGAGCCGTCCGACAATTCTTCATGGCTGTCAAAACTGAGCCCAATAATGCTGAAGCCAATTATCTTTTAGGATACTATAATTCGTTTGGTCTTTATGCAGCTAACCGCCGTGACGACTGGGAAAGTTGGCTCAACGATAACGATAGTCAGTTCAACTGGTCTTTTGACGAGCTAAAGGATCGATCGGGTTTTAAGACTCGAGGGGAATACCTTTTTAAATCCTATCAACAAAAACCGGGTAAGTATTTGGAAATCCTAGTTTTTGAAACGCTCCGAACTCAATCTGACGAACTTCAGAAAGCAGCCCAAGAAGCGCTGGTCAGGGTTTTTGAAAAAGGTAATAAAGATAAATTGTTAGCCCACTTAAGGAAAGCGATGAAATCTAAAGACAACCGGGATCGGCATGATGCCCAACAGGTGCTTTCGGCCATCGCACGTAGTAACCCGCAACATTCAAGTCAAATCGTCAAAGAATTGAAACCTCTGCTCAAATACCGACGGCGAATGGAGACTCGCCTAAATGCGGTAAAAGCTTTGGGTGATATCGGAAGTAGTGAGGCGGTGTTGGAGTTAGTAGAGATTATCAACGCCCGTAGGGCCGCACCAATTTGGCAGCAGGTTTTTAGTCCCGGCAATGTCCGTGACCAGGAACCTGCAGAGATCCGTCAACTGGCAGTGGTAGCATTGGCACAAATTGGAATTGAAAATGCCGACTCAGCGGCTGTCGAAAAATTGATAGGAATTGTCAAAAATAAAGGGTCATCCTTACGTGTGGACGCGATTGAAGCCCTGGCTGAAATCGTTAATACCAATGAGGTTTTAGCCAAAAAAGATGCTACCCAAGTGAAGAGTATACTCCTCGAAGTTTTACGAGAAGAGGTACGTCGCGAAATTACAGTGAATCTGTAGTAAACGCAGATGCTAGTAGAGCTTTTTATAACCATGAGAAAACAGATGAAACAGACAACGTTAATTTTATTTACGGTGATCGGATTCGGACTTTTCGGATGTAGCGACCAACAGTATACAGACCCAAAAATGGGGATGACCGTTCAGAAACTGGATAGTGATCTTGAAAATCGTTGGGCAACTAGTGGTATAGTGGTAAAGGAGGTCGAAAACGGAAAAAAGGCTCAGAAAGCTGGGCTCCAAACCGGATCACTGGTCTCCCATATTACGGGTGAAATTCCACTCAAAACCAGACGAAACTTTAACCGTATTGTTACTAGGGCGATGGAAGATGATAATACAGCGGTTCTAAAACTTTCCGGCGGCAAACAGGCAATAATATCGATTCGGCAGCGAGGTGATAGGATTGGTCTCAAAGTCAAAGGTGACCAGATCCGTGCGGTTACACCGGGTTCTCCTGCCGACCAGGCAGAACTCCGTGCAGGGCAGACCATCACCAGCGTTATTGATGAGCGAAACATCACTTCGATTAAAGACTACAAGAAAGCAATTAAAGATTTTTCTAAGCACCAACAGCCAATCACGTTTCGGGCGATAGAATTAAGTGGGGTTAAAATCGCAGCTGTTAAAGCTCTCGGCCGTTTAGCCGACGAGGAAGGTTTTAACCGGCTGATTGAGCTTATTCAGGGTTCAGAGGATGAATTGAGAGAACCTGCCACCACAGCACTAAAGGAATTGGTATTGGAGACGCAAAAAGGGAAATCGACAGATCTGAGACAGAAAATCAATGATGGACAGGTCGAAACCTTAGCTAAAAAATATATGCAGCGGGAAAACGAGCCTAACCCAGAAATTCGGCGAAGTTATTTGTCGATATTGGGCGTACTTCAACCGGCTTCAGCTATCCAGGGCCTAATTGAGGTCGTTCAAGATGAAGAAGAGCAGCCTGGAATCCGGTTTAAAGCAGGCTCTACACTCAGTCAAATCGGAAGAGAAGCGGTAGATCCACTCGTCGCTGCCTACCAGGTGGGCAACCTCAGCGTCAAGGACATTACCGCATCAGCACTGGGTAAAATTGGTAGCAACAAGGCTAAGAAGATGTTGATCAGCGCTCTTAAAGCTGAACAGAACCCAACTATCCAACTGACGTTAGCTGATGCTGTTGCCAGGTTCAAAGATGCAGATTCCAGACGTGTGCTGGCTAATCTCCGGTCAGGTTTACAAGAGAGCAGTGGCTTACGAATGTTTTTGGATGAGTTGCTTAATTCACCCACCGTGGTCGAGGACGTGGATAAGGGAGCGGTTAAACCAGAATTGGGTAACGTAGATGATTTTGACACGCTATAATGCAGGTAGCTCTTCATAATTCATAACTTAAGAGTATCTACGTCCTCGGAATTATCCGCGGGATAGGGATCTCTGACCTTTTTGACCGTGTTACTGAACTCGAGTCAACGAGATCAACAGATGACAATTCAAAAAGTAGAGATGTTACCTATAGAGTCTCTACCGCAAATCGTCGATGATGTTGTCCAGTCACAAGAGATTATCGACATTCATACCCACCTTTTTGCACCGGCATTTGGCAAATTACTCCTCTGGGGAATTGACGAGTTATTAACCTATCATTACCTAATTGCAGAGACATTTCGTAGGTCTTCAGTCACCTACGATCAGTTTTGGTCGACGCCAAAATCAGGACAAGCAGATCTAATCTGGCAGACGTTATTCATCAATAATTCTCCCCTCAGCGAGGCTTGTCGCGGTGTCATCACCACCTTAAAAATGCTAGGCTTAGATCTGTCTTCACGCAATCTGCAAGGCTACCGTGACTATTTTACCGACTTGTCAGTAGACGATTTTGTAAATCAAGCTTTTCGATTAGCTAATGTCAAATCGGTGGTCATGACGAATGATCCATTTGATCCTGTTGAACGAGAGGTTTGGGAGACCTATCAGGCTGACGATGACCGTTTTTTAGCGGCTTTGCGAATTGATCCTCTGTTAAACGACTACGGTAATACGGGAATTGAAACGCTCCAGACACTGGGTTATGATGTTGATGGTACTTTGGCCCTTTCAAAACAGGCAAGCCGTCAAGTGCGCCGATTTTTGTCAGATTGGATTGAGCGGATACAGCCCAAATATATGGCGGTCTCTTTACCTCCTACCTTCCGCTACCCAGAAGACTCTATTCGAGGTCAAATGATCCAAGAATGCATATTACCGATTTCTCGCCAATATAATCTTCCGTGGGCCCTGATGATTGGCGTAACGCGTGCGGTCAACCCTCAACTCCGCTTAGCTGGCGATGGCGTTGGCAAGGTGGATTTGACCTGCTTGGAAAACCTGTTAAGGGAAAATCCGGATAATAAATTCCTAACTACGGTACTATCGCGTGAAAATCAACATGAACTATGTGTCCTGGCCAGAAAATTTCCCAATTTGATGATCTTTGGCTGCTGGTGGTTTGTCAATAATCCTAGCATCATTCAGGAAATAACGCAGGAGCGGCTTGAGTTGCTTGGTCTGAGTATAATTCCTCAACACTCAGATGCTCGAATTATGGACCAACTCATTTATAAATGGACCCATTCCCGGCAAATTATTAGTAGCGTTTTAACTGAGAAATACAAAGATCTGATTAACTCAGGTTGGGAACTAACCCGGTTAGAGATTGAACGTGACGTTGCGGCCCTATTAAGCGAAAATTTTACCACCTTCCTTGAGTAATTGATCGACGATACAAACAGAGCGAAGGATATAACCAACTGTCGGTTAATTCATTTCCCAAAACACTGGCTACTAATTGCTGATCTTTATCTTAATCAACAGCAAATTAGCAAACGTTAAAACCCTAAAGGAACCGGTGTACGGTGTACACTGGTAAGTAAGCTTGACCATGGCACGAATTGACGGTAGAAAACCGGATCAGATGCGTACGGTAAGGATCAAACGCAACTACATCACCCATCCAGAGGGATCTGTTCTAATTACTGTTGGTGAAACTAAGGTAATCTGTACCGCCTCGATCGAAAATAGCCAACCCCGTTTTATGAAAGAGCAAAATATACGAAATCAGGGTTGGGTGACAGCTGAATATTCGATGCTTCCCCGTTCAACATCCGAGCGAATGCGGCGAGAAGTCACCACGGGTCGAGTTGGTGGCAGGACGCAAGAGATTCAACGATTGATTGGTCGAAGTCTAAGAGCGATTACAGATCTCGGGTCACTTGGTGAAAGGACCATCTGGATCGATTGCGATGTGATTCAGGCCGATGGAGGTACACGGACAGCATCTATTACTGGTGCCTTTATTGCCCTGTGGGACGCCTGCCAATGGTTACTCGACCGAAGGTGGATTAAAGAGTTGCCCATTATTGATAATATCGCGGCTACCAGTGTTGGAGTTATCAATGGAGCATCAATGCTCGACCTGTGTTATCAGGAAGATTCAACCGCTGACGTCGATATGAATATCGTAATGACCGGTAAAGGTAAATTTGTGGAAGTTCAAGGGACGGCAGAGGAAGAGCCATTTTCCAGAAAGGAACTAGACCAACTGTTAGAACTCGGAGAAAAAGGTGTTCAAAATCTGGTTCGTTTGCAGAATCAGCTTATCATTGGCAAATTAGATGAAATTAATTCTAGCGACGCGTAACCCAAAAAAGATCGAGGAAATTCGAAGCATTTTGGGGCACCAGTTTGAAGTTGCCGGCATGGATGCCATCTCTGCATCTTCCGATTTGGAACTGATTGAAGACTGCCAAACCTTTGCCGGCAATGCAATCATCAAAGCGGTGTCCGTGGCAAAAACTACTCAACAATTGGCCTTAGCTGATGATTCAGGGTTAGTAGTCGATGCCCTAGATGGAGCCCCTGGAGTACACTCAGCTCGATATGCGGGTGAGAATGCAACTGATGAGGCACGAAATCAAAAGCTGCTCCATGAACTAAAAGACATTCCCTATTCCCAGCGGGCAGCGCGTTTTCAATGTGCCATCGCCATGGCTGACAAAGAGGGAAAAATCGAAGTGGTGGAGGGGATCTGCCAAGGGAAAATCGCTCGTCAACCAAAGGGTGATCAAGGCTTTGGTTACGATCCTGTCTTTGTTCCGGATGAATATCAACAAACCTTTGCCCAACTAGGTGTAACTGTTAAAAATCGGATTAGTCATCGGCGGCGAGCATTAGCGCTAGCTGTCAAAGTGGTTCAAAATTGGATTTAGCATAGACAAGCGGTACCCGGTAGTGGATAGTAAAGCGACTTCTTCTCAACCCTCAACTCAATTATGTCTGAGTACACTGAGTAGAAGGTGGTCAGCCTTCGGCTGGGTTATATTTTCACTATATAGATACTATTCCTGGTTCAACAAATATTTATTGGCATTGCTACTCTGTTGCCTGAGTTTCTATCTTGGTTGTAGTCAAGAGGAAGCCAATAATCAACCAGTGATAGATCGGTTTATTGCGCCGACTGAGGTTTCGGTTGGGGCTAAAGCAGACCTACACATCATCGCTCGCGATCCGGAAGGTGATCCACTGACCTACGCTTGGTCAGCGACTGGTGGCCAGATGGAGAATGCAGTTTCTCGAACTGTTTCTTGGACGGCTCCTGACAAGGCGGGCCCTTTTACAGTAACAGTCTACATAAGTGACGGCGTTTCTGCGCCTATTGCTCGAACTAAGCAGATTCAAGTCAAAGCTCCTAATGTTCCGCCTGAAATTACAGATCTGGTACTCCCTCAAAATATCGTCGCCACGGAGGTTGTTAAGTTATTCGTCGTTGCAACAGATCCTGATAATGATACACTGACTTATGCCTGGGCGGTTGATGGCGAGACGATTTCGGGAGCCTCCAAGGCTAAAATCGATTGGGAAGTTCCAACAGAACTAGGTCAAGTAACGATTCAAGTAACGGTTTCGGACCAGATCAACCCACCAGTACAATCTTCAAAGACGGTGACAATTGTGCGGGCCTCAACGATTGCACCGGGACAGAAAGCCGATGCCATTACACTTGGTGACCCTTTTCAGAAAACGCAGCAGACCTATGGACAACCCAGTATTTTCGAGCAGGTGGATGACCTGATCTTCTTCGCTTTCTGGAACCCCGATCTAGGGGTTTCCGGCTTTATTGACGGAGAGGAAAAAACGGTTGTCGCCGCTTTTATCCAAGCTCCCAATACAGCTAAAACTGGAGCGGGTAACGGTGTCAATAGCCCTCTGGTTAGTGTTGAGGAAGAGTTTGGTCCGGTGGAAGATATTCGGGATAACTTGGAACATTGGTACTGGACACGTGGAATCGAGTTTGACATCCGGGACCAGCACGTTGAACAAATTTTCGTTTTCCGTCCAGTTTTGGAACGACTACTGGCCGCCCCGGCCGTCAAAGCTCATAACACAGATGGCACCGGCCGACGCTCGTCGGCATCACCACCGATTTCCGATCAAGTTGAGGATATACTTTACTACAAGCGGATCAGAGGAAACTACCGACGTTAGATATAGAGTTCCTGTGATCCAGGTGTTGTACTCCCCAATCCCACCAATTATAATTAGACCTGTCTGGCATCAGACGGGTATGAGCGGAAGCTCTTTCGTGTCTCGGTTGTAACATATCGAAGGATTAGGACGAAGAGGCACCCGCTAGGCCGATGTTAAACATACGGTTCGCACAACTGTAATGTTAGAAGTTCACCATCGTAACATTTCCGTTCTACTGATCATTGCGATCTTATTGGGAAGTGGGTTCTGGATGCTGAAACGGTTTCATCGTTCAACAACCATCGCCACCTTAATTTTTGGCCCGCCTGATTTTATTGTGGGCCAACCCATAATAACACAGCAGTCAGACTCAGCGCAGATGCAAGTGCTGACATCATTCCATCGCCAGATCACAGCTCATATTATCGGAGCTGTTAAGCAACCTGATGTTTACCGTCTTCCATTTCCAGCCTACTTAAACGATTTTGTTTCTGCTGCTGGCGGGTTTACTGACCGGGCCAACCTCAACGGTCTTAATTTAGCTCAAATTGTATACGATGGAGATCAGGTCGTAATTCCAACCAGGACGCAGAATACCAATTCAGGTGATCAAACCGGTTCCCAACCGTCAGCGTATCTTGGTCAAGCCGAACAAATCAACATTAATGTCGCATCCCCTGGCGAATTACAACGGCTCTCCGGTATCGGACCGGCAATGGCCCGGCGAATCATCACCTTTCGCCAAACGCACGGGAACTTTGAAACCATCGAAGATTTAACTAAAATCAAGGGCATTGGGTCAAAGACCCTAGCTAAGATTCGGCACCAAGTTCGAATTAAATAATCCCGTCTATTTAGGGGCGAAGGTCGCTTACCAGCCACACTATAAATGCAGACCATATCGATTATGTCGCTTCGCTACCAAGGCGTTCTTCAAACTGTCGTTGTTGCAACGTTAATTTCATTGGGATTATTTGTTCTGGTGAAACGACCTCGTCACCGTCCAGCTCAACTGCTGACCTTGATGTGTCTATTGACCATCGGCTGGATTTTGCTCGACATCGGAACCACAATGGGGGAAGAAACCGAAAACCTGAGCAGGGCTTTGGTTTTTCGCAATGCAAGCAAACTGTTTACGTCTCATCTTATCGCAGCCTTTGTTTGCTTCGCCTGGTTTTTCCCTGAACGGCATCCTTCTTTACGCTCGTGGAAAATTGTGCTGATGTTCGCAGTTTCTCTGACGTTTTCAGCGCTGGCTTTTACAAGTTGGGATGTTCGCTCAACAGAGCTATCGGGAGGACATCTCCGAATTGAATACGGTTGGACTCACTACACATATTCAGGATATGTGATTCTGTCTGGCCTGTACGCGGTGGCCATCTTGTTGCAACGGCTATGGTCATCAGAGTCGAAAACTATTCGCTTGCAACTTAAATATATCATTATCGGCCTAGGGATCACCTTTGTGCTCGCCACCATTTTTAGCGTGATCTTGCCAACTTTTTTTCACTCTTACGACTATTTTTTTGTTGGTACATTGGCGCCGCTAACCGGATTTGGGGGTATGGCTTACGCTATTATCAGGCATCGTGCTATGAATATCCGAACGGCAATTCACTACACCTTGTCCTGGCTTTTAGTCACCTCCTTAATTCTAATTCCGATTTATCTGCTAATTTTTCTAACTCGCAGTTGGCTAAGTCAGTTGGGGCATCTTCATTTATCACTCTCTGTCACCGCCCTCTTTTTTCCCCTTTTCTTTTATGTTCGGCGTGTACAGCCATTGATCGATAGGCTATTTCACCAGGACTATCACCGGATGCAGGTTGGAATTGAAGCCTTAATAGCCAGTACAGGTCCACTTCAAAGCTTACCACAGTTGGTCTCGCAGGTCGAAACTACGATCCAAGATCTGCTTCGTCTGCCAAAAGTTTTACTGTTGGTTCGCAATGTCGAGGGTAACTTTACTTCCACCTCAAATCAGCCTCTGATCGAGATCGAGGGTAAAGTTGACTCTAGTTCGACAGTAATCTCCGAGCAAGATCCGTTTCTGCGCTGGCTAATCTCCCGTATCGAGCCAACCAAACACAGTCCTACTTTGTCAGAGTCGGCAATCTTATCGCTAGCTGATGTTGTTCAGCAAACTGAAGACCGTCAAACTATCGCTGCTGCCGAGGACTATTTTAATCAGACCTCAATTCAACTTTGTCTCCCATTAATCCACAAGAAAATGTTTGAGCCCCAGGTACAGACACAAACACATTCGTATCATACACTAGCAAAACAACCTGAAATGCTGGTCGGAACTCTCAATTTTAGTGAGGAGTGGTTAGAGCCACGGCAGATTGACCTGATTCTTCGTCTTCGAGGAGCGATTACGATGGCGATAGATAACGCTTACCTGCACCAATCGCAATTGCGATCGCAGGAGAATCAGGTCCAAGCCGAGTTAATTTCCACGGCAGCCAGCGCACTGGCCCACTCGATCAAGAATCCACTCGGCTTGCTGGATGCCAACATGGATCTACTAAAATCGAATTTATCTGCAACTCATCACCAGGATGTGAGCTTTGCCTTGGAAGATATGAGTCAGCAGGTTTACCGTATCGAAAATATCGTACAGCAGATTCGCAATGCGCATATTGGGAACCCAAATCTGAGTTCTTGTCAGATGGCGGTTATTTTACGGGAAGCAATAGCCGAAACTAGAAAACTGTTTCCGGATCTACCGGTTAACGATGAGATCGCAAACGTGCCGGAAATCTTAGCTGATGCCGGTCAGCTTAGACTAGCATTAGTCAATTTACTAACCAATGGCTTTCAGTCGATGTCCCTTGTCTCCAACCCTTCGACATGCCACGACCAAGACTCGAAGGCACAGGTTCAGAATACCTCAGCCGAATTAGCGATTGAATTAGACGTTGTTCCTCAATCAGAGTCAAAGGTAAAGTTAAAGCAAGACTCAAATTTAATCCGGATCGAAATTCGGGATAAAGGTCCGGGAATGGCTGAAGATTTAGTAAAACAGGTAATGAGTCGTCCCTTCGTAACACGAAAGAAAAACGGTACGGGGTTGGGTCTCTGGACGGCAAAAAAGATTATTGAAAATCACGGTGGAACGTTAGAACTTGTGTCTCGCCTTCAGGTTGGAACAACAGCAGTAGTACAACTCCCGACTGACCGCAACAGTGAACAATCAACAACTGCTCATTGACTAAAGCGTGTCCTAGGCTTGATCAACGGTTACGGCCTCTCAAACAAGATGGCAATACCCATTCCACCACCAACACAGAGCGAGGCTATGCCATATCGTAAGTCTCGTTTTCGCATGAGATGTAAGAGGGTAGTTGTAATTCTTGTTCCACTGGCAGCTAGTGGATGGCCTAATGCAATTGCGCCACCGTTTAGGTTGACCTTTTCCGGATCCACCCCCAATTCATTAATGACGGCTAGCGATTGAGCGGCAAAGGCTTCGTTTAACTCGAATAAGTCAATTTGGTTTAGATTTAATTTGGTCCGGCCCAGTAGACTCTGGACGGCGTACAGTGGACCGACGCCCATATATTGCGGATCCAGCCCGATATTGGCATAGCCTTTGACGTAGGCCATGATCTCCAAGCCGAGTGTCTTGGCCTGTTGTGCTGTCATCATCAGTACCATTGAGGCACCATCGTTCAAGCCAGAGGCATTACCCGGTGTAACAGTACCATTTTGTTGAAAACTGGGCTTGAGCCTGGATAGCGATTCAATGGTGGCATCGGGTCTTGGGTGTTCGTCCTGGTCAAATACCTCCTCACGGCTACCGCTGTCTTGCGGTTTGCTTATAGAAGTGGTATTGGAAGCGGCTGGAAGGGGAACAATTTCGTCTTGAAAGGCAGATTGGGAAACTGCATGTTGGTATTTCTGCTGACTCTGACACGCAAATAGATCTTGATCACGGCGTAAAATGTTATACTTTTGGGCTACGTTTTCTGCTGTAACTCCCATGTGGTAATGATGAAACGCATCTATCAAGCCGTCCTGCAGAATCACATCGGTCATCTCCAGGTGCCCTAACTTGTGCCCCCAGCGAGTGCCCTGAACAATGAATGGTGCCTGGCTCATACTCTCCATTCCGCCGGCGAGGATGACTTTAGACTCGTCCAGCATAATACTTTCGGTCGCATTGATAATTGTCTTCAAGCCGGAGCCACAAACCTGATTAACGGTTGTGGCAGGGATATGGTGTGGGAGGTCGGCGTTAACAGCAGCAATCCGGGCCGGGTTCATGCCACAGCCCGCACTGTAAACCTGACCTAGAATTACCTCGCTGACTAAGTTAGGATCCATTCCTGTCGATTGAACCAGATGCCGAATCAGAGTTGATGCTAATTGACTAGCCGAAAAATCTTTTAGTGCTCCGCCAAAGCGACCGATCGCTGTCCGAACAGCCTTGACAATTACAATTTTTTTCATCGTAAACCTCTGTGCTGCTGTATTTTACCAAATCTATTATTTTCTTTTTTCATGTTAGATGATAACTATTCATTTCAACTATAGCAAGGAGAAAAAATGAACCGTGAAGTGAGATATGAGAGGCTACGTCCAACACAAATCCGACAGGCTAGGGAGGATTTCCCCGTACTTTATCTGCCGATCGGAACTATAGAATGGCATGGGCTGCATAATCCTGTTGGCTTGGACACTCTAAAAGCGCACGCCCTGGCAATTCGTTGCGCCGAAACGGGCGGAGGCTTAGTCTTTCCACCTCTATGGTTTGGAGAAAACCGTGAGGAGGCCTTGATTGAAGCCAATTTAGGGAACCGAAAAGATATTTGCCAGATTATGGGGATTCCCGAGGAGAACCTGGCGCCAGGATATATGCGGCGTAGCCCGCATCAGCAGAACATGGCCTATATCGAACTGCTGGTACACATGCTAAATCAAGGACAATCGCTTGGATTCGAGGTTTTGGTAATTGTAGCCGGTCACTATCCACTGATTGATCACGCTAGAGCAGCGGCATCACTTTTCCAACAACAGAGGTGGAACAACAGAAGAAATGCAGCAATTCCGTGGGTGTTCACTGGTTACGAGTTGGTAAAGGATCGGTTTCCAGCGGCGGGTGATCACGCTGCTTGGTGGGAGACCAGCCTACTGATGGCACTGGAGGATGAAACCCTTGTCGATCTCTCTACTCTGCCGGCAGATCAGAATGCAGTCCTACTCGGTGTTGGCGGCAACCGGCCACCGCACCAGGCTACGTCTGAAGCCGGTGAACAAGCAGTTCAATTGATCGTTGAACGAGTGACGGAACAGGTACGAGATCGGATAGACAATCCGAGCTATTATCGGGGACACGGCGTCAAACTTTGATCTGGTGATCGCCGACCAGAGGTCATTGTCAAACAGGTCAAACGGATACTGTTCCTGTTGCCTTTATAATACTGGATAACTCTGGAGATAAGGCCATCCGCCGCCACCGCCAGATATAGCCACGGCGGTGTTGCCCAGCCATCGGACGCAATAAGGTTTTTCATGTCCCAGTACACGCTCCTAAGTTAAAAAATTCGGTTGAGGAAAAGTGATCTACCCCAACAGTGCTTCTCTCTGGTGATGCATAAATGCCAACGGCGGATTGGGAGAATGCCCCGTGTCATCCCATGCGAAACCGTCCCCCTTATCGCAACTTCGAAACAGGCGTTGACGCAGCCCATGCAGCAGTTGAGGATCGTCCGGTAATCCGGTATAATCTGGTAATGTCGCGACACGGATTCAGCGCATGCAGGAAACGCCCAATGGTATGAGGAGTCTCGCATCCCTCATGCTGTCCCAAACAGGCGGACGGGGTCAGGTTAAAGCGAAAATACGGACGACAATCCCGTTCCCGATCTACGCTGTTGCAGATGTGCTCAATACCGCGCCGAACATACCCCGGTAAATCGATTGGTTTAAGCGGATCTTTCATCTATCACGGTCTTATATTCCAAATTCTGCTTTTACTTCGGCGAACGCTCTAACCGCAAGATCTAAGTCTTCTTGTGTATGAGCGGCAGAAATTTGGGTTCGGATTCTAGCTGTTCCTCTGGGAACCACGGGATAGAAAAATCCAATAACGTAGACCCCTTTTTCAAGAAGTCTGTGAGCTACCTTTTGCGACAACGCAGCATCACCGAGCATAATTGGTACAATTGGATGATCACCGACCGGAATTTCGAATCCCTGATCTACCATCTCTTTTCTAAAGTAATGGGTGTTTGACTCCAGCTTGTCCCGCAAGGCAGTGGAGGACGAGACCATCTCCAGCGCCTTTAAAGAGGCACAGACAATGACAGGTGCCAGAGAATTGGAAAAAAGATAGGGGCGTGAACGTTGGCGCAGAAAATCAATAATCTCTTGCCGTCCGCTTGTGAACCCACCACTGGCACCACCGAGTGCCTTTCCCAAGGTGCTGGTAATGATATCCACGCGACCGAGGACACCGCAGTATTCGTGGGTACCCTTCCCTCGCTTACCAAAAAATCCGGTAGCATGAGAATCGTCGATCATCACTAAAGCACCGTATCTGTCAGCTAGATCACAGATCGCCTGTAAATTGGCAACGGTTCCGTCCATGGAGAAGACGCCATCAGTGGCAATCAAACGAAACCTAGCCTGTTGTGATGCCTTGAGTTTGGCTTCCAGATCGTTCATATTACCGTTGCTAAAACGCAACCTTTCGGCCTTGCATAACCGTATTCCGTCGATAATGCTGGCATGGTTTAGTTCATCACTGATCACTGCGTCCTCTTCTGTCAGCAGTGTTTCAAACAGGCCGCCGTTGGCATCGAAACAGGAGGTATAAAGGATCGTATCATCAGTGCTGAGAAATTCAGAGATCTCGCGCTCCAGCGTTCGGTGGATTTCCTGGGTGCCGCAGATGAATCGAACAGAGGAGAGGCCGTATCCCCATTGATCCGTACCGGCCTTAGCGGTGGCAATGATTTGCGGATGATTGGCTAAGCCGAGATAGTTGTTGGCACACATATTCAGCACCGTCTGTCCGCTTTTAATATCAATCATCGCTCGTTGCGGACTGGTGATGATTCGCTCGTTTTTGTAGAGACCGCTGTCCTCAATTTCCTGCAGTTGCTGATTCAGGTAAAATTTCATTGCTTCAATCATCTCATATTTTCCTCTGTCTCATCTCTACTTGAGAAGTATTTGGGTTGAGCCATTTACGAGAGATATCTGATCAATTGGTCCAGTCAAGAATGACCTTTCCTGAATTTGCCGGATCGTAAGATCTCAAATCCCTCTTCAAAGAGTTGAACTCGAAACCGATGGGTTATTATCGGAGAAATGTCCAAACCCGTTTGGATCATGCTGGTCATCTTATACCAAGTTTCGTACATCTCTCTGCCGTAAATACCTTTTATCGTTAATCCGTTAAATGATGACCAGATTCCAATCGATGGCAGCATTGGACTCCTGGATTGCCGAGCATGGCAATCTTAGCACCATGGCACATATTTGACAGCATACTCCTAAAAGCCTGTGCACTCCCTGACATTTCGAGTCCAACGCCGAAACCTTCTTTCATCCCCAACTCTTTAACTACATCCTCTATTTTTTCTGTGGTTGCATTCAGGACACGTGTCGCTCCCATTTTCCGGGCTAGTTCCAACCTGTAAGGATTAATATCGGTGATCACCACATAACGTGCACCAGTATGTTTGGCAATGGTTACTACCATGAGGCCAATGGAGCCAGCGTCCGTTACCGAGACATCTTCACCGAGAATGTCAAAGACAGCGTGGTATGCACCGCATTGCTAAGCGGATCAAAACACGGCAGAATATCGGTAGGGATATTGGGGTCGCAGTACCATGCATTGGTTACAGGAATAGACAAATATTCGGCAAACGCACCGTCCCGATTTATACCGACACCGCTCGTCTTCACGCACAGATGTCAACGCCCGGCAAGACAATTTCGGCAGTGGCCACAGGCAAGGTGCCCTTTGCCACTCACTACGTCACCTGGGCTGATATCGTGAACGTTGCTACCAACCCCTTCTACGAAACCAACAAATTCATAGCCAATAACCAGAGGAATTGGAATGGTTTTTTGTGCTCACTGATCCCAGTTGTAGATATGAAGGTCTGTTCCACAGATGGAGGTCTTGTGAATCCGTATCAACATGTCGTTGACACCAACTTTAGGAATAGGCGCTTCGTCAAGCCACAAACCAAGTTCGGCATTTTTCTTAACATCTTAACAAACGCCTTCATTTTTCTCATATCATTAGATCTCCACCGTTTATATCGATAGATGCACCTGTAATATAGGCCGAATCAGTTGCTAGAAAGAGCATTAGTTGAGCGACTTCATCAGGGCGACCCAACCGAGGAATGGGGAAACTGGCTTCATAGGCACTGATCCGCTCAGGCGTACACTCCGCCTGCACCATCTCCGTATCGATCAATCCCGGACAGATTGCATTAACGGTAATACCAAAGGGAGCCATCTCTTTAGCTAACGCCCGGCTAAGACCCAGTACCCCTGCCTTGGCCGCCGTATAATGAGCCCCACCGAGTGTACTGACGCTTCTGCCTGCCGACGAGGACATATTAACAATGCGTCCATACCTGTTTTTCTTCATAGTTTTCAGTACCATTTGGGAACAGAGAAAGGTACCGGTTAAATTGACCTCAAGTACCCGATCCCATTCCGCTTTTGTTATCTGCTCAATTCGTGTCGGGTAAAGAATTCCGGCATTATTCACCAAGATGCTGATCGTTCCATAATGTTCGATCGTTGTCTCAACCATTGCCTTAACGTCTTCTTCTCTAGTGACATCTGCTTGGACAGCCAGGGCTTGAGTTTCCGTTTCGCTAATCTCATCAGCAATGACTGAGGCTTTCTCTTGATTGATATCGCTAACAACGACCTGCCCGCCTTCCTCGGCAATCAGTTTGGCCATTGTTGCTCCCATTCCCTGACCTGCCCCAGTGACAATGGCCACCTGATTAGATAACCTATTTCCTGATCGTTTCATCATTTACTCCTCTAGCGTGATGAATAGCTACCTGTTTTTATTCTTTTAATGATTACTCTTACCAATTGGTCGACCTGCTTCCCAACAGATAAATATTTCGATTTATCCTCCTGATTTGTTTACACACAATTTTTTCTCGGTTGGATAATTTGATACGTTAAAATATGATATTAGAATTGGTACTTGCTTTCCGAACTCTTTACCTTCTCAGAATGAAATGAAAACTGTCAAACTCATCGCTAAGCGTCTATAGCAGAACCGTGCCTATGGCTAGAGGCACGCAGAATCATCAAACTCCAGATGCAGGTGTAACGTTTCGAGCAGTCATTATCGACTTAACACTGATACCGGTAAATATCTCCTTTATCATGGCTAACCATCTTAAATATTAGAAGATCTTGCCGACCAACATGTCCCTGATCTACAACGCGGTGATCACTATAGCCGCGCTGGTGGATTTCAATTTTCTGCTACAGCGAATTTGGCCGCGTTTTGCCATGAAACCATGAAACAAGGAGAACTATTGATCATCTATTTCATGCTATCATTTGCTTCGGCCGTCGCTGGTCACGACATGATGTCGACAGTGGCATCGACAATCCCGAGCGGTTTCTGGTTTGCCACACCTATAAAATGAGTGGAAACAAATATTCTGGTGATATCGATCTCCCTGGTTGACTTCCAGCAATCTTTCAAGTTTGGAACACCTCTATGTTGGTAAAACGACATTTTATGATCAAACATATTTTAACGATTGGTTGCGTCCGATCGTCTAGTGGACACTACTTTTGAAAACGCTTATCTGGGTCATAGTTTGCTTAGATCTATTGCTCAGAAAACAGTGGATCGAACGAGAGCGGTTGAGCTATCCCATCGCAAAGTTTCCGTTGGAAATAGCACGTTCTGACGGCGGGTTTTTTCGATCCAGGATGATGTGGCTCGGCTTTGCTATTGCCGGCGGTATTCGGTTCTACTATAAAACCTTGCCGCTTTTTTAGGACTTCTTCTCGGAGAATTTATCATCGGTGGTGCTTGGGTGTTGGTTCGATCTTCCTGGAATATTACGGTTTATTCATTTTACCGTTAATCGTATATTCAGCTCTGTAAATTCATTTAGTCGATGAAAGATAGGAAACTAACACTGGCCCCTAGACTCCATCAGGAACGAGTTCTGAAATAGTCAATCGTTTTCAGTGCAATAGGCAATTGCTTGATTTTCAGCACTCCTTATTCATGTATTGCCGAATCCTCTGGTCAATATACAGACAATCTTAGTTGAGAATAGAATTAGGCGGGCAAAATTCGTCTAACATCCCAAGATTGAGCGTACAACCTCTCGATCATCAAACGGAATCTGTTCTGTTCCAAATTCGATCCACGCTTCGCACCCTCGTCCCGCTATAATGACAAAATCACCGTCAGTCGCCGTTTGCAAGGCGTTCTCAATCGCTTGTCGCCGATCCGCAATAACTTGATACTGTTGTTTTAGGTCTTGACAAGATTCCATTTCAGCTAAAATTTGCACTGGATCTTCAGATCTGGGACTTCCACTGGTCATAATTGTTAGGTCGGATAAGCCGGTTGCAATCTGTCCCATCAGGGGCCGTTTATCTCGATCCCGGTTGCCGTTACAACTGACCACACAGATAAGTCGATTATCTGTCAGTTGTCGTGCGGTCTGGAGTAGGGTTTTCAGTGCCTGCGGGGAATGCGCGAAATCGACTACCACCTGAATCTCTCCTTTGGTGATCCATTCAAACCGCCCCGGCACAACGGTTTGGCGCAATCCATTTTGGATCTGGGTCAGAGGAACCTGAAAGAACTGGGCCACACCAATTGCAGCCAGAGCATTAGATACGTTATGATCGCCTGGGAGTTGGATTTCGACCTCAAAAGTTTCACCTGGCGTGGAGGCTTGAAAGTGGGTGCCGCTGGCTTTGGTACGGATCTGGCTGGCTTGAAGATCAGCTGATTGGTTAAGACCAAAGGTCTGTATCTGCCTGTTGCTTAACTGACGGATATTCGATATCATTAACTCTGACCGTTGATCATCAGCGTTAATTAGTATTCGTCCATCTGGTCGAACCTTTTGAAACAGGCGCATTTTAGCTGACAGATAACTGTCCATTGTACCGTGATAGTCAAGATGATCGTGACTCAAATTGGTAAAGACGGCAGCTTGAAAAGTTAGATCCCGGAGTCGGTCTTGGGCTAACCCGTGAGAAGAGGCCTCCATGACCAAATGGGTCACATTCTCTACTACCATCTCCGATAACAAATGGTGCAGCGTAACCGCGTCCGGCGTGGTTAGCTGGGCGAATAAGGGGTTATCACCAATATAGTGGGTATGAGTTCCGAGTTGGCCGACCTGGTGGCCCGCTTGCTTGAGAATCGAAGACAAAAAACGGGCCACTGTAGTCTTGCCATTCGTGCCTGTAATACCGACGGTCTGGAGCCGATGTTGCGGGTGCCAAAGCCAAAAACGATTTTTATGACTTAAGTTGAGGAAATAGGAAAGCGAAATCTCTGGTCGGTGTAGGCAATACTTGAGTTCCTTGTAGAGGCGGTAGAAGTATCTCCGCATGAACCGTCAGCGCAAACTAGAAAATTAGAAAGATCGTCAATCTAGTTCGACCATTCGACCGGTGGCCGCGGATCTATAAGCAGCCGTAATAATCTCTACCGAATGTGCGGCTAATTCAGCCGTCATTTCAGTTGGCGTATCATTTTCGATCGCATCCACAAAGGCTTGAAACTCCCGTTTAATCCAATCGGCGCTACCGACTGTTTTCCACGTCTTCTTGGGAATGGCATCCACAGTTGTACCACCCCACATGCCCATCGGATCTAATGGATGCGGGACAGGGGGTTGGAAAGCCGGTTCTGCAGTGTAGATTTCTAACCGAGGTTGATGGGCATCAAAGCAGATTGACCTTTCAGTTCCAACCAGTCTCAACTTCTGAATGCCACTTAGTGGGTGGCTGGTCCAACCAAAGCGCCCACAACTGACACTGGCAGTTGTCTCATTTTCTAGCTTCATGACAATAGTACCAAAATCTTCAACATCACAAGCCGCATGTTCTTTGAAAAAATAGTTGCTGGTGGTAGCAACGAGGCTTTTAACCCGTTTCTGTGTCAGCCAGTTGATGATCGATACTGCGTAGACACCGATATCGAACAATTCGGGCTTGGCTTCGACAAAAGTATACCGGGGTCGTTCACCGGATTCGTTTCGTTTCCCTTTGGGGGCTGAACCGGGATGACCTTTAGCAAATGTAATATCGCAATGGATGGCGCGCAGATCACCAACTTGTCTGCTATTGAGTGTCTGTTTGGCCTGTTGCGCCCATCCGCAATAGACGTTGCTAAACATCTGATTTTTGACACCTGTCTCTTGCACTACTTCTACAATTTGCCGGGCATGCCGTGGATTGGGGGCTAATGGCTTGTCCAGATAGAGATGCTTGCCTGCTTTGGCACATTTAACTGCGATCTCCGCCCGTCGTTCGGCCTCAGGACACAAAGAAACCAGATCGACATCGGTTCGCTGAAGTGCTGTCTCCAGATCTTGATAAGGTAAATCTAATTGTTTTGCCAGTTGCTGATTCAATTCAACCCGTTCGGCAGGTGCATTAGCATCGTCTGCCGAAGCCACTAGACGACAACGAGGATCTAACAGAAATTGGGAAGCATAGTTTTCCTGGTGAGAACGGTATCCGCCGACCAATAATACCCCATAGATCTTATTTGACATCGGTGTCCTCCAAAGGAATTCTGGCCTGATGGTAGATTGTTCCTCGACTACCAATCAGGTGAAAGTCAATCATCGATTCTTGGTCAAGTTGGTTGACGCATAGTAGGGCTGATTCACCATCGGTAAACCGCAACAAGGTTGTAATTTGACAATCGTCTCGCTGGGTGTGGGTGTACTCAATTTGGGAGGTGATCCAACTATCGGCTAAGTTGGTCACTGTTGCGACAGCATCCTCGAGTGGATTGCTTTTGGAAATCTGATAAAAACATCGTAGGAAAACAGGGGCACCAATTCGCCCGCTCTGAATCTCGGTTGAAACCGACTGCCTGAGTTGCTCCATAAATATTATCCCTCAGTAAGATATTATTACATTCTAGCGGATCTGCGACGGTTTTGCAATCCCGTTGGTAAATCACGGTGCAAATATCTCAGGTATCTAATACATCTTTTTCTGGATAGGAAGGCAAAGGCGTATTAGGTGAAGATTAGAGATGATAGATAGCGAACTGGTAAATGGAGTCGGAGTTAGTTTTCATCGAGAGATGATTATAAAAGAGAGACTGAAAAGTTAGCCTTTTATTGGTGTTAAGACGATAAATATCTCCAGCTATTCAGCGGTATGCACTGCTTAATTCGCCTCCAGGTTGTGGTGCCAAGCATCTTTTGGATCTATAGCATATGCGTCTGTCGTAATCTTGATGTTGTCTATGGCCCACCACCAATTGTTTACGGCTTCAAACATATTCCAGGTAACAATCATCGATTTGGTTCCACTCGGATTTGGGATAGACAACGTGACCTCTTCATTGATCAGATGAATTCGTTCTTTTTATCTTTTTCCCTTTTTGGTCAGTGATTTCGGTCTGATTTCCAGTAGAAACATAGGTTAATAAATCGATCGTTTTTTCTCATCAAAGGCGACTTGGCCCCTGGCTTTCTGAGGCTTTTCAGGACGCCAACTAGAAATAGTAGGTCAGCGTATCGACCAGTATCAATCACATTTTTTAACTGAGAATATGTAAGAAGCCAACAGTCAAAATGAACCTTTCAATGTTTAAGTGTCTAATTTCTATTTTTATTTAAAAGCATTCATTTAAGGGTTGATTTTCCGAGCATAATTTGGCATTATTCTATACCATCTGAGATGGTAACATACTCAAGACTTTCTATCTTACCATTAAATCCCGCTAGATTGAAGATTAAACGCATGCCAAGCCATCCAGATTTAGATCTGCCTCTCAAACTGTTATTCCTAGTAAGGCCCATCTTGCCGGTTAGGTACAGAACAACTCTGTCGATCCGTTCTAGTCCGGCTTTAGCCGTTTTTCTCTGCCAATGCCTAGTTGGTTTATTGGGCTTAATTTCCTGCCAGTCAATAGATGACGTACCGGTGGAGCAAGCGTCTACAGTACCAACTGATCAGGCACCGATTGAAGTTAAGCCACCTCGAGTGCAAGATTGGTACATGTTCATGCATGACCTGCAGCAGTCAGGTCGCAGTCCTGAAACGGTACTGAAACCACCGCTCGAATTAAAATGGCGATTCAAAACAGGTGGACAGGTGCAGGCCAGCCCGGTGGTAGCCAACGATATAGTCTACATTGGCTCCACTGATCACACTTTTTATGCCTTAGAGGCAAAGTCTTGGGGGGTAAAGTGGACATTTAACGCTGCAGGTGCGATTCGTTTTTCTGCTGTAATCTGGAATGGATTGGTCTTTTTCAGTGCTACCGATAACCATATTTACGCCTTACAGGCCGAGACAGGTCAGGAAGTCTGGCGAACCAAAGTCCAAACCTGGGTCAACTGTCCCCTGTTTGTCTCTAACGGCATGATCTACGCAGGTGCTTATAGCGATACAATCTACGTGTTACGAACTACCGATGGTCAATTGGTTCAGAAAACCACTCGACAGATCCAGATTAACGACATCGATTTTACTTGTTATAATGGGAAATTAACACCAAAACAGCCGTTGCACCAGGCCGATCGGTGGCGGGAAAAAGTGCCCTTCACACACAGTTATCCCGTCGCTGCCAATGGAACGGTTTATATCGGAGCCCGTGACAAATACCTGTATGCCTTTGACGGTGAATCGGAGGAAGTTGTCTGGGCTCACGAGACAGCGGGTTATATTGATGGCACTCCAGCGATAGCGGACGGGATGCTCTACGCCGCTTCTTACGACGGCTATATTTATGCGTTTGGGGTGGAATCCTCTCCAAAGTCGAAACCGTTGAAAAAGGTTCAGTCACCTACACGGATTGTTGTTAGAGACCGGGTACCCGTTTACGAGAAACCACCTCAATCCGCAGACCGAACCGATCAATCCATCCTGGTCAAATTGAATGACGGTATGGCAGTGCTAATCTCGAGCGAGGAAAATCGTCCAGCCAGCAAAAGTCAACCGCTCCCTGGAGACCATCGATGTTTTCGACAAATCGAGTTACCAAACGGCCGTCGAGGATGGATTGAATCCAGTGCGATGGGACAATTTATCGAGAAGGGCGAAGTCCACTTTAATCAGGATATCTGTCAGCAGATCGAATCTATTTCGTTGATTAGTGGGGCCGAGGTGCCTCACAGATCACCTGATGGCAAGTCAATTGCTTTCTTGCGTCGAACCGACCTGTCGGGTCAATATTGGCGGGCCAGCGAGCTATGGACGACCAATGCCAAAGGCAAGCGGTTTCGCAAGCAGTGCAGGGGGAACTTCTATAACCCTAATCTCTCTTGGTCGCTGGATAGCAATCTGATTGTGTTCGAGGCTTACGAAGGTGAAAAAAGCTATGTATGGGCTATAAATCCGAAGACAAAGGCCCTGATCAAGGTTGCCGAAGGGGATGCGCCTGCCTGTTCTCCTGTTGCCAACCAGATCGCTTTTCGCCAGTGGGAAAATGGAGAAGATATTCTGTATCGGGTTAACGTCGATGGAGGTGGCCTGACAGCCCTCACCCGTATTCCGATTGAGGGAAAGGTTGGCTCTTTTGTCTACTTGGATCCACCCGCCTGGTCTCCCAACGGTCAACAGATTGCACTTGGTATCGGCGGACAGCACTTTGCCTCTGGTCAAGCCCAAGTAGAGATCTATACGACGAAAGGGCAAAAAGTCCTGTCGATCCCCACTCAGTACCGCCGGATCAGGAATTTAGCCTGGTCTGCAGACGGCACCTATTTGGCTCATGTCCAGGTTGGAAGTAACAAGCTCGATCCGGTACTGGATAAGCGACTGCACATTACCAACTGCGAACAATTGCTGGATACGCAGATCTTAAAACATACCGCGCCAACCTGGTCTCCAACAGGTCGCCGGGTAGCATTTATGGAACGTGCCGACTGCATGGGGGTTCAATGGATGGTCTGGGTTTACGACCTGGAAACCGGCTCCAAACTGCAAGTGGCAAGAACCGATATTCGTTTGACCTCAATCGATTGGTTACCTGACGGGCAACGGCTCAGCCTCTGGCACACCTCTAAATATCTGAGAGGTTATGAGTCGGCGAAGCGAAAGTACAAACCGGCGGAGACGAAGGGATGGGTCGTTACGCTGAAAAAGAGTAATGGGTGAATTGAGAATGATGAAGATTGATTGTCAAAGTCATATTTTCCCGCTGGAATATGTCGATATCCTGATGCAGGTCAACAGTTTTTTGAAATCGGACGACACCTTTATCCCACTCCGCACCGAACAGATTGACGATCAGGTCTACCAGGTCTCCTACAGTGGTTGGCAGTCATTTCGTTTAGATTTAAATGTTTATGACCCGGTAGCCAAGTTGAAATCGATGGACGAAGCTGGCGTGGACCTGGCCATTGTCAGCATCAACATCCCGAATCCGTGCCTCTTGCCAGACCGATTATCGGTTGCCGGCGCTCGGACCATCAACGACTATATCACCAACCTGATTCAGGATAAACCGGATCGTTTCGCCGGATTCGCCAGCCTGCCTTGGAATCTACCCGCGGCAGCCATCGAGGAAATTGACCGTATCGCCAAGTTAGGGTTTAGAGGGGCGATGCTCTACCCTCATATTGCCGGTCAAAAGCTGGAATCCCCTCAGTTCGAGCCGGTTTACACCCACCTTGAAGCCTGTAATCTGCCGATTATTTTCCACCCGACCGTCCCCGCATGGGGAGAAGCGATCCAGGACTTTTCCATGATCCCCATGATCGGCTTCCAGATCGATACCAGTTTTGGGTTGTTACGTCTAATTCTAAGCGGTATTTTTGAACGGCATCCCAGGTTGAAAGTTGTTCTGCCTCATACCGGTGGCGTTTTACCCTATATGATGGGACGCATTGATCATCAAACAGAGATCATGGGTCGGGCCACCGATCATATCAGCCAGCCGGTTAGCACCTACCTCCGACAGAACGTCTACTTCGATCTGGTTTCGCCTTCAGTTGAGAGCATCGCTTTTGCCCACCGTTTTATCGGCGGTGATCGGCTTTTATTCGCCTCCGATGATCCCTGGGTTAAACCCACTGTCTTTACTCAATTGGTTGATCAGATGCAAATTACGGCCGGTGAACGGCAGCAAATCTACAGCCAGAATGCTCAAAAGCTTTTTGGTCTATAACTGCGTGTCATCCCGCTAGCCGGTTGACATTTTTCGATAAGTGTTTTATGGTATACCCGTTAGATAGAAGTCTGACCTTTACTGAAATACTGAAAGTTACGAGGAGAGATATAATGGCCGTAGAGACACAACCGGATCGAACATCACGCGTTCCAAAGTATACGTTTGCTGAGACGCTGGAAGAACAGGAAGCCCAGCTAAAGACCAACCCGCTGATGCAGCGTCTGATAGAGTACCGTCGATCCTACGAGGGTGACCCGCATCGTCCTATCTATCACTACATCAATCCTGAGCACACCCTTAATGATCCCAATGGACTCTGTTTCTGGCAAGATCGGTGGCACCTGTTTTATCAAGCCTATCCGCCGGAAGATCCACGTCAGCATTGGGGACACGCTATCAGTGAGGATCTGATCCACTGGCGGGATCTCCCTTACGCTATCTATCCGCACCCTGAAAATTGCTGTTTTTCCGGCTCGACACTGGTAGAAGAAGATCGCGTTATCGCCATCTATCACGGAACAGAGGTAGGTAACATGGTTGCCGTGTCTAAAGACCCCCTCTTACTAAACTGGGAAAAAATGACAGGGCAGGCCGTTATACCGATGCGATCAACCGACAACTCACCCCTTCCGTATCGGGTTTTTGACCCCTGTATCTGGAAAAAAGACGACATCTACTACTCACTCTCTGGTGGAACGCTACCCAATGGTCCGGCGGGAAAAGCGGTTCGTGCCAACTTTCTTTTCCGTTCCGAAGACCTGGCTAGTTGGGAGTATCTGCACCCCTTTGTCGAAGATGATCAGTTCACCCTGGTCGGTGATGATGGAGCCTGTCCCTATTTCTGGCCTATCGGAGACCGGCACATGCTGTTGTTCTTCAGCCATATGAGCGGAGGGCAATACCTGTTGGGCGACTACGATACCGAACGGGATAAGTTCGTCGTCACCTCGCACGGCAAAAACAACTTCGGCCCGGTTGGTCCGTCCGGCGTTCACGCTCCATCTGCTACCCCTGATGGTAAGGGAGGATTGATTGTCATCTACAATATGAATCCAGGGATGCCGACCAAGGGTTGGAACCAGATTATGACCCTGCCGCGCCATTTAACATTGATCGGCACAGATGAACTCGGCATTCAACCGGCTGGAAATATCGAATCACTTCGCTACAATCATCAGCGCGTAGGTGAAATGACCTTGCCCGCCAACCAGGAAATCGTCCTCGACCGGATCAGCGGCAATGCGATGGAAATCGTGGCCGAGATCGATGTGGGCCATGCACCGATGTTAGAGATAAACGTCCTGCGTTCTCCAAACAAGGAAGAGTTCACCAGAATTGCCTTTTTTAAAAATCGCGGCTATCGTAATCGTGACCACGGCGAAGTGCGCCACTTCAGTTGGTTGACCATCGACTCTTCGTATGCCTCGATTTTGCCACAGGCGGGCTCACGTGCACCGGAGAGTGGTCCGGTTTACATCGCTCCCGATGAAACGCTACAACTGCGGGTCTTTATCGACAGGAGCGTGATTGAGGTCTTTGTCAACGACAGACAATGCGTGGCCATGCGCGTCTATCCAGGCCGTGTTGATAGCCTCGGTGTTTCACTCCGGTCACAAGGGCAGGACAGTCAACTCAAATCTCTGGATACCTGGCAAATGCGTAACATCTACCTTTAAAGATACTGGAGTCCGGTGCGGGTCGGTCTATTGTTTAATCCAATCTTCCTTGATCTACCCGCACTGGTTATCCTATCTTCTGATTGCTAGCCCTAGCCAAGGTTATGAGCGGGCAGGTCCGGCCCAAACACAAAATGGAGGGCGTGTACTCTAGTCTTGCCTAAAGGCTTTAATTTAAACGATTGCTTGCACATCGATAACCCCGCAGACGGATGAAGTTAGTTAGAGATATCTTTATGCAAAAGGGAGTTTATGCAAGAGGGAGAAGAAAAGAAAATCCCTCCTCTTAGTTAAGTAAGATATACTTAGTTAATCTACTGTACATACCATTTTTGGCTAAGCCAACGCAGAAATCCATTAAATCCAGTATCGACGACGAAAGTAAAGGTTGTTCTACAGTCACCTCGGATCTGGAACCGGAGACACCGATCTCTTGAAGGCAATACAGTCTTGATGGTAGCCCTCTACCACACATCCGACAACAAAAATCGTTGCGGTAGATTTTCGTCCTTCTTTCCCGTTGATAATTTTTTGCCTTCAGTTTATCGACTTGATAAAATAAACCTATCCGTAATTACGAACAGATAGTAAATAGCAAACTGAGTTGGAGCGATTAGACTGATGAGCCAACCTACTAAAAACCAAATCTATCAGTGGATCACCGAGGTGCGGCAAAAGATCGCAAACGGTGGAATTTCTGAAGCCGATTTAGATCAACTGACCACTATTATCAAGCAGCAGCAGGTCCGCCAAAGATTATTGTACATTCACGCCGCAACCCCTAACATCCGATCTCAAGTGGTGGTCACAGGATACCACGAACCCGTTAAAGGTTCGGTTACTGAAATAGATCCCGATATCGATGACTGGCCTTATCGATCCGTACATGATGCTATTTTAGATGGTTGGCAGGTAATCCAGTTTCCTGACCAACGCACTAACTTCGACGATTGTGAAATTGACGTCTTAGGATATGAGTTTATTTTGCAAAAATTAGAGGCCTACGATGACTGAAGTCAAAAATGAACCAGAAAATAATCCATCCTCTCATCTCTTGACCGACCAAGAGGTTGTTACCTTCATTACCCATGGCTATCATATCGTCGAAACCGATATCCCCGAGGCTCTCAACCAGGCTATTTACGACGAGATTAGTCAGTTAAAAAGCAATCCGGGCGACGGAATTTTAGACGCTGTACCAAAACTGTACCAGATTTACGACCACCCAAGCGTCAAAGGTGCATTGATTAGCCTGCTAGGTGAGAGCTACCAGATGAGTGGACACCGGCACTGCCACATTAACCCTGTCGGTTCTCGCAGTCAGAGTTGGCATCAGGATGGCGTTAATCAGCGACATCACCAAATTCGTACCGTGTTAGCCATGTATTATCCACAAGATGTCAGTTCAGATTTAGGACCAACTATGGTTGTACCTGGAACCCATTTCCGCAATGCGCCGACCGACCAGATGGCTACCTACACTAATTTTCGTGACCAAGTAGCATTGACAGTCAAGGCGGGCACTGTCGCCATTAATCACTACGATATCTGGCATGCTGCCAGCCGAAACAAGGGCGATCGCACACGTTATATGCTGAAATTTCTATTTAATCGGACAAGCGAACCCACCAAACCCAGTTGGAATCACGATCCAAAGACGGCTGAGATTGAAGCCGGTCGACTCGGGTCAGAGCGGGTTGGTATCTGTTCACAATCCGATCACTACAAAGAGCGTGGGCTCCGTCGGCAGATGTGGCAGCACCTGCTTGGGCGATCCTCTTAGATGGATCTTTATCTAAGAAAGCTGTTCCTCCTGTCAAGTAATCATGTCTAATTTCCTACCTCAACTTGAGTCTCAAATTCTGGTTTGCGATGGCGGGTTTGGTACTCAGCTTCGTCAACGGATTCCTTCGCATATAGATTGTCTGGATGCATGCAACGTCGAAGAATCGTACCAGGAACTAGTCCGACAGATTCACCTGGAATATTGCCAGTCCGGTGCCGATATCATCCAAACCAATACCTACGGCGCCAATCAGCGGAAGTTGGAGCTATATGGATTCGGCGATCGGGTTAAGGAAATTAATCAGGTAGGTGTTGAACTGGCGAAACAGGCTGTAGCGAAAAGTAGAATGCTTAGCCTCAGCCATGATTCGCGGGAGATTTTCGTCGCAGGCTCGGTTGGACCACTGGAAAGTAACCCTTTTGAGAGGGATCTGTCGGTGAGCGAGATGCGCCAGATCTTTAAAACCCAGATTACTGTATTAGTCGAAGCCGGAGTAGATCTGGTCATTTTGGAGACCTTCACCAATCTACACCAGGCAACCGTGGCCGTTAAATTAGCACTCGAGTTCGAGGTTCCGGTAATTGCTCAAATCAGCGGTGTCTCGAAAGGGCTTTTGAGGGATGGAACGGATGTACGGGTATTTGCCCAATCATTAGCCCAGTTAGGGGTATCCATAATTGGATTGAACTGTCGGGGGCCACACGATCTCTTGAATGCTACGGAGAAACTAGCACCAGTTATCAGTACACCTCTCAGCATCCAACCTAACGCAGGTACTCCCAGAATCGACCAAGGACAGTTAGATACGACCTATAGTGTTTCGGCTGACCTGTTCAATGAGTATGTTCAAAAATTTATCGACCTGGGTGTCAACATCATCGGTGGCTGTTGTGGGACCACGCCTGAATATATCCGGAAAACTCGATCTAGTGTGGCTGGACAATCTCCGATTCAACGGCCAACACAAATTTTTGTCTTTCCAGAACAGCCCAAACCACCCAAAGGTATCGTTCCACCTAACCCGATTCAGCAGATATTTGAACGCAAAAATCGGATAGTCAGTGTCGAAATGCGTGCCAATACCTTTCCACAGCTCAAAGCGATGTTAAATCAAGCCCAGCGACTGGCGACAGTTGGGGTCGATATGTTCGATGTGCCGGATAATGCGGGGGCAACCGTCAATATCGGCACTATCGGTACCGCTTTTCGACTCCAACAAGTGACCAATATTCCAACCCTGATCCACTGGACCACTCGCCAGCGCAACTTGATTAGCATTCAGTCACATCTGTTGGAGGCATGGGCTTTAGGAATTCAGGGGGTAATTGCGTTGTCAGGCGATCACCCCAAAGTCGGTCGTTACGAAACAGCCAAAGTCGTAACCGATCTGCGAGGTTCAGTGCAATTGATGGCCCTAATTGAACGACTCAACCAGGGTTATCTGATCGACGGTTCCCCTTTGGGTGAAGCCTGTAATTTTTATGTTGGCGGAGGCTTAACAGTTGCTCCCAATCTCAGCCCTCATCTGAAACATCTACGCCAAAAAGTTGAAAACGGCGCCAGATACGTCTATACCCAACCTGTTTATACGCTGGACGATGCAGAGCAGATTTACCACGCCACCCGAAATTTTGACATTAAGGTACTACTGGGAATCTTGCCCATCACCAGCTTTCGCAGCATCTCTTTTTTACGTGACAACTTGGGGATGTACATTCCACTGACCGTGGTGGATCGTTTCCAAAGCCTATCTTCAGCTGAGGATCAGGCCATCTATGGCCTGGAGATGATCAACGACTTTGTGTATCAACTCAGCAGACAAGACCGCTTTCCGGTTGACGGTATTTATGTTATCCCACCCGCTCGCATCAACTGGAAGCGCAAACAAGCGATTATTTCCCAACTGATCCGCACCTTTAGAAGCCAGGTCTAAACCGTCAGAAACTTATCCTTGGCAGTCGAACCAAACTAAATGGCTGTTTATCCTCCCAGTTTGTATTGATTCTCTCCACTGATTCCGCCCGTTCTAACCTGACGTATATCTATTAATTCGAGCCTCTTTCTTTATACATTTTCCTGTCTGGACAAAATCCCAACTATAGAAAACTATAGAAATAGACAAGGAGTATAGATCAGCAACAAAGTAGTTTATTTTACTTCTTAAGGGAAATAGATGAAACGAAAAGTAAACTTGATCGTACTGTCTGGAAAGCATCCAGACGTCAAACCAGAAAACTGGTGCGGAAATACAAAATGAGTAGGCTTAATCGCACTGCGGAAATGTCTTCGCCTCATTATCTCGAAGCTCAGCCCCATTTTGGCGCTTTCAAATCGGAAGGAAGATGGTATGTTCAGTCGGACGATGGCAGTATGGTTGACTGCATTATTAATAGTCAAAACACAACTACGCAGAGAACCGGCCAACGACCAGTAATCTATAAATCAATGACCTCAGCCCTCGAAAATCCTGCTGATATCGATATCCTGAGCCTGGAAGGTGTCGATGTCATCCCTGAGTCGCTTGGCTCGTTCAACAACTTGCAACGGTTGTATGTCGGCTCGTATAATCCGAATACCATGCCGATCACCATCGGCAATTTACAAAATCTTCAAGTTCTCGACTTCGGCTATAGCCAGCTAGAATACCTCCCCGATTCAATCGGTCAACTCCAACGATTACAGATCCTGCATCTCGGTTCAACCCGGCTACGATATCTTCCCGATTCGATCGGCCAACTTCAGAAGTTGCAAGTGCTGGATTTAGGGTACAGTAAACTGGAGTACTTACCGGAATCCATCTGCAACCTCAAAGATCTGCGCCTGCTATACCTCGGATCAGCCAATTTGAGACATCTACCGAAGGTGATCGGTCAACTGGAAAACCTGTCTAGCCTGGTTATCTATACTAATGAGAAAGAGCCTCCATCAGACGAATTACATCCTATCTGCGGAACGGTCCCTTCTGAGACTATCTACAATCATCTAGACCATCTGCCGGAAACTTTCGGTCGCTTAAAAAATCTGAAAAATTTACTCCTCTATGGAAGCCCAATCACGCAGTTACCAGATTCTTTTGGACAACTCAAAAATTTACAGATCTTAACTGTCAAGCCAAGTTCCTTAACCAGTTTGCCTGACACGTTTCGCCAACTTAAAAATTTGCAATATCTGACCATTGATAGCGGCCTATTTGAAACTCTCCCAGAGGTAATAACCGACCTGCCTAATTTGCGTCTACTTAGCTTATCAGATAACCATCTGACCCATCTACCGGGCCAAATTGATCGACTGCAACATTTAATGGCACTCGACGTTGGTCACAACAATTTACAGTCACTTCCTGCCTCAATCGGTGAGTTGAATCGTCTGCAGATACTGCGGTTAGGAAGCAACCAGATCCGACAATTACCTGAAACGATTGGTCAACTGCAAAATCTGCGAGAACTTCGCCTGTCCCGTAATCCGATCGACGAAATCCCATCCTGGATAGATCAATTGTCTGAATTGGAAATCTTAGATCTAAGATCGAGCCGAGAATAAAATCCTTCCCGTTTAATCCTCAATCTCTAGCCTTCCGATAAGACCTGTATACTAGCACAGGGAAATACGGCCACCTTAGCGGTAGCTGGCAACTTCGGACGCAGTATCTCAATGACCTGTTCCCATTCTCGATATAAAATTGCGGTAGGATGTTTTTTGTAGAATTGATCCGCTGGAAAGTTAGATGACCAAACTAGAAGTTGGTCTTTAGATTCAAGAGCAGGTGCCGGTGTAGATGTAGATGAATCGGCTGAGGCCTTATTTTGCTGAGTCAGAAACCGTTGGTAGTCAATCTGGTCAAACAGACCGTGATAGCAGATACCATCACAGGCGGGATTAATAGCTAATATGTAGGCGTTTTCAAAGTGCTCGCTCGCCCACAAGGCTTTACTGGTTTGAATTGGGTCGGAATCGAGCGGGTAGCAATTTAAGACTACCAGATCGGTTTCAGCACGAACAGTTGGCGGAATCACCGTTCCGTAAGTCTGAGCAGCGAATTGTGCGCCGGTGTGCTGAGCCTCCACAAAATCCCCTACAAACAAGCCGGCGACCTGACGCCGACTGTTGATCACTACATTGACCACTGCCTCTAACCCCACGACCTTTGCTACGGCTTCGGAGATGGTACGATTATCTGGCTGGTCGCCTTGTTGGTCGATCACAGCGTGCCCTCGCCCTCGATAAAAGGTGTGGAAATAGAACATAGTAGCAAAACCTGAAACCCCTGGTAAAATCAGCTTAGAGCCACCACCAAATCCGACCGACCCATGGGGATAAATCCCGCCTAAGCAAATTTTAAGATCTGCATCGGCGACCGCTCGATTGATATAGATTGGCAATCCATCGGGCAAATTACCGTAGGGTCGGTGCTCACCCGACATGAAATCGTGGTTAAAGACTCGATATTCAGCAGCAATATCCGCCCCTAGCTTCTTGCTAATCTCGTCTGCTGTTAGTGGACGATGTGAGCCGCCACCGATCACAAAACAGATCTCCTCTTTTGGAATTTCGCTCAGTTCCTGTAACAAGACAGGGATGATCCGAGATGCTGGAGTCGGACGACTCAGGTCATCGACTACAATAGCCGCACTTTTTTTGCCCTTTGCCATCTCCGACAAACCGGTCGAACCAATTGGTTGTTGAAAAGCAGATCTAATTTCCGCATCCGTCAATTCTGGCGCGTCTTTCGGTGCTATTTTTTGGATTTCCCAACTACTGGGAAACTGTAGGGTTAATTCTTCGTCCCCATACCAGGCACGGGTCTGCATTAGACGATAAGGCTTCATGTGGCCTAACTCCTTCTGATTGAAGATAGATTAGATTTCATTCCGAACAGGACGTTTTCTTCGTCCCTGTTGCAATTTGTCAGTTGTGGTCATATCTGCCGAACCATTGTACCAAAGGTTGGATCAGAAGTAAACTACCGGCGAGACACTATTCTGAGTAAAGATTTAATTCTTGAGATGAAAAGCATATAGCTTAGATTGGCCTAAGAGAATAGTTGAGACCAATAAAGACAGTTCGCTGAAGAAAACAGTAATTGGCCGCAGGTATGGAAGTGGTTGTTAAACTGTATCTGCTTGGATCAAACGATATAGTAGAACAGGTTCTCATCAATCACGGCTAAAAGGGGATTATGGTTGTCAGCCACAGTTTAATGATCGGCAGCCTATATTAGACTTTGTTACCTTTAACTCGGATGTAGATAGTATTGAGATCTGAAAGTTTGTAGTGAAATAGAGGGACAGACCGAGACAACTTTCAAAAATACGCTGAGGAAATGTAAGAAGAAAATACAAAAATATCCAAAATGCTACCAATCAAGCATTAAAGGAGACTTTTTCGGGATAGCTATACTCGTAGTTCATCCAAATTCAAATCGCAGGTTGATTCTTGAAACTAAAATTCTAAGAGACATTCGGTGCCACATATCAATGGGGTAGAGACGTCAGCCGAAACATTTTAAGAGTTGGAGGCCCAACCCTTGGACAAGAAGGTGTCAGGCCCGGTTGGCAATTTCACTTGAATTCAGTAACAGCGGTCATCTGCCTTTGTATCCCTCGAATTTATTCGTGGGGATATGCTTAACTTAGAAGCGGCAGTCGTCTACCGGACCAGCCGGGAAAGAGAATTGTATCGTTTGTAATAGACAAATGCTGCGCGGCGACCTCAGCGAAAACAGAACGAAAGTCAGTGGTTACTGGTAAATCTCGTTGGTCCTCTAGTGCCTCTGGTGCCAAAACTGGAATATGCCCGTGAACTTTACCTCCGTCCACTTGGCTCCCAAGGATGAAGAGACAAGAAGCACGACCATGATCTGTGCCGCCAGAACCGTTTTCACGCACAGTGCGTCCGAATTCAGTCATGGTCAGCAGTACCACATTTTGGCGGTGATCTTCCAAGTCTCGCCATAGAGCGACGACAGAGTCAGCCAGGATTTTAGCCTGTCGTGCAAAAGAGCCAGCCGTTGTTCCCTGGCGACGATGTGTGTCCCAACCACCCATTTCAGTAAAGGCGATTTCAAGGCCTACATCGGCTTTAATCAGTTGTGCTATCTGGCGCAGGTTATTACCGATTCTCGATTTAGGGTAGACGATGCCCTTGGCAGGACGGTGCTTGGAGGCGTTAATGGCTGAGATCATTTTCATGGCCGAGATGCTTTCTTGGCCAGCATCTCGTAAAGCCTCAAATCCGGTTTCCGAGTATAGTGTCCGATAGATATTTTTGATTGTCTGATGACCGGATCTTAGACCAAAGCTTCTTAAATCGGGAACGACCACTGTTGACTCGTCGCCCTGCGTGGCAAACGGTTGACGTTTGGTTACAGAAACTGATCGCAACGGTGTTCCTTCGCGATCCAACAAGCCAACAGCGCGATTCAGCCAACCAGATTGAGTTCCTTTAATACCCGGGGTACCACTTTCCATATAGTTTTGGGCATCGAAATGAGAGCGTGTCGGGTAGGGAGATCCTACGCCATGCACAATGGCAAGCTCTCTGTTTATAAAAAAAGGTAACATAGAGTTGAAAGCCGGATGCAAGCCGAAGGAACCGTCGAGATCTATCAGGGACTGGCCGCTTTGGTCAACGTTCATCATCAACGTCGGACGCATCTTTTTCAGGTGCGAATCCTTAAAGGGTGAAACCGCCATCAATCCATCCATTGCACCTCTCTGAAAAATGACAATTAGAGTTTTTCGGCGACGCTCCTCGTCGGAAGACGCCATAATCGCTCGATTCAAAAACAGCGGAACACTACCGATAGAAATTGAATACAGACCAATTCCCAATGACTTCAGAAATGCTTTTCTTGTCCACATTCTATTGACTCCTGTAAAGTTGTAACTCTTTAATAGACCTGGAATTGAGGCGAACCGATGATTAGTCCCACGATTTGTGCTGTTTGTTGACGTCTGGCTTTCGTCTGTTTGCGACCCGGTTTTAATTCTGGAGAAGAGGCCAATAGGATCTGTCCAATTTGCCGCCACATTTTTTCTGTGTCCCGAATGGGAAATAGACTCAGGCAGAGTGATTGTATTCGCTCCGACAGCGACTGCTTCGGTGAATCTTCCGCCAGTTTTACTCGAACTCCCCTGATCTTACCGGTAAACAGATCCATTCCGAAATTAGCCCGATTTAATACTGAACCGGAATTGATCCAGTATCCTCCTGTATCAGCATAACCGGTTGGCAGTTGACAAGCGTAAAGAGGCTCACCAATTCGAGCAATCCAATTGGATAATTGCCTGGTCGATTTTATCTCGGCTTCAGTAATACGGAGCGTGCTAACGACAAAGCGAAAGGGCGATTTGGTCTTTCGGTAACGCTTGGCTTCTGCCCAGAACTCCGGCGAGGTTGCGATTCCTTCTATCATCTGCCGCAAATTACCACTGCTGGACAGGAAAATCTGTGCCAATCGGTTAATGTAGGCTTCGGTTGGACTCTCCGTAACAAATCGAACGGCTAACTTCCGTGCAATATGCTGTGCGGTTGAGGGATGTTGAGCCACGATATCTAAGACTTGCTTACCATCTGCTATTCCCCGATTGGGTGATAGGCGCTGGCCCAAAACAGTTTTGGGGTTAATATCGTGACTGTTTTTAACGAATGTAAAGGAATTGATCGCATTGTCACTATTTTTGCCTTTCTTAATGCGATTCAGATACTTTCCGTTGACCTTCCAGCCGGTCAGGGCGCGAGCCGTTGCAACCACGTCGGCTTGAGTGTACCCACCGTCAACACCAAGTGTGTGAAGTTCCAGTAACTCACGGGCATAATTCTCGTTAATCCCCCGTTTCTTGTTTGGTTTCGGAATTATGGCTTGGCTGCTCATCATGTTTTCTTCGCTCTTCGCTACTCCTAATGATGTTTTGCTTAGTCGAGATTTTCGGGTTCTCCTTCGCTTTCTCTTAGCTTTAGCGGTTGCACTTTCTTCAGCATTCGATTGATGGTTGTCCAGATAAAACAACATAGCGGGATGTTTAGCGGTTGCTTCCAACATATCGTAAAAACGACCTAAGACATAAGGACGAATTGCCACCTCTTCGTAAGATGGAATCCACGGTCTCGCTTGACCATGGGTGGTTGAGACGTTGAAGTGGTTAAACCAAAAATCGGTCAGAACTTCGACTAACTGGTTGTCAGTATAAACCGACCGCAGAATTTTTCGCCCTTTTAGCTCTTGCATTAACAGGGATTGTGATCGAAATCTATGCTCTTTGGCGTACTCTTGAAGTTTTGTTTTTAGCTGATCAGCCTCCAGATCGACGATATTTTCAGGAACTACGCCATCTCGAATCGCCATTGACCGAAGGCTTCCATTACTGGGATGACGGCTCAAAACTTGGAAGGTTGTCATGTTGGTAATTCCCAACTGTGCCAGTCGGAGATCTAGACCTGCAGTTGAGTTTTCACTCTCAATCTGTTGACGAAACCAGTTATCTAACCCTATCTCGATCACTCTATCGATTTGGCCGGGTCGGGGGCCAAAGGTGAAACGATTTAGAAGATGCGTTGCCGCTTCTCTGTCTGTCAATCCGGCCTTGGCATAAGGAAGCGAAGTTGCTACTACATGGGTTGCAACCAGGCAAAAGGCTAGTAACAGCAACAGAGCAAACCTGATTTTAGCGAGTTGAAACATGATGGTTTTAGATCCTTATAGCGAATTAGTAAAATAGTTGGTACTATTTATTTATGATAGACGCCTTGGGTAAGAGTTTGTTTTATAAAACGTCGAAATTTTATTTTTTTCGTTTAGAGCCGAACATTTGTCGGTTGGCTGAATAGTATCAATTATCTGTCTGTTTTTACCCTGAACTCTTGTACCTGTTTTCATAAATCCTCTACTTATAGGTTTTGTTAGATTACGTGGCAATTTAGACGTTATCCACTGAAATATAACATTTACGGTAACGAGCCAAACCTGAATCTTGGCGTGAATATCCCGCTCAAACCACATTCTCCTTGTCTATAAGTGGATAAAGAAACAGCTAAGACTTCTGGTACTGTAACTTGGAATCAGGGTGGAGATGGAGTGGATCAGGCTTTGGTCTACCTGTTCCGTGTAGACCATCAAGCCAAGGAATTGGTAGAAACTGGTCGTACCTATACCGATCCACAAAGAGGGTTTAAAATACTAACGCCAGCAGGTTTAGAGGTGCAGATCTTTGTGGATCCTAAAGATGCTAAGAATGTGCCTGCTGAGTTAAAGGAAAAGGTTAAGCAACAAAAGAATATGTGGCAGTGCTAGACTACCTTAATCCTGATCAGGGGTTGGGCGAGGATGGGCTTTGAAAAACTGCCAGATGATTTGGGTAGCAGAAACTGAATGGTAGCTTTCTCGGGGCCAACCGTGATTACCGTTCTCAATACTGTAAAGCTGAACTTGGGTCGAATCCTTGCCATTACTCCAGGTGTCGATGTGGACTTTGTCCAAGTTGATGTCGGAGCGTACAGGACCATTGCAGCTATTATGGCGGGCAAAGAACCTGACCGACTCTTGAGCGGTTAGCATACCATTTCTGGATGAGCCTTTCTGAGCATAGGGAACAATGTCGTCGGCCATACCGTGAAAGGAGATGACGGAGATCGGTAGAACTGGCCTCTGAGTGCCAATGAGGAGACCTGCTACTGGGGCGATGGCGGCCACCTGATTTGAATGGGTCACCGCAAAGGAGAAACTCATAAAACCTCCACTGCTATGACCGGTCATGAAGACTTGATTTTTGTCGATTGGCAGTTGCTGCAATAATAGGTCAATTAGCTCCGACAGGAACTGGGAATCCTGAGTTGGCTGGCCTGGCCATGCCCCCTTCCAACTGGTCGGCGAACCCAGAGCGGTGGGAAAGGCAGCAATGAACCTCTCTTTGTCAGCTAGCTCGGTCCAACCGTAGTATCTGCTAGCCGCTCTCTGCCCATTGCTTGAACGGCCGTGTAACATAATGACCAGTGCCAGCAGCTCTTTCTGGTCCTTTTGGTATCCCTGCGGGATGTGCAGCAGATACTCACGCTTTTGCTGACCCGACTGCATAGTTCGGTGCTGGGTGCCGGGATTTTGAGCCGGACTCGGTTCAGTCAATCCGAAAGCAAAAAATTGCACCAGTAAGGTGGCGAGTAGAAAGGTGGGTTTCGGTCTGGTTGTGACGGGATTCATTCGATTGACATTTCAGACTGGCTAATACTTCTCGGAAGTTGTTTAATCCGGCTTCCATGTTTTGGATAATCTCTTCTGCTAACACCTCTGGTTCCAGTAAATTATCCAGATCGGTAGCGATTTGTCTTTCAACCAACCAGATTCGAGACCGGTTTTATCTCGAGCCACGATCTCATCATCGCTGTAGCGCCGCCATCGCCTTCCGGAGTGGCCAAGATCTGATGAACAATGGGTATCAGCATAGTTCTGTCCCCTTGGCCTATTTGGATCCTTGTCAGATAGCGGCTGAAACAAACGGGGATCATTGGTAAATTTAATTGTCATTTCGTTGTGTCCTATTGCTTTCTAAATCTTTTTTTATTGCACACCGAGGGCTTTGAAGACCGCGTCCCTTGGGTCGGCGTAGAAGCTGGTCTGAAACTTGGCGAATAGCTCTCCCGGTATGGTTGGGATGTCGCCCACACTGACCATGGGCAGCAGCAACCGCTTGGCGCCAGAATCTGCAGCCACTTGCAGCGACTCAGCTAAATTTTCTACCGGTACCAGATTTCCACCCAAGCTCATCGTGCCCAGCACCACCAGTTGAGGTTGGATGGCTTTACCAATCAAACCTGAACAAAGGGCTACAAAGCCGGCCATTGTCAGGGTAATGGATGGCCCGGTGTTATGGGCTTCTACTACATGCAGGTGGTAGTCGTGGTTACCGGCTTCAAGTGAGGCTTGCACTTGAACCACGTTGGCTCGGAAATAGTCAAAGCCCACTTTGACCGATTCCTTGGCCGCAGTACTGGAGCCCAAGCCGGATAGTTTCAGTTGGCCTGTGCCTGCTGTTACTTGTGTTTCCAGACGATAAAGTCCCAGATGCCCTCCGCTACCAGTCGAGACGGTATAAAGAGAACCGGGGTTGAGCGCCTCTTCTGGTATCAAGGAGTCGCCGCCTTGCTCTTGAACTTGGACCAACTTCTCTTCGTTAGTCTCTAAATCGATATAACTGAGATGCACATCGAAGAACTCCATACCTCCGATGCGTTTGAGCTGCTCCTTCATTCTTCGACGCGCTTCCAACGCATATTCCAAACACTGCCGAACACCTTCTTTATCATATTCCTCATGCGGGTATAACAGTTTCAGCAGACCAGAAACCGTGCGCCTGACGGCGATGGTGTCTCGCTGATTCAAGTCCCCACCCAGCCGGAAATACTTGCTGATGGCGTCTCCAAAGGTGTACTTTCGCATTTCGCGGAAGTATTCGGCCAGGTAGTCGACGATGAAGCCGTATTGGTCAGTGAAAAATTCCGGCCGCATCTTTGGTATCTCCCAACCGGGGATATAGGCGTGGAATCGATCGAAGAAGGCCGCATCGATCATGATATCTGGGAACGGCGTCAGCAAATGGCTGGTCTTGAGCAGAGACTTGACATTGTCGATATTGCCCACGAAGACCATGGAGGCTGAAGCGTTTAGAGAGTCACGGCCTCGCACGAAAGAACCCGAAGCCATGAAATCCTTCATGATCTGGACCCCATCGTAGTCCTTGAAGCGAATGCCGGCCACCTCGTCAAAGGCCACCACGTCCCACACCCCCACCAGACCGATCTGTCGCCGGGCCAGGTTGTAGAAAAGGTTGGCCACCGTGCTCTGTCCACCGGATATCAGAATACTGTTGGGGCTAATCTCTTTGTAAATATGGCTCTTGCCAGTACCGCGGGGTCCTAACTCGCATAAATTGTAGTTGTTCTCCACAAACGGAATCATACGAGCCAGCAGATGCCATTTCACTCGTGGTTCCAGGGTGGTTGGTTCCATGCCGGATGACCTGAGCAGCACGTCTATCCACTGCTCCACATTAAAGTGCCTACGTGCTTCACGTAGCTCATCCATATCCATGTTGGGCATTTGAATTGGCTTCAGCTGTCTTACTGAAAAAGGAGATCCTTTTTGTCCCTCTTCAAAGAAGTATTCCATCGTCACTAGGGCCCAGATGCCACCCACCAGAAGTTTCTCGAATTGCTTCACCGTCTGAGTTGGCACTTCGACACCCTGAACAGCCAGACTAACCAACTGTGCTTCGTAGACATCGCGTCTTTCATTCAGCTGTACGCTGACCTTGTCGATCACCTTGTAGGTGCCCTTTTCCCGAATCAGCGATTTGATCTTCTCCGCCTCATCGGGACGGACAAAGTTTTCCGATAGTATCCGTTTGACCGTTTCAAGCCCGTCAGCCACTATCTCTTCATCCTGGGACGAACAATAGTTACCCAGCAGATACTCTAAGACAAAGACCGGTACATTGGCTCCTTCCTTGACCAGCTTGGTCAGGTCTTTACGTACAATCTTGCCGGCAAAGTGTTGGTTCAACAGGGCATCGAGATCGCCGGTTGACTTATTTTCAGAAGTCATCGTCAAAGCTCCTGTCGATGATTACCGGTACTGACTCTATTTCGGCCTCAGTTTCGACCTCGCGCAACACCAGTCGATAGTCGGTAGTTTTGTTAAAGGTACCAGAGCGAAGCTCTAACAGAATCGATTTCTTCCGTCCCTCTATATCGTCTGAGCTGCTGTCGAAGGTGACAGTCTCCACCGAGGTCACCGCTTGAGCGCCTTCAAAGACCGCCGCCCGCAGGATAATGGGCTGGCGCCGTTCCCCCACCGCCTCAGTCTGGATCAATTCGAACCGGTATTTGGGGGTGGTAATCTTGTGACTGGTTCCTAGAACCTGGACCGAAACTTTCCGGCTGTGTGAATCTTCCTTTTTCGTACCCCTTAACTGAGTAATGGTGACCAGCGGTATCACCACCTCCTGTGGCATGGCCCCACCATGCACAAAGCGTGCGCCTCCACTAAAGTTGAACAGATTGGTTGCTCGTGGCAGCCAGAATTCCGTTTGGTCACCCGCGCCGGCGGTAACGCCTAGGGTGCCATGGTGCGCTTCCGGCACTCTACCCAGGTCGGGACCGATGAGGTAGCGTTTATGCACCTAAAAGGCTTGGGCCGGCTTTTGCTCCAGCTTGCTCTTATCCATTTCATCCGGCGCTGGCTGTTGAAATAGGAAGCCGTGGTCGGCAGTAACCCATACCTTGGCCGCGTTAAGCTTGTTTACACAGAGTTGGACTAGCGCTACCAATTCAGAGATACAATTAGTAACAGCTTGAAAGGTCTCGCCTTCGGTCAGAGCACTGTCTCCTAGGGCATCAATAACGTTATGGTAGATGTAGACGATGCGTTTGCCGGCCGTGAACTGACGCGCGGCCGCCTGCTTCATCTTCAGCAGATCCCTGGCCTGACAGGCCATGCCTTCAACTGTGGCCAGTTGCTGGCTGCGAGCCTCAGTCCCGGCCACCGACTTGCCGTCTAGCAGCACCTCCCCGGCCGGGTTGTAGGTTAGTGTTTGGTGGGGTAACAGACTGGCCATCCCCAGCGCGGTGTAAGAAGGCAGGACTCCCAGCATGGAGGACAGTTCAGCCTGCATTCGGTAACGGTCATTCAATTCCTGGTTCAGCTGTTTGGCGGCCTCGTAGCGGAAGGCGTCGCTGATGATAACGAAAGCCCGCTTGCGATCTGATTGTTTGAGGTGGGGTCGAATAGTCTTGGTAAAAAACGTCTGTTGGCCCGGCATGCCGGCCATAGACCATCGTTTTAGGAAGCCCTGATCCAACAAGCGGCTCCATTCAATACCCAGCGGTTGCAGGAAGCCCTGGATGTAGATACGATCCACCTCTTCAGCCAGTGTCTTCAGCAGATCCCAGCCTTGATCCGTCGAGGCATCGGCCTGGCTGCAAAAACGGCGATAAAGATGGTCGAACCGGTAAAGATCTTGTTGGTAAGCCTGCAACAGCGCCTCAGCAGAATCAAATTTCAATCTTTGTCGGTGCGTTTGGTACAGATCGAAAAGTTCAGCTGCAGCCAGGATTGCGTTATAAGCCTCGAATGCCGCCTGGCGCTCTGACAGGTCTCGACCTGGACCAGCCAACCAATGTCCTGACTGACGTTCACCGACCACAGCCTTCAGCCCGGCTAAATCCAGTGACTCTTTCTCACTTAGCACCCGGTCCTTCAAACCGGACAGGACCAGTTGTTCGGCTGGCCAGAAGGTAAACACTTGCTGAATAGCTTCTAGCCCCAGTGTCTCCATAGCCAGCTCCACCTTTTGCTCCTTGGCCACGGCCATGGCGGTGGCGTCGTAACTGGCCGCGTGAATACTGGAGTCTCGCCAGTGGGTCAGGAAGACTACCGCATTACTGCGACCGGCGGCCGGCAGTTGGTGATGGGCCAGGGCGCTGATGGTTGCATTATCGGTTTGGTAAAAAAGCTCCGAAATTAGCAGGCGACGCAGTAATCCAGCCAGGCTAGGCCTCTCAGCCTGGTAGCCAAATTCCTGCTGAACAAAATTCCAGAATTGTGGCAGCAAATCCATCTTATGAAAGGCTTCTATGGCTTGAGGTGTCGCTTCCAGATTGAAACGCCCGTCCACAACATGACCGTGGCATAACGACCGCAGCACCGTTGCCCGACTTGGCTCCTGACTGCCCACCAAGACGGCCATCATCTTCAGGTCGATGCCGTCTTCATCGTCACCTGCATCGATCAATCGGCTTAACTTACGCCGCCGTTCTTGGTTGGCCATAAATCTGGATCGCGCTTTGAGATGATCCCGCAGATATAAACCACTTAAGCCTAGCTCCTGCAGCCATATACTGGCTATATCAGCATGAAACTCAGTGCTGTAGAGGCGGATGTCGAGTAACCAGTCTTCTTCAGCCTGAGGTTGCTCGCCCTGGCTATAGATCAGGTATTTGCCAACCGAATCTTCCCGCTCCAGCTTCAGTTTGGCCGACAGACCGCCCACCTGGGCCAACTCCAAAATCTGGACTTCAGATAATTCATCCGGCAAACCGCTATCGATATAGCCAGCAAACTCGCCCGCTCCATCGTGCCAAAACACCAGTCGTTGCCCATCGGAAAGAAACTTTTGTTCTAGAGCTTGGTCAACCTGTTCGGCTTTCATACCACCTCCGGTGTTTTACCGTGCACAGCCTTCACCTCGGCCAAAAGGTCTCCGAACTTGCCGTAATTGACTTTCACTCCGTCATCCAGATCCAGCGCGATTCGCATATCCGCCAGGTGGCGCAGCTTATCGTCAAAAGCCTGGAGTTCGACTAACTGTTTTTGCAGTTTAACTAATTCTCTCTCCAGTCGCTTGCGATGGGCTGTTGAGGAAGCAGCTTGTACATCCTCTTGCAATGCCTCGATACGGGCACCCATCTTACCCAGCAAGGAGATGACGTACTCACTTCGCATCCGAGCCAGCGTGCCTTCGTTGTAGCGGTGCAGATAGACCAGGCACTGGAAGGCCTTCTGCTTACCGCTGGAGAAGAGCCAATAAATTGGTCGTTTCTTATAGGTTTGCAAATGGTCTTTGAAGAATTTGTCGCATAAATAACGGCGGATAGTCTCACGGCTGGACTCAGTCTTCTTGGGCGAAAGGTTGTCGGCCAGGAAGGTGAGGTTGTCTTCGAGATTGGATACATCCCAGGCTACCGAGATGAATTCAATCAGGCGGTTGCAGGCATCGTCCTCGAACCATTCGGTGTCGGTCAGCGGGACAATGCCGTCGTCGTCAGACGAAAAGATACTGTACTTACTGGGGTCAAAGCCTTCGTTGCCGCTGTGGGCGTAGATCAAACCCGGCGTATCCAGGCTGTAGCGACCCATCGTGCAGCCGATGGCGTAGGAGACCAGCTCCTCCATACTGTCCTGGCGGAAGCGGGTCCACTGTTCCTCTTGGGTCAGCTTGCCGCCGTAGCGGTAGGCGGGGTTCACCGTCAGGGTAATTTGCTCGATGGGGACGTCGGGGGTGAGCTCTTCACCCAAGCCATAGGCATCGATGAAGAGGCGGTTGTTCTCCTCTTCCAGGTGCTTCATCTCGGTGATGGTGTCGCGGTTCTGGGCGATCCAGACGGTGTAGCAGGATTCGAGGGTGGGCGTGGGCTCGGAGGAGGCCGTCAGAAGTGGGAGGGATTGGAAGTCCCAGGAGCGTTCGTAGGCGTCCCAATCTTGCTTTGCACCATTAACACACCTGAGAGAACAAAGGATAACAGGCTCACTAATCACTGTCGCTGGTAATGGGGTTAGCTCAAGCTCCTTAATGTTCAAGGCT
>JASMLX010000099.1 GCA_030748495.1 Candidatus Poribacteria bacterium | reverse complement strand
GAAATTCAGATCTACCAAGCTTTCTTTCACCTTGCTTGCATCCTGATTACATTGAGGCAGTTTTGAAATGGCTTCTACTCAACACTCTACGGCGTGTTAGAGTATGCGGCCTTTCATAGTCCTAACTATGATGGTCTATTAAAAATCTCCAAGTACTTCCCCAACATGTATTTTTACTGGACATTCATGCTCTTGACGGCAATTGGGATTACTTTTGCCTGTTGCCAAAACTGGATTTTAACCCTTTGGTCAATGTGGCTGTTCCCTGTACTGGAAGATTTAGCCTTTTTTATTGCCCTCGGTTTTCATCAGCGCCGCTTTCCATTTCCAGTTTCAAATTGGTATGACGATGCTTTTTATATCGCTAAGTTGGTTCATTTAGGCCAAGCGACTACATTCTGGCCTTTTGCCCCTCGCTTCTATTATATCCTTCCATCTATTTATTTGTTGGGATGTTTATCTGTTTTTGGTTCGCGGATTAAGGCTGAATACAAAGTGTGAAAAAAGGATGGTTGATGAAAAAAGTAAGTTTCGCATCCCCACAAACTTAGCACCGAAATATTCTAGCTAACAGGTAGATTCTAACTGAACTGGCGTCGAACAAGAACTCCTACCCAGTTGCTATATCATTTGAACAGATGATGTTGTTTGAAAGTATGACAATGGCAATCAAAGGAGGTTATAACGCATGAAGTATTGGTTTGAAGACCCGCGTTTTACCGAAACTATTCCTGATATTCTGTAATTCCTGTATTCTGGATATGCCGGCCTATGAACATTTGAAGTCCCAGCCATACTAAAAATTGTCAGTGGTCTGAGCGATAGCAGGTTTGAGGTATTCGAGTACATGATAATGCTTACCTGACATCTGGCGAAAACCGATCTATTGGTTTTCGATAGTTGGAGAAACGATATACATATGTGGATTTTCACTGTTGATTTATTGGATTATATTATTCCCATCTCGAAACGGACGTTTACATTCCGTTAAAATTCCGTATTCGTGAAATTCACATCCATTACATCCGCAACTACACCATAGCCAATCCTCTGATAGATGTTATTTGAAATGAGGTTACTCAAATCTGTGTATAGCGTGCAGAACGCCTTCCCGTTCTCCAAGGCCAGTTTGGAGAGATGCAACTACGGCTGAGGCATAGCCTTTCTTCCTAAACTCAGGTGGTGTGTAGACGTAGCTTATTGATACACCTCTTTTTGTTGGCCGAGTGAATCCTACCATGGATACGGGCAAAGGATCTTCCCAGAAGTAGAGATACCCATTCTCAATCATGGACCGCGCCACCTCTGAGGGTTCCTCGGCGATTGAACTGCCGAAGCATCCGACATGAAAGGAGTTTTCCCACGTTGCCGCGCAGTTCAAATCATCCATTGTTGCCTGCCTGAAACTGCCACTAGGATAGTCGTGGTGTTCCATGACACGGAGTTCATATATTCGCTGACGCATGCCGTACTCACTTTGTCCTCTCGTTAACCTGTTCCATTCGGATTCAAAGTGTTTGGCGATTTCTTCTACTGCAATTACAGTAGGAACATGCCAGTCTCCCTTATGGAGCTCAGAGGCCAAAAGAACAATGGCCTGAGTAGATTTGTCGTTTAATGAGGCAATCTGGAGTTTGTATGGTGGTGTCATCAAAGCAATCAGCTCCTGTTTTCTCCTGCTTGCAATAGTAACAAGGTATGGTTGAGTGCCATAGTGAAATGGGTTCTCCACGAGGCGAAGTGATATCCCAAAGCATCAAGAGTACCTATCAGCACTGTTAGTCATCAAGAATCAGCTGAACCATGTGTTGGACGACACCTATCATGCAGGCATAATTGTTGTGCGACTCAGGATTCTCTATATTCACCTCAAACTCCTTCACGCATGACGTAGGATTGAATCCGATCGAAGTCATAAGGTTCAGGTGTTCCTCTATTAGGATTCGTCCTGGCTCGAATTCAAATGGCGAACCCATCGGCTTGATGAAATCTGCGTTCGCGAGAATGCCGCCCTTTAAGATAAGGCGATAGGAATTTCTATATACGTGCCTGATTGCATCAATGGCCCCCAAGTCATGCAGGGCCCATGTTAAAACAACGGTATCGTAATCTTGATCGAACTCATTGCCCCAATTGGGGGCAAGAAGGTCTACTTGTGTGAGCCTCGCCGAGGCTCTTCTGCTTCCAAGTCGCTCTTGGCCAATGACAACATTGCTTCAGAGGAATCCGCGTAGTGGTAAAAGCACCTCGGAAAACGATCGGTTAGATAATCGGTAAGGTATCCAGGACTAGATCCAAGCTCAAGGATCTTCCCATTATCTGAAATAGAGTTCTCGAAAATATCGCCCAAGCTATCAAAGCATGACTGACTATCGAGTGTTAGTTGAAAATGATCTGCCCACCATGAAGCATACTCGCTATCATGGAAATCATGCTCAGCGCCAATAATCTTTTTTTGTTCTTGGTTATGCCTTCCACCGCAACGGCATATAATTAGCTAGTATCCACCGATTATAGAAGTTATAGGGCTTTGCTTATCTATTGGGGGTTGATCAACTGCTGGAATTCTGGGCTCTGACGAACTATTATCAAAATCACTGCCTGTCTTACATGGGTAGTCACGGGTAGCCCAAAAAATATACACCCTGATAAATGGCGGCTAAAAAAGAGTCTGAGTTTTCACCCTCACCTGTGGTCATTCCACCCCATCGTTTAAGATGCCGGAACACATTTTCGACTCTCTGCCGCCTTTGGTCTCAATCTTGGTTGTCATTTCTCTGATATTCTCTCTTTTTCTTGGGTCGAATAAACCGGCGGCATCTCAACTTGATTGCCTTTTGGAAGAATAGTTTGGCCATCATAACCCTCATCGGCCAGTAAATGCTGAACCTAAATTCCTGGTCTCAGACCTTCAGGTTGGAGAACAATCTTCGGTTGTGCCTTCGGTAATCATCGCTCGGATCGGCCGACCATTCCGATCCCGGGCCAAATCTAATTTGGTGTTGAGCCCCCTTTGGTCCAACTCACCTGCTGATTCCCTTTTACCACAGCAGCTACAAGGTAGCTGAACTTTGAGGTAACTGGCCTCTATCATTAACCGTTCATCATCTATCGGCTAATTGTTCCAATATTTTTCCCCGACACCTTGATTTCTCCACCTAATGAGTCGCGGTCGCAAGGCCGCAAACTGACGTATCAGGTCATCGTTCGCCAGTTGTCTCCGCTGTTCTTCCCGCGTTGTAGCATAGGTCTTCTGTCGAATTTTAGGCGGATATTTTATCTCTGGCTTCATCGTAATACTCCCGACATTTGCGAGTTCAATACAGATTTCTAATACAGGTTATTGTAATGCTTGGGATTGATCTCCCTATGAGTTCTGGGTATTTCTAGTATCCTGCCTATTGACTATGTAAATGCCAACAGCGACCAGACTGGCTCCAATAATCAGACTTGGATTGATTTCGTCTCCTAACAGCAGATGGCTGAGTAATACTCCGAAAAGAGGCGTGGCAAAAAATAAGACCACCAGCCGACTTGGGCTGTATTTTTTCAGCACTGATGTCCAGGTGACAAAACAGAATCCAGCTACGACCACTCCCTGGTACAGGATAGCCACAATACTGGAAATGGATAACTGGTAGCCAGCTTCACGTTCCAGTAGCAGACTCAACCCCAAAAAACACGGTAAGCTGAAAATCATCATCCAGACTAAAAGACGGTATGGGTGAATAAACTGTACAAATAGCTTGGTTACGACCATTCGGAGTCCTAACAGGCAGCCGCTGGCCAGAACAACCAGATCGCCAAACAGAGAGGGTTGCACCCCGACTTTCAAATTTTTTCCGAATGTCAGTAGAACCCCGCCAAAAGCGAGTGAAACTCCAACCATTTTGGTAACCGACAACCGGTCCCCGGGAACCCAGAAATGGGCGAATAAAACTGTAAAAAAGGGAGCAGTATTTATCAGAATAGTAGAACGTAAGGCATTCGTAAACTGGGTGCCGACATTCAACGAGATAATCTGTAACAGGAAAATAGCAGACAAACATAGCAGTGGCACGAGTTCTCCACGATTGATAGCAATTGGAATCCGTTGGATGATGGCCCAGGTACCAACGGCGAAAAGAGCCAAAAGAAATCGAGCCACCGCCAGGGCCAGTGGGGGAATGTCTTGCAATCCGATTTTAATCGAGACTGAGTTCCCACCCCAGAGCAGGGCGAGAAAAATGACCAGGACAATAATTTTGGTGTCCGGATGTTGATTGACAATTTTAGCGTTTTTTTTCACGATGTAGTCAAAACAAAATATAGGAGATTCTCATTGTGGGTTCTACTTTACACCGGTTCAATCTTATGCTACCGTAAGATTATCACTGCTGTAAAATATCCGCTTAAGATTATGCCATAAATGCGAAATAAAGTCACTTTTTCGGTATTTAACAGAAGAGACAAATATGTACCGTCACATTTCCAAACTAATTACTCTATTTTATTTTATAGCCCATAAGTATAATACGATAGACTTTTGCCCCTCCAATGCTATGCAGATAACTTGGTTCTGTTCTTTCTCTTCGGGGCTGGGTTAGCCACCACCTAGTTTCTTCTTCGGTCGATGGGTTATCCTGCTTTCAGTTTCGTGACCTTGACAGATCTCGGCTAACCAATCAGTTTTACTTAATGGCGTTGAAAAAGCCGAAAAGATGCTTAAGGCAAAATAAAGGATGGGGAGATTATTCACCTTGGTCAATACCCTCAAGCGGGCTATCAATTGACCGGGCTGTTGGACAAAGTGGCCATTTTTAATGTGGCGCGGAAGGAAGCCGAGATTGTGGAATCGATGAACAAAGGTGTCGCTTGTACCGTTGAGAGGTAGGATAAACTGGGCACCACTTGAGCGGGGGTCAAGGCCTTCTAAATCAGACAAGCGTGGATCAAGAATAGTTTGTGATGAGTCAGGCTGGCAAATGACACCACTACTTAAATGCTTAAACCCGAGGGAAAATCGCTCGACGATCGGACAGTAACAGGCTTTTAGCAACCGCTGTCTGAACTACAAGTTGCCTGGTTACGCCTAATCGGGGATGTATGCCAGTGAAACGGTCTGAAGTCTGCGTTACGGTCCCCAACTGGAATTTTAAACCAACCGTATTCTCCAGTGGAGAATGAACCAAGTCGAAGAGGTAATTAGATGAAATCGTTGATATGTGTCCTGTTCACACCTGTATTTTCTTCTATCCTGGCCTGGTCAGCACCTTTCCTGCCTGAGGCCAATGACGACCAATTTAACCTAAAGCACGGTGAAAGTATAGCCGGAGTATTGCCTAATCCTGCCAAAATTGATGGTAATTTGGATGATTGGAAACACGCTGTCTAGGTGACCTTCGATTCCAAGAAAGACATGTTGCGTGGCCAGGCCGATTGGAAAGGCAAAGGTGATATTAGCCTGACCTGGTCCACGGCCTGGGACAAGAACAATTTCTACTTTGCCGTTGCTGTGAGGGACGATAAATTCACCCCTTCGGCTAACATTGCCAAACCGTGGGACGGCGATTGCATATTTCTCTATATAGATTGGGATAATTTAAAGGTTGGCACGCCCAGCGGAAAACCCAATTTCTCTTTTATCAACAAGAAGGCAAGGGTAACCAACTTTGGGAAAAATCCCGATATTTATTTATTAAAATTCGCTGTAGTACCTACCCAAAACTGGGCAAGGGAGACATGATTTATGAAGTAGCAATGCCCTTTAAGCATTGCACCAAGAGGAAGATCAAGGAGGGCGACCACGTGGGTTTCACGCCTGGCTATGAGGAGGGGTTTAATGATCCAAATGAAAAGGGGGTATTCCTGTGCTGGAAGGGAGCCAACCCAGACGAATCTTCCTTATTGGGAAAATTGACCTTTGGCGGTCCGCTGGCGGTCAATTCCATACCACAAACTGTCTACCCGTTGGGGGCAACTGAAAGCCAGTAGATGAAGACCGTTCTATTACCCATCAGGTTAGACTAGGGTCCCAAACAGTTCTGCTGGGCTTCGGATTATTCACTCAACAGATCTCACCTGAACCTACCGGCAGTCGCTAAAAGTGGTACGAAAGCACTACACTCGCTATTTTGACAATGGATTAGCTTTGATTTGAGGTGGAAATATGCGACTCTTGTTGGACAGACGATGCAAATAATTACCAAGTAACAAAGGGAAATAAGGAAAATAGTAGATGAATGCACCAAATGTGCTGTGGATTTTTATCGAGGATATGAACGACTGGATGGGTTGCTATGGTCATCGGGTAGTGCCAACTCCTCACATCGATCGTCTGGCCGAAGCAGGCGTCCGCTTCGACCGAGCCTATATGCCAGCGGGTGTTTGCTCACCCTCCCGTTCGGCTGTGATTACGGGCATGTACCAGACAACGATTGGGGCACACAACCATCGAAGTTCTCGGCCGGATTTTCGAGGGACAGGCATGGGCGAGGACTATGATTCCATTCCGTTGCCCGACGGCGTATCGACCATTCCGGAACTTTTCCGTCAGTCAGGCTACTACACCTTTATCGAAGGTAAAACAGACTATAACTTCGCCTACCAAAGTGCAGACCTTTACGACTCTGACAACGGCCAGATGGGGTTCAAGGGGACCAGAGAGGGCCGAGATTGGTCTGGGTGTCCTGAAGGGAAACCCTTCTTCGGCCAGGTCCAACTGACGGGTGGGAAACAGTTTGGCAATCCTAATCTTCAACGGCACGTTGATCCATCGACAGTTGACGTTCCATCCTATTATCCAGACCATCCCATCATTCGGGACGAGATCGCCTTACATTACGATTGTGTTCGTCATACCGATCATGAGGTAGGCCAAATCCTATCAAAGTTAGAAGAGGATGGCCTGCTCGACAACACCATTATCTTTCTGTTTAGCGATCACGGTATGCGGTTGCCACGGCACAAGCAATTTATCTATCAGGGAGGACATAAGGTTCCTCTGATCATTTCCGGTGCTTCCGATTGCTTAAAGCCTGAGACTATTCGTCCGGATCTGGTCAGCGGCATCGATATCAGCGCTACTTCACTGGCCTTGGCCGGAGTCGAAATACCTGATCAGATGGAAGGACAACACCTATTCGCCGATGATTTTACCCCTCGCCAATTCGTGGTAGCGGCTAAAGATCGATGCGACTACACCATCGACCGCATTCGCACGGTCCGCACCCAAAAGTACGGCTACCTCCGCAACTTTATGACCGATCGGCCTTATATGCAGCCCCAATATCGAGATGGCTCCAATTTTATGACCCTACTGCGCCAGATGTATGCTCAGAGGCAATTAAACGAGATCCAAGCCGCTTTTTGGGGAACCGATAGGCCAGATGAGGAGTTGTACGATTTAGAGGTCGACCCGCACGAAACCATCAATTTGGCCGATGATCCAGCCTACGCGGAAGTGCTGGTAGAACATCGGCAGATTCTGGAAAATTGGGTCGAGGAGACTGATGACCAGGGCCAATATCCAGAATCGGATGCTGGCCTGCGTTGTGTCCTCAAACGGTGGGGTGACAAATGCGTTAATCCAGAATACGCTCGGCTAAAAGACCGGAGCTAAAATTCCGGTAGATAGCCTTTGAAGTTGATCTGTTGTGTGGCCGGATCGCTGTAGCTAATCGGTTTTGGTTCCAACCACTCTATTAACATATCTTTGAGGGCATAAGCGAAAAAATGGTTGCCTGCCGGACTATAGTGACCAATATAGTAGCGGTTCATATAGTCGTTAATCGATAGACTGAAATCGGTAAAGTCTCGGTAGTGGGCTAAATTGGCGTCGAAATACCGCAGTTTCAACGAGTCAAGATAGTCAAGATTTCCTGGTCGTAGCGAGGTTTCCCTTCTAGCAATTGACGAGTAACCCGTGGACATAGTAAGAGAAACATCAGCTTTTTTTTGTTCCGCTGGCAAAAGGAAAAAGCCTGATCAATCACATATTTGGTAGCGGCAAAACCGTAAGCATACTTCAATTGCTGAGCGGTTTCAACCAACTGACCAGGTTGGTTCGGGTTCAGTGCCGGCAAACCGAAAATGTCAGCTAATCGATTCAATCGCTCCAACTGCAAACTTCGTGGATCGACATCTGTTGCAACGCACAACTGCAGCATCAGGTCGTCTTGCAGCGCCTCTACCATGAAGTCAGCATCGGTCATACGATAGAGCGATTTGGCCGTCGGCAATTGATTCTCCTGTTCTCTCAACTGACCCGTTTGGAGATCGATTTCCAGATGCGTCCAAAAGTTATTGTGGAAAGCCAATCCACCTTGGTGATCCCACCAGGGATAGATGACCGCATATCGGCACCGCATCGCATTACGCAGATGATCGTCCCCCCAAACATAGAGGATCACATACTCGGCGCTATCTTCCGTCGTTTCGGTACGCACCATTCTTCGGTAGGCTTGGTAAGTGCCATAGCCGCCCATACCGAAGTTTTGGACCGGTTCACCCAAATGCGCAGATAAATAAGACTGCCACGTTTCACTATCACTGACCTGGTGACATTGGGTGAAACTGTTGCCGTAGGTATTAATGCGGCAAGGGTGGTCGGTGTAGAGGTGATTGGTTCGCGCCCCGTTTTTTTGAACAGTGGAGATGGTTGCTGATCCGTCTATGCCGTCACGAGGTAGAGAATTGGCCAGCACATAACCCAATTCGGGATCGAATTGGGCCCACGACGGTTGATCAGGATCTAAAAAAACATCGATTATCTGCTTGGGTACAGCACTTTGGCGTAGATAGTCTCGATAGGTTTGCATCTGTGATTGGTGTTTTGATTGACCCATTTTTTCACCCTACTCGATTGGATTGCAAAGTTTAATGTAAATTTGATTTGCAAAGGAACGAAACATGCCTGCAGAAGATTACAGACTGTATGATGAGGCCTATTGCAATCCTATTGTAATCGATGTCTGTGATAGTCAGGCGCTGGGTGGCTACCGTTATCATACCGGTCCCGGCATGAAAGGCTTTGGGATTAACTTCTGGTGGAAATTACACCCGATGGTGCCATTAACTTTACCCCTCAGTGGGGAATATAACATCATCTCCAACTACCGGGTTTTCATGTTGGGACCAATTGCGGTCAAAACCGGCGATGGGTGTTACTGTGTTTCAGCGCACACAAGTTGCTGAACTGTCTATGCTATCGACGAGGAGCCACGATGAAAAGTGAATTCTTAATTCCTACCTGTTAGCGAAGCGGCATGATCAAGAGTGATAGTTTCACCCGACCTGAATTGTAAAACCGCATCGTAAAGTCGCATCGTTCCCACCACATCGTGGATACTGGAAACCGGATCACGGTCTTCACGGATTGCAGTAACGAACTCGGTCAAACTATGCCCATCCCCCGTTAGCTCGCCGTTTCGCTGATCAGAATGATTTTCGTGAAAACTGTTTCCGGCCTGGGTATAGTGGCGTAAGGTCCACAAATCGTCGAGAACGATGTATTCGCCCTGCCCTGTCACCTGGATCTGATCGTAGTTTCGGCTCCACAACCGTTGGCTATTCAACTGCATAGTACCGATGGCCCCGCTCTCAAACTGAAGTCCAACAGCAAAACTCCCCTGTCCACCGATTTCATTGTAGAAGGAGCAGGCTTGGGCCACTTCGCCGGCCAGATGTCGGACCAAATCGAAATGATGGATAGCGAAGTCGAGCAGGTAGCTTTCCAATGTCGGGTAGTTACCGCTACAGAAACTACTGAAAACCTGAGACACCTGGCCGAAACTGGATTTGGCCATGATTCCCTTGGCCGTTTGAACCCCAAAGCTGAAACGGCGTTGGAAATTGACCATCATCTTTCGATTATGGAGAGAGGCCGCTTCAGCTAACTCTAAGGTGCCGGCCAAGGATGAGGCCGGCGGTTTAGGCACGAAAACGTGGTAACCGGCGGCTAACGCCTCTAACACCAAGGCTTGACGGTGTTGTGGTCCCATGCAGATGATAACCGCTTCCAAATCTTCTTTTTCGTACATCTCTCGATGATTGGTATAGACATTAGCCCCACCGCCAAATTTTTTGGCGTTGCGTTCGGATTTTTGCTGATCGATATCGCAGATTGCCTGGAGTTCCAGAGGGGCAAAGTGGAGTGCGGGATACAGGGTAAAAGTGGCAAATCCGCCAGCGCCGATAAATCCAACTTTCAAGTTTTCCATAGTTAAGTGTGCTCCTTTTTCAATACCATCAATCTTTCGTTATAACCTAGATATGCGCTTGGAAGGAGAAAAAATACCGCTAAAGCTATAATTCTGGCGAATTAGCCTCCGGAAATCGCTCTCCCCAGCGTGGTCGAAAATATGTCTCAATTCTTAATTCACATAAAGCAGACTTCGATATCTATCTAAGCGGTTAAATGCGTCGCAAATCTGCTACAACGTTTCGCTTTCCAATAAGTCATTGAAGACATGATAACCGTTTTTACCGAAAGCTTCAAGTTGGTTTATGTTTAGCATACTGATTTTCGCTTCACTTGCACTATTGCACAGAATGATAAAGTTTCTTCCTTTACTAAGGGAGTCCTTTTGGCAAAAGGGGAAATTTGAGGTGAAGGTTAATTCCTATCCCCTGTCTTTTATTGGGTTTTTGGCTAAGCAGCCAAAGAGTTATTCGAGTTAGGTTCGATGCCAAAACCAAAACTTTGGCACACATTAGGTAAGTGTCAAGAATACGGCGCCAGGTTAAAATCAAGGTTCATGCGGCTGGCTAGCTGACTTAGAGTTGATTTTTTGTAGGCTGGTATATTACCTCTGTGTTTCCCCTTCCTGTAGAGTAAGTTGGGCGTTCGCTAAGATATTGGTGTAGGTATCAATCAGACCAGAAGGCCAAACTACCGTTAATTGTTCGATTTTCTCCGACTGGCCTAGACCAAAGGTAATCACCATTTCACTTCGCGAACAGTAGCTACTGCCAGTCTTGACTAGTCTACTTTGACGTTGGCCGCCTACACTGACAGTGATTTTGGCGCCAATTCCGTCGCGATTGCTTTGGGTACCCTTTATTTTCAAACGGAGGTAATTGTTGTTTTCTTCGTTATCGTTTCTAAGTAACCACGCTTGGCCATTGGTGGCAACAACACCATTATTTGAAATCAGTACGTCTAAATCGCCATCGCCATCGTAATCCCCGTAGGCAGCACCGCGTCCAACACCGAAATCTTTCAAGCCCGCTTCTACACCAACCTCGTAGAAATCTCCATTCTGCTGATTCCAGAACAGTGATGGGCGTTGGGAGTAACGGAGATTTTTTTGATATCTTTGGACATTGGGTTCAATGTGACCGTTAACGCAAAACAGGTCTTGATATCCATCTTGATCATAGTCGAAAAAGAACAAGCCGAAAGTTAGAGTAAACAGACTGGCATTACCGACTTTAGCCTGGATCGTTTGGTCGCTGAAATAGCCTCCCGGACTGGCGTGATAGAAAGCAGTCGTCTCGTTACTGAAATTGCCGACAGCCATAACCCTATTGCCGTCGTTGCGGATATCTGCCGTATCAATACCCATAGACCCCTGCTCTTTCCCATTCTCATCGAAAGCAACTCCCATTAACACGGCTTCATCGGTGAAGGTACCGTCTCCATTATTATGATAAAGGAAGTTAGCTTCGGTATCGTTAGCAACGGCTAGATCAATCCAGCTATCGTTGTCGTAATCCAGCATGGTTACGCCAAGCGACTTACCGTCTGAGTTCAAAATACCCGAAGCTACGGTTACATCCTCGAAAACACCATTCTTGCCCTGATAGAGGCGACAAGATTGCCCCTCATAAACGGAGGGCGTGCAGTAAGAGCGATGTTGTTGGTCTACGGTGCAGGAAAGATCGGATTCGATGGACCACTCTACATAGTTGCAAACGAACAGATCCAGCCAACCATCGCGGTCATAATCAAAGAAGAGGGCGCTAGTAGACCAATCATCTTCCGCTGTATTGGAGTCGGATGTAACATCGGTGAAGGTCGCATCACCATTGTTACGAAAAAGAAAGTTAGCTCCGAGGTTAGTAAAATAGAGGTCAGCATCATCGTCATTATCATAGTCTGCAATAGTGACCCCCATACCGTACATGGGCGTGTTTATCCTTGCGCTTTGGGTTACGTCGATGAACTTACCATTGCCTATGTTGCGATAGAGTACAGGTGTATGATTCGATTGCTGGTCGTCTTTCCATTCTTTCCCGTTAATAAAAATAATATCCAGCAATCCATCGTTGTCGAAGTCAAGGAAGCCACAACCCGCCCCCATTGTCTCCGGCATATATCTTTGACCAAAAGCTCCCGAAAAGTGGGCAAAGTCGATACCCGATTCTTTAGTCACATTAACGAACTTAACAGCAGGAATCTCCGCTATACTAACGGCTTGAAGGCAAAACAATATACATGAGCTAATATGTAAAAGGAGAAGTGAGTTCAAGAACTGGAACTTACCCATACTATGGTCTAAGAGCACATTTAGTCAAAGATTAAGATATTCTCGGCGAAAATCAGTTTTTCCGCGGTAGATAACCGCTCGCAGTTTGCTCAGGGGTAGGACGGATTACTAATGAGTTTATCAGAAACTTCCAATAGGTCACTACTTTTATCTCTTGAAAATCCCTTGAAACTAACCAATGAGCCATTAATATGCAGTACTTATGGTCCCGGGGCGTTTCTAACGGTGATAGCTACTCAAGGCAGATAAAGTTTCGTCCGTTCCGATTGATTCTAGTGCTTCTGCTACAAAACTGAGAATCTGTTCGCTCTCATCACTCAGCATTGGAATTAATGCCCACACTGCTGATTCTGCTGCGAATCCTATACTGCCCAAGGCAACAGCGGTCATCCCTCGAACCCGGGTATTTTGATCATTTAACGTTCGAATCAGAGTTGGTACTGAGGGGACAGCCACGGATCCTATGCTACCTAAAGCTATAGCTGATAATCCTCGGACCTGACTATCGGTGCTGTTGAGTTTCTGGATCAGATATGGTACAGCTGCTTCCGCTGGTGCGCCGATTCGCCCTAGCGCGATAGCTGATATTCCGCAAACACGGTTGTCTTCATCGTTTAATCTTTCTATCAGTACCGAAACGATCCTTTCTGCGGGTGAACCTATTCTGCCTAGAGCATCGGTCGCACTGCCACGAACCTGGGGGTGTTGATCCTGTAGTAAAGCTAACAATTTTGCTACTGACGGTTGAGATGGCGATCCGATCATTCCCAAGGCTTCAGCTGCGTTGGCCCGAACCAGTGCCTGCTGGTCGTCCAGAGCTTGGGTTAGAACGGGCAGAATCTGGTCCAGCGGACGTTTATTTTTTCCCAGAGCATCAATCGCATTGGCCCTGACCCGCATTGATTTATCTTTCAAAGCTTCGATTAAAGCGGAAACCACCTGTTGATCAGACCTCTCGACACCATTCAGGATATTAGCAACGTTAGCCCGAACCTGGGAGTCCTGATCAACTAGGGCTTTCAACAAAGGGGCAATGACTTCCGGTATCTCATCAGATACCGGTGGAAGGCCAATATTTGCCAGAGCATCAGCTGCATCGCGACGCACTCGCCAGTCGGTATCTCCTAAGGTATTTGTCAGGGCTTGGACAGTTTCTTTTTCGGGGGATCCGAGTTGGCCCAGTGCATAGACCACACTGGTGCGAACTTGCGGTTCTTTATCTCTCAATGCTCGGATTAAGGCAGTAATAATTCTTATCTCGGATTGATCGCGTTCAGCCAGGGCGACAGCGGCCTGAGAACGCTGCTCCGGGTTACCCTGCTGCAATTGGAGCAGAAGTGGAAATTGGACTTTCGCATCTGGACTCGCCGCCGTGATTTCGATATTAACCCTTTGCGTAGCATCCACCAGCTGTTCCCAATAGGATGGTAGCCTGTCCCATGGATTGTTTCGACGGTCATCAGTGGCATAAAAGCGGGTAAATCGCTTCTTTGTGGCTAGATCTAGCCATCCTAGTATGGATTGGATCGTATCGACTTCGTAAGGGAGTAGGGCCACCTCCACATCGGGATATCGATCTATCCAGATGGGAAAGGAAACCGCATCTACGGTTTTGGGCCCTTCATAGAGGCAAATGATGTCAGCTACCGGTTCGGTAAAGTACACCTCCGCGCAGATTGTCCTTGGATTGCTAACTACCAGCGATAGGTCCAGAGTGGTTCGCACGTATTGATAAAGTTGTCGGTAATAGCCAGTCTTTTCTCGGTCACTGGCCTGTTCGTCCAGGAAAATGCCCTGGAGGCCGGGATAGAAATCAATCCAGCGATCGATCTCCGATTTAACCTGCTGAAGCGGCCGCTGTCCATACGAGGTGTAAACATAACCGACCAGAGTAATGGGGTACTCCGCAGCTAGGGCTGTCACTTTCAAATAGTTTGGATCAGGCGTTTGCCCGGCTCCATTGTCAGGGTTGATAATAGCAACCGTTGGTAATATAGATGAGGTCTGAAACTATCCCAATTACTTCGAGTTCGCCGGCCAATAAGTTTTCGCACAGGTGATAATCAATAAACCCAGCACAGCCAGTCACCAATAATTTGATCACTCCCTATTTCCCAAAAAATATCATTTAGTTCTAAGCCGAGGTATTATTGAGTTCTGCCAGTTGGCCGATCTGAGTTCTCATAAAAAGGAGTTCGTCTGAAAATTTGCCCCTGATCTCTGGATAGATCTGTTTGACATCTTCTGGTAGGTAGTCGTGAATAATCCGATTTCTAACGTTTCACATCGCCATCCAGGTCGAGATCTCTGTTATCAGGTTCAACTTCTCCGTGCGGTTGAGTTGGCCTCTTAATGTTTCTGAAGTCTCAGCAAACATCAATATCTTATAGCGACGGAAGAATTTGATACTGGTCTCAACTGCTTTCACAAATTGATCGCTGAGTGTATTGTAAGGTTCTAACTCTTGTGGTGTGTACTGTTTATCTACCTAGTAGGACTTAACTCGGTTGACCAAAGCCTCGACCAGTGCGATAGCAGAAAGAGCTTTTTGCCTGGCAAATTGGCAGATTGTTGTTTGGTCTTTTCTCGTCATTATTATGTCACCAAATCATTTAACTTATTGCCTCCATTTGCCCATGGGCAGAATTATCCCGCTTACGTCCTCGAGGCTATGGTCATTCTAAGGATGATCAAGGTGACTGAAGAAGAAAAACCCGGACATATTTCAATTGGCGACGTTTGCGGATTAGGACTATTTTGGGGCCATCGTACTGATGACAAACCGGGTTGAAAAAACGTCGTTGTGTCGTCTAACAGAGAAGTCTTAAAAATACTATCGTTTCCGAGATTACCATCTGTTGAAAGAGAAAACGTTTACGTGCCAGGTGATAGATTCAGTGTCTGGATTGTACCTCCGCTTGTCGTCGCCAAGCCAGAGATCCATTTTCCGATCTGTGTGGTCGACGGCACAATCGGATCTGCTATATCTCGTTTCAAGTGAAGGAGCTCAAAGATGGCTGATCAAAACCTGCGGGTGAAGAAAGGGTTATCCCGGTACAGCCTTGGCCCCCAGATGATCTACCAACCAAGAACGGAGCGGGACGTCCGACTCGCCGGGAGACGTATATCCCATTCCCCCTGTACTTTTACCCAGTAATTGTTGACGAATCGGAGCGGCTTTTTCCATGTAGTGGTCGACTGTCATGTCGTCTCTCGGTTGTAACCAGCGGTAGCTATAACCATAGAATAGAACACGACGAGTGACATCTGATGTGTTGATCCCTGCCGCATGCCAAAGTCGCCGATCGAAAAAGACCGCCGTACCAGCAGGCACACAAACAGGACAGGCATCAGCGGGATTTGTTCCGTCTGTTGGCAAATCCAGACTGTTTTGCTGATGAGTGCCGGGCAGAACATGAAAGTTACCTCGGTCCGACCGGGTAGTATCGGACAAGAAAAAGGCGACTTTCAGGGAGACTCTGGGGCGTGGATTCCCTTCCAATTCGATATTTAGCCGCCCGCTGTCCTGATGCCATCCGAGCCGTCGATTGGGGGCAGCGTCAGGTTGAGGAGGCGTGACGATCATATGGGAATGGTACAGTTTAATGTTCCAGCCTAAAATCCCCCAGACTTTAGGAAACGTTTTGTGCCAATCGATCAGTTGAAGGTAGACCTGATCTTTTCCTATAAAATTCAACATATTGACCGTTGAATCGGGTGAGAGATTGGCGGTTTGTCGATGGTCTTCGATGATTCGATCAGTAGCCGCTGTTAAATCGGCTACCAGCTCGGAGGGAATCGCATCGGCAACAATAAAAAATCCGTCTTGTTTAAATTGTTTCTGTTCCTCACTGGTTAAACTGTGTTCTAAGCATATCGCATCCATCTAATTATCTCCAATGCTATCGAGCAGAGGCTCAATCGGTTAACAATAGCGTTCACAAAACAAGGGTAATTGTGTATCATATAATAGCACTTTTTATCTAATTTTCAATTCCAATTTCAAAGAGGTCTAGGAATGACACAGTTACGGATAGCTATTGTGGGGGTAGGTGCATACCAATCCTCGAGAGCTAGAGGGTATTTGGCAACAATCCAAAAGCTGAACCACCTCTATTCGATTTGCGCGATCTGCGATAGCAGTTCGCAGTCGCTAAATGAGGCTGGTACTCAATTCCAAATTCCTGACCGTTATCGTGACGTTGAGAAAATGCTGACAACCGAAAATCCAGATGTGGTTTTTGTTCTTGTTCCAACGGACGGTCAAACGGTCGTCGCCTTAACCGCAGCGAGACAGAAGTGTCACCTGATCACTGAAATCCCTTATGCTCTGACTTTGAACTACGGTGATGCAACGGCTGAAACGTGTCAGCAGAACAGGGTTAAATGGGAAATTGCCGAAAATGTCTGGCTTTGGCCAAACGAGCAACTGAAGCAAAAAATTGTACAAACAGGAGTACTGGGGCAAATTACGCACGCACGGCTATGGTACAAATCGGGCAATTATCACGGTTTCAACGCCATACAGATGATCCTCAATAGCAATCCTAAACAGGTACTGGGATTTGCCAAAGAGCTAGACATACGCCCCTATGATAGTTACGGAGGTCAACGAGAATCGACAATCTGGTGGGAAAACGGCGTTATCGAATTTGAGAACGGTGTGACTTGCCTCTATGAGTCGTCTTCCGCCTCCGGTCGGTGGGGAAATCACTGGGAAATTGAAGGTACCGAAGGATATCTTTCTGCAAACGAACTGGTGCTCTACGCTAATCAATCATCATATCCGATAGAAGAAATTTACGATCAGGTTGGCGGGGAGCGTATTCTAGTAGCTGTTGCCGTTGGTCTAAAGAAGTCCGATTCCAATTTCGAACCGATTTTGTGGGAAAATCCATTTAAAAAATACGGTATCTCTGCCGCCGACGATGTAGCAAAAGCCAGTATATTGTCGAGCCTGCATCGCGCGGTAACAACAGGGGCCGATCCAGAATATGGCTCAGCAAATGCCCGTCGAGATATGGAGTTGTGGTTCGCGCTGCGCGAAAGTGCAAATCTTAATAATATCTGGGTGAATCTGCCTCTGACGGAGACCACGAACCTGGAAAAACGATTCCAGAGTGCATATATGGAGGCATATGGCGGAGATCCGGTGAAAAATACTGCCGCTTTGCTGCAGACGTCCTTCAACAGGTTGAGTGTAATGTGGTCGGTCGCCGGTTGGTTGTAGGCAAACCGCATCTCCTAGTCTTACAGTTATCGATCTTCAAATCCAACAGGAGTCTAAATTGAAAATTGTAAATATCACCATGGATGCCGTTCACGTCAATCATCGAGGGGATTGGGTGTTTGTTCATGTTCTTACCGATCAAGGCTTAACCGGGATCGGCGAGTTACGGGCGGGAAACAACTATCAGCCACAGGTGTTAGCTGTCAGAGAACTTCAATCCGAATTGAAAGGACGAGATCCCCGCCAAATTGAGCGGATTGTATCCGACTTTAGATCCGGTAATCGCAACCATATCTACGCCTTGAGCGCGATTGAGCAAGCACTGTGGGATATTTTAGGCAAATCACTGCAAGTTCCCGTCCACGTATTGTTAGGTGGCCCCTGTCGAGAAAAGATCCGACTCTACGCTAACATCAACCGAGCCACCACTGACCGTACGCCGGAAGGATTTGCTAGGAACGCAGCATTGGCCGTCAAACAGGGTTTTGACGCGATTAAGTTGGCGCCTTTTGACGGATTACCATCTGGCATCGATAGCATCGATGAAGCTCAGATCGGAATCTCCTGCATGGAAACAGTCCGGGCTGCCATCGGACCAGAAATCGACTTATTGGTGGATTGTCATAGCCATTTCACTGTCAATGGTGCACTAGCTGCTGCCGATGCGCTTCGAGAGTTGGATCTGTTTTGGTTTGAACAGCCTATTCCAGAGGCTAATTTGGCTGCCTGCACCGAGGTTAAACAGCGATGTGGGTTACGGGTTGCAGGAGCAGAAGGTCAGGCGTGGCGACAATCTTTCACCGAGATCCTCACGCATAACAGCATGGATGTAATTATGCCGGACGTGAAGATTGTAGGTGGGATCGGGGAGTTGAAAAAGGTGGCTGATATGGCTTCGGCCTGGGGAATTCCAACAGCCCCGCATGGTCCATCCGGCCCGGTTACAATTGCTGCTGGTGTGGAGGTGATGCTGAGCCATCCAGACTTCTTGATTTTGGAATACGGATGGGGTGAGGTCGATTGGCGGAGTCAATTAACCACTCCCGCCGAACAGATCCATCGAGGGCGGTTGCCGAAGCACAACCGTCCGGGATTGGGAATTGAGCTAAATCAGCAGGTTGTGGCCGAACACCGCGTTTCTCTCGATTTCTGATCTTTGACACTTGATTTCTGTTTCCCCACAGTAGCGACACCCCTTTCAGATTGTTTAGGTAAGAGGGTGGCAACCGGGATTATACTAACAGTATCGCTTGAGACAGCGATCGGAAAGTGTTATCACCGAACGTCGAGTGTATTTAAATTATGATGGTTGGATTTCGTCTGGCTTAAAAAATATGTCGCCATTACACAATTCTCATGCCCCTTATTGCTCAATTCGCCCCGATAAAACTTATAATAGATCCTCTGACTTTGCAGTTGAAGTCAATTAGCTACTGTGTTAGAATTGGCCCAATTGTGACATTTAAGTTGAGTTAACACCACAAAGATACGACCACGGATGCCGTTACACCAAAAAATAGATTTGATGGCAGGAAAACGACTTCTTGTCATCGGTGACCTGATACTAGATCGATATGTTTGGGGAGACGTAACCCGTATCTCTCAGGAAGCTCCTGTACCGGTGGTAGAAGTCACTGATGAAACGGTTCGTGTTGGTGGCGCTGCTAATGTGGCTCATAACGCAGCCAGTTTAGACGCGACTGTCGAAGTGATTGGTGTCGTTGGTTCAGAGGCTAACGGAAAATACCTATTAGATCTACTCCAAAAGTATAATATCGATACGGTAGGCGTTTATGTAGATGAGGAACGACCAACCAGTACTAAAACGCGAATCATTGCCACTAATCAGCAGATTGTTCGGGTTGACCGGGAGTCGAAGCTGCCGGTCTATGGATCTACTCAAGAACAATTGTTGGCAATGGCACTGAATAAACTACCGGACGTCGATGCGGTTATTTTCGCTGATTACGACAAAGGGGTAGTCACCAACCAACTGATTCAGGCAATAACACCAGTAGCCAAAAGAAGTCAAATTCCGGTAGTGGTGGACCCGAAAGTCGAGAACTTCTGGAACTACAAAGGCGTAACAACTATCACACCAAACCAGAAAGAGGCAGGCACAGCGATTGGATCGATGATTACAGATCAGGCGACGCTGGTTGCCGCTGGTGAGGAAATTCTAGACCGACTGGGTCTGGATCATCTCTTAATTACAAGGGGTGAACATGGAATGGCGTTATTTCAACGGTTGCCCCTCGACCACGATCGGGAGATGTCATCAGGTGAATTACAAGTTTGCCAAATTGAAACACAAGTGCAAGAGGTGTTCGATGTTACAGGCGCTGGAGATACGGTGGTGGCTGTTTTTACCTTAGCGCTGGCAACAGGTTTAACCCCTTTCGATTCGGTCCAAGTTGCCAATATAGCTGGTGGCATCGTCGTCGGCGAGGTCGGATGTGTGACGGTTGGGAAAAATAGACTCCGTCTGGCTCTACAAGGGGCCGGACTTTGAAAACTGTTTTCTTAGATCGAGACGGTGTTATCAATCGCCTGCGCCAGGGTGATTACGTCAAAAGCTGGAGCGAGTTTGAGTTTCTTCCGACGGCGATTCCAGCTATTCGTTACCTCAGCCAAGCAGACTGTCGGTTGATAATCGTCACGAATCAAGCTGGTGTTAGCAAAGGAATTGTTTCGCCCGAAGTACTGGAGACAATTCACCAAAAGATGGTTGTCGAAATCGAAAACGGCGGTGGAAGAATAGACGCAATTTACTACTGTCCACATCGAGACGAGGATAACTGCCGGTGCCGAAAACCGAAGCCGGGTCTATTAGAACAGGCAATTAGAGAACATACTATCGATCCGATTAACCGCTTTCTAGTCGGTGATTCGTTGCGTGATATCGTTGCGGGTCAAGCGGTTGGTTGTAAAACCTGTTTGGTCGCCAATAGTCAACCTGTTGAAGATGCAGGACCAGATCAAATTTTACCGGATCTACTGGCGGCTGCATCCTGGATTATTTCCACCCTCGACCGTCTTGGCGAAAGCGAAAATCGGGGAAATACTCACAAGCCTGAATAAGGAGATGGCCTATGCCTCAAAACTTAGAATGGATAAGAGATCAAGTTCAGAAACCCCAACTCGCCTACATTTTGGATGACTGTTTCGATACTGAAGAATTGACTAGCTTAGTCCTGAAATGCTGTTCCGATACATCTTTGGGCGATGGTGGTCAATACCTTCACCTTCGACCCAACCGAGGAACTCCGCCCCCTGTTTTCGCGGCAACAGATCAGTGCCCGCGAACGCAAGGACCGGTACTTTCGGGGGAAGTCAATAGTTTTCCCTCGCCCTCGATCAAGGGGAAATCACATAAAAAAGAGTGGTTTGTCCATTGGCTAACAGAAGATTTCTTCGACTACCTTCCTAGTTTCCAGGCCATTAGTGATGGCCTAAGTCAAGAAATTGATTTGGCGAAACAGCAGATTGGGTATATGAATCCAGAAGAAATTCTATATTTTCTATCCTGCCCAAATCAGCTACAGGAACAGGGCATCTACGGGCGGACAGTTTGGGCCTTGTTGCAAGACAAACGTAACCTGATCCAACAACACGGGATCGATCTTCTCCAAGCCTGCGACTATCCCGATTTTGTTCCCAACCGATTTGAAGGGGTTGATCGACGTGACGGTATTGTGCCACTGGACCAACCGGGCTACCTAAGGCCAGTATTAATCCAGTTAAAAGATCAACTACATCAACTAGAGAACGAAAATAAAAACATCAAACAGCAAAATCAAGAGTTACAACGCCAACTCGAAATCTCGACACAAGAATATACCAAGTTAGAAACAGCCAACAGTAGTTTTAAAAAAGAGTTGGTACCACTAGAAGACTATGAAGCACACATTAGTACCATTGAATTCGAAAACGAAAAACTGCGTCAAGAGATGGCACAGCAGTCGTTACAGTTGAAGACCTTACAAGAAGTACAGCTCAGAAAAACTGAGTTTGATCTGGAACTGTCTACCTTGGAAGATCTAAATGCGAAAACTGAGGATACATTTCATCAGATGGTATCCGAGTTTCGGTCGAATCTGGACAAACTGGAGTGGTTGCATCAAAGTTCCAAAAAGGCCGTTGGAAGTGCAAGAAAACGGCTCTTGAATCTAGTTCCAGAAACAGTGCAAGGAACAGAGATACAAAACGGAGCGCAAAATTCAATGATATCTGACTATCTGCACTCTGACCAACCGAAGGTGGGCGTCTTTGTCGATGTCCAGAATATGTTTTACGCTGCTAAAGATCGGTATGCATCTCGACTAGATTACATCAAGCTACTAGATCTGACAGTTGGGCCACGCCGCTTGGTGGCCGCCTATGCTTACATTGTCCAGATTCCAGAGATTGATCAGTCGAGTTTTCTGGCACTACTGGAACATAACGGATATCGTATAAAAGCCAAAGACCTTCGTTTACGTGGGGACGGTTCAGCTAAAGGTGATTGGGACGTCGGAATTGCGATCGACATCGTTTCAATGCTGGACGTTCTAGACGTTGTTATCCTAGCCAGTGGCGATGGTGACTTTTGCCCTTTAGCCGAGCTGGTTCAGCAAAAAAATAAACGGATCGAAGTCATCGCTTTTGAGCACAATACAGCTATGGATCTACAACGGTTGGTCGATCAATTCTATCCGGTGGGTAGCGAACTCTTGATCTAAGATCGTTAAAGCATAACCTCAAGCTAGCGGATATATCCACGTATCCGCTCCCGCTCATACAACCTGTTCTCAACTGTACCGTCTTGCCAAGCAGACATTGTACTTCCTGAGAAGTACGCCAGACTTAGTGAACAGGCACATCACCGTCTAGTGCCTTCGCTAACAATGGGTTGTTCCACTGGCTATGCCCTTTCGGCAACAAAGTATCCAGAAGGTGAGAGAACTGCTGCTCGGTTTCTATGCCGAATTTTAGCAGCATACCAGAGTCTGCTTAGTACTGAAGCCTGTGAGCCAGTGTTGGATAAATTACACCTGCTACTTCCCAACGATGGTCGGGCGCGCCTTCAGTCCACTAAGCGACAGTTTGGCTCTCCAAGCCTTCAGTGGGTAAGTAACACTAGATCGGCGCGAAAGGCATGGTGTTTCTGAGTCGTACGCGACCCGGACTCTCTATTCGAGTGTCGTGCGTTGTTTAGCTGTTAACCGTATTCTTTCGCAAGCAGGTACCAGTGCTGTCATCTAATTCTTTCCAGATAGGTGCTATTCGTGTGATCATATACCAAAAAGGAGCTATGCTCTATTCCGAGCCAGGAGGATCCTAAACGATTTTTTGCTATCAGCTGAAGTGCAGGAGTCATACCATAAGTTGGCACACTGACAACGATGAAATGTCATCCAATAATCTTCAGTTATCAACCCGGCTCATATTTAGTTTGAAAAAATCTTTCGGGGTTATATTAAAAACTAAAAAATATCTGTCTCAAAAATCAGCCCGTGAAACCAAAGGCCAACCAGAAGTAATTCGTAAAAAAGCGTTTCAACTCTTTCAAAAACCTGGGACAAATAAAGATATCGCCGAAGCTTTAAGCGTGAGTTTGGTCACCGTTTCTAATAGCGCAAGCGTTAAAAATGGTTTCAAAAGCCAAACTCGTGGCCCAAAATCAGCCTCCAAGAGGTTTCTTAGTCCAGAGCAAGAAAAAACAATTCCAAAGCTGATTTCAGATAAAGATCCAGAACAATTAAAACTATCTTTCGCCTGATGGAGTCGTGAAGTTGTTCGTAGATGAAGTAGCGGTTCGAACTATAGGAACCTATTTAAAGAGATGGGGTTTCGCTCCACAAAAACCAGTTAAGCGAGCTTGCCAGAGAAATGATCCAAAGGTTCTAGAATAGCTCGAATCAAGAATATCCATCAATTAAAGCTCCGGCGAAGGAAGAAGGTACAGAAATTCATTGGGAAGATGAGACTAGATCTGTTTCAATGCCAGCAAATTTAAAGGGCTATTGCCCTAAAGGTCAGACACCAGTTTTGAAACACTCGGCGAAAAAACAACATCAACATAATTTCCACCGTTACGAATCAAGGCAAAGTGCGCTTTATGATTTACGATGAAAAAATGACGGCACCAGTTTTGATTCGTTTTCTAAACAGACTCCTCAGAGAGGCCAAGAAAAAAGTCTGTTTAATTCTGGATCATTTAAGGGTTGATCACGCTAGATTAGTGAAAAGTTGGGTTCAAGAAAACAAGAAGAAAATTAAACTTTTCCACCTCCCATCAGATAGTCTAGACTTGAATCCGGACCAATCTTTAAATTGTGATCTCAAAACAAATTCAAATCAAGGTAGTGTCCAATGTTAGCTGATAAGACTCTTTTATAAAGTCTAAAATTTGTTTCTTTTATGATTATAGAACATCAAATTTGTCCTCCTTGTCAGAGCCAAAATAGAGTCCAAAATGGGACTGCCGCTTTTGGAAAGCAGATGATTTATGGCCTAGATTGTCAGGCTGACAGGCTTCTGGACTCTTCACCTGACACGGAAGAGAAAAAGAACAGATTCTAAAAACCGACCCGGAAACAGCTTCTTTGACCGGCTGGCCAAGAATCTATGGTCTTGCTCCGCAAACAGTTATCAACTGGATTAAAAAAACAATTGGAGAATCTTTCTCCAGATCAAGTCTTAATAGATC
>JASMLX010000098.1 GCA_030748495.1 Candidatus Poribacteria bacterium | reverse complement strand
CGACGTTGCTGATAGAAAAGACTAGATCCGAATTGAAGAAAACGATGCCCAGATACCAGTTGGCAGCCGTCGTTAATACCCACAGGATTTTGCCGATACTGGCGTTGGATCGGTTCTTTCGGCAGATCAGAAATTCTTGCCTGACCCAAGCCAGTATTAGTAGCCAATACAGCAGATTGCAAATGTCCAGGATCCATTGCATGTCGGATACCATGTCCGATAGCCTGAAGAAATCGTTTTCGATAAACCAGCTAAAATTGCGGTCGGGAGATAAATGCCAGAAGACCATCGGGTAGAGTGTAGCCAGATATATGATTGATGAATCACTCAGTGACTTGGGAGTGAAATCTCCCGCTTTAGCCTTGTAAAGTATCATAAAGCCGTATTGCTGTTTGACAAAGTGGAAAACAGCAAAGTAGGACAGAGCCCGCCAAAACCAATCCCGAAGAAAAAGGGCAATGCCGAAGCAGACCATCAACACCAGAACAGGTGTCAGGCAGAGCGTTTTTTTATGCTGGGAGAATTCTGCCGGATCCAGGTAAGTTCTGAAAAGGGTACTCCATACGTGGCTGACATCTAAACCGAGAATAAACACCACCCAGGTCCAAAGCGGTAGATCGATGTTGACCCACCGTTCAGGTAACAGAAAGAATACCAACCAACAGAGCCATACAGGTAGTAAAAGCAGAGATAAATCGAGGCGACGGTTAAAGATCCAGTGACGATTCATCTGATTCATTTCGATATTTTCCCATTGCATTATAACTGATCAAGGGCTTTTTTCGAAACTGGTTTAAAGCGTTGAATCCACGATGGCACTGTTAAATTAGTATAGATTCCAGGCCATTATTCCATTTGAAAGGTCGAAAGGTGTCCAAGATGAGCAAGCCAAAAAGATCTAGGAGTCCCAGAAGCAAGTACACTATCGATTACAAAAACGATTGGAGGATATGATACGAAAACTAAGTTAAATGTTGTATGTTGTGATTTTCTCGGTATTAGGTAGTAATCCGTTTACAGAAACAATTGATGTTGTTCGTCTGAAAAATAGCGATGTCATCAAAGGTGTTATTGTTGAGACTATACCAAACAAATCAATAAAGATTGAGACTACAGGTGGCAGGATAATTGTCTATACGTTTGATGAAGTTGAGAAGATGACCAAAGAAAAAAGAAGTGGGAAACCAGAAACTGAAGCCAAGATGGTTAAGTTGAAAAATAGAACTCTTGCTACGGTACTTTCAGTAGGGACTGGCCTTCTTGCATGTAGTGGTTCGGGTCAACTTTACAATGGACAATACGTAAAAGCAGCATTGTGTCTTGGCGCCGGATTTCTTACTGCATCAGCATTCTTCAACGCTCCTGACGGGCAGGATGATGCTGCTGCACTGTTGTTTCTAGGGTCTGTTAACACTAAGAAGAGAAATCCGGTATAATGGGTTATGATGGAACTAACATAGGAACAATATGAAGAAATAAAGCCGTCTTGACCCGTCCAAAGAGGACAGGTCAAACTATCCAATCGGAAACTTCTGAATCGGATTTGGTCTGTTGCCGAGCAGGCCGTCAATGGAGCGGTATTCCCTCTAGGTTTGGAAATTGGCCTCCAATCTACAGGTGGATGAACCTTCATAAATTCAAAAATGCGGGCTTCGAGACACTTGATAATTTTCACGATTATCATGATGAACTGACCTTGCTCTTAACTGAGCCTTTTGAGATTACTGGAAAAACTTTTTCGCAATCCCATTTTACCTGAGTATAGCTCTGCAGAATTGCTCTTCCACAAAAGGAGATTAAGGAATGAGAATCAATCAGACAAACGAGCCTATTGGACTTGATGCGTTACTGGCCATCGACAGACTACCTGTGTTGAGGAACAGCCGCTCCTACATGGTCTCCAGTTACAACAGAGATCTCTGGAATCGTGATGATATACCCGTATATCTAGAGAAGAATGAGAAGGAGGGTACGATAGCTGAGATAGAAGGCCCGGGATGCATTTACCGGCTATGGTCCGGCGGTGACCCCGGTGCCAGATTTAAGTTCTACTTCGACGGCGCGGACGAAGCCAGTGTATGCCTCCGGTTTTCAGGACAGAGCGGTGAACCTGAACCACAGAAGAAGGGCATACTGCCGCTTACCAGCGGGATCGAATTGGAGATCGGCTATCCACCGATGATGGAAACGGGTGTTAAAACCCGTCCCGGTCTAGAGACGGGCATCTGTTATATGCCCATGCCGTTTGAAAGATCCTGCAGGATTGCGATAGAACCGGCTGTGGAGAGGAAATACTTCCAGATTAACTACCACCGGTTTCCTGAAGGTGCTCCCTTGAAATCCTTTGACCCAGCCAGAACCTCGCAGGAGGAACTTCAGCAGATCAAGAGCACCGTACAGATGTGGTACCGGGCTGGCGAAGTTCTCGCACCGTCCTCAGACAGGTCTGATGGAACTGTCGGCATGAAAGATGGAGAAGAGGCCGTTCTGTTAGACCGTCGGTCCACAGCGGGTAGAATTAATGCCATCAGGATAAGATTGCCTGAATCTATGCGAACAGAGCACATTCTCAGGTCGTTGATCCTCAAGGCATACTGGGACGGGGAGGATCGCGCTAGCATAGATGCACCGCTTGGTCCATTCTTCTGTGATGCCTTCGGCACACCAAGCAAAGAAAAGCCTATTCCACTTTCTCAAGACATGAACGCAAACATTCCTGATGAGCAAGAACGGAAAAGATATACCTTCGGATTGCCACTGGAGTATAAGAATTTCCTCCTGGGCTATACTAGAGATAAAGGATATTATACGTATTTCCCCATGCCATTCTTCAGTGGCGCAAAAATCGTTCTGGAGAACGAGACAGGATACTCATTGGAGAACATAAGCTATGAGGTCGAATACGACACTCAGGATGAGCCCGAGTCGAATGTAGGACGGTTCCACGCTTTTTATCACCGGGAGAATCCGACGCTTGGGATAGAAGATCCAGCAGCGCTCAAGGTAGACTTTTCAGGCGGGGAGAACTATGTTATTCTGAAGACCCGCGGTCGAGGGCATTTCGCAGGTTCAAGCTTCTTCATGGTTCAGAAGCGACGTCTCCCACAAGATGTGGATTCAAAAGGTGTCGGCGCCATTTGTGAAGGGAATGAGATGATTTTTGTTGATGATGACCCTGAGCAAACACAGATTGGCACCGGGACTGAAGACTATCTGAATCAGAACTACTGGGTTCACGACCATATCTATCCTTTTGATGGAAACCGGCAGGGTTACAGAGCTTGCTATCGGATGCATATTTCGGATTGCATACCCTTTTCGAAAAAAATTGCAGTTACCATTGAGCACGGTGCTGGCAATGCTCATTTCATTGACTATTCCAGTGTTGCATACTGGTATCAAGAGGCAAAGCCATGGATAAATTCTGGTGGGTTCGGAATTTAGAGCTATAAAGCGATTAGTGAGACTAACTTTTCTTTGGTAAACTTAAGATAAAGGCTAACTTGCCTAGGGCTTATGTGAACCACTAGCGACAAAAGAGTATTTTTTCTAGTTTTGTAATGAGTGTTTGGGTTGAAATAAGAGAGGAAAAGGAAGTAGTAGGCAGAAAAAGGGGGCCAACCGGTACTGACCTCCACCAGTATTCTTGCCCAAAATTTCCCTGATTCTAAACTTCACCTCCATCTTCCTATCTGGATAAGCTGTAATCCTTTAATTCTAACATTTCCTTCTTTTGCAAGGGGTCTACTAAATCCGTGGCCAGCGGATGGCTACCAACAACATCAAGCGAGGCACCGACCTGGTTCAACTGCGGAGGGGGGCTTGGTGAAGTCTAGGGCATCCTGAGTCGGATGAGAGTGCTAGCCGTGCAAGCGGCCTCCGATAACCTGAATGCAGATGACAGAGACTACATCGATCTGGAGTATCAGCAAAACAAGAGGTCAATCGGATTGCTAATTCCACCAGCTAGATAGTATAGGACTTACGCAGTTGAGCGCAAAATGCATGTATGATGGCAAGGCTAATTCTTGAATAGGGCCACCACTGCTGCCGCCCATGCTTCCAAGCATTCCAATCCAACCAAACGTAGTCCCCATAAAACCTGATCCATAGAAATCATGACGGCTAGTTTATAAACACCAACCGCATTTTCAGCCTCCTCTCGACTAAGGGTTGGCGTAAAGATAACGCCACATCCTCCTTGTGTCTGAACCATAGGCTATCAGGCAACCACCTGGCACTGGGCCCATGACGCAGATAAAACTTGCGGAACCTACTAACCCCTTCAGTCCGTTTGGTAAAGGCAAGCCAAAAATCCTTTAAAACAGTTAAAAGAATAGCAACAGCTATAACAAAAAACCCAAATATTAGCATCAGAACCTTTTTATCAATTCCAGATTAAATACAAAACATCTTATTGGCGCTAACCAAATCAAATCGACTTTCTGATCGTAGCGATATAAACCTGGCCTCGTTAGAACCCATATACTACCGTCAGAAGGTTCCATCAAAAAAGTGACACTGCTCTGAGAAATTTGAAAAGATTCATTGATAATATCATTGTTAATACGACTAATAGCATGCGGCATTCCAACCCAGATATTTCCTTCTTGATCACTGATCATGGTGTAAAAGGTATCACAGGGTAAACCGTCGTCTTTGGTAAACTGACGCCAGGTTTGAGCTTGAATGTTAACGATAAAAAATAGAGAGTAAAATAGAGCGATTAGTTTGGAAGTACAACGGTAGTACACGTTGATCTCCTTTCTGAAGTTAAGTCGTGAAAAAACTTCGTTTTACATCAATATTTCACGTCAGTGCAGACTATATCACTAGGACAAACTTTTGTAAATAGTGAAACGTCTACTTTATACTTCTCATGCGAGCAACAGTAATTGTACTAATGGAGAATAATTGATGACCCCGGAACAGATTTTTGAACGGATACATACGGTGATTCATACGATGATAAAAGCGGGACAACCTTACAAAGGGCTGTTTCCCTCGATTCTCAACCCTCAAACCGGTGAGATGCTGCAGACCAAACCGTCTAAAATACCGGGCCAGCGTGACGGAGACCGGGCACACTTAGGATGTAATTTGATCCACGATGAACCTCTGCTGCAAACAATGTATGCTTTAGAGGAACCACGATATACCGAGGCCGCAGACCAGTATCTGTCCCATTTCGCGCACAACTGTACTAATACAGCCACCGGTTTGTTTCCATGGGGAGAACATTCGTTTTGGCACTTGGTGGAAGAAAGAGTTGGTTGTTCACGAAACCTTCAAGGGGGCAGCGCAATCCATGATCATCTACGCCTGGTACCGCTCTGGTTGTGGGAGAAATTAAATCGTTTTAATCCTGGTTGTGTCCAAAGTTTTGCTGACGGTCTTGATTATCACTGGACCCAAGGCGAAGGAGATGAGTATATTCGTCACGCCAATATCGAGGTTCAATCCCAACTGGTGCGCGGCGATCGCTCCTGCGATTTTCCACGGCACTCTGGTTTCTACATCTTTGACCTGGCTTTTGCCTACGCTCAACACCAACGTTCGGAGGTTTTAGGTCAGATTCGCCTCATGACTGATTACTGGTGGGAGAAACGAAGTGAGTGCGGTCTGCTGCTAATCGAGAGCCGATCCCCACGAATAGCCGAGCGTTTTTTTGGCAACAATGCCCCCACTCAAACCCTGTCACTGGGAGCCAGCTTGTTGGAATCAGCAGAACTGATGGAACCATTTGATGTTGAACTGGCTTCAAAGATGAGAGACTATGCGCGCGTATACATCGGTGGCTTTCTGTCTGCTCCACACCAACTGGAAGAAAAGAGGTTTGTCGGCCTGTGCCAAAAGGGAACACAGAAGGTTGTCGAACTCATGTCCATTTGGGGCAGCGTATATGGTGCCAGTGCCGCGAGCGGTACTGCGGTTCTTTGCATGAATGTCTGGCGACTGACACAGGAGCCGGAGTTATTGAAATGGGCACAAGCGGTCGGGCAGGGGTACCTGGATGAACCATTTCCGCTGGACCAGACTATCACCGAAGGATTTAAAATCCCGGCGGCCGATCCGGGGCTAGTTCTGGCACTTTTTTCAGATCTATACCAGGTAACCGATGATTCCAGTTGGCTGGAGGCAGGGCTTGACCTCGCTGCCTCTGTTTGTGAAGCCTATTTTCAAGAGGCGCTACCGCTCGGTGCCTCTGGTATTGACTGGTACGAATCTCAAACCGGTCCGGGATTCCTGATTCATGGGCTGGCCCGTTTGGCCTACCTAGCGGAGGGGGACTGTCCACTGGCTCCGAATTATACCGCCAGGTAGACAACTCGAATCCGGGTGGAATCGGTGATGGGCAGTTTTCGATCGCGTAACAATGTAATAAAGTGCAGAAGCAGTGGTGACTCTTAAATAAGGTGGTTGCTCCTGCCCGCAGATTACGGTTGTCGATAGAAAGTATAAACAGGACCTCAACCGATCTCTATTTTGACCGGTACACCCGCTTCTAATTCTAGGCGAATGGTCTGGTATGATAGTTCGTATTGAGGCGCACCACCTCTTCCCTCTCTTGATAAAGTACAGACACGTAGCTGTTTCCCCTGGAAATCCGGTGGTAGTATCCAATTGCGGTTGCTCCCATCTCTGCTGTAGGCATAAATCGCCCCACAGCGAGGAATGAATCGATCGTTACCTTCAGCGACGGTGACCTCCCCCGCGGTGACTTTCAGCGAGTCTGGAGATTGAATACAGACCTCGGCCACAACGTTGTCTGCGTAGATGATCCGCCACCCCTCACCGACTGCGTCCCAAATTAGCATCTCTCTCTCATTGTAAAAATGGTGGAGTAAGGTGCCGAGATACAGGCAATCAACGATCTGATTCCAGTTATGCTGCAGTGTCCAGGTCAGTGTTTTTGTTGGCATCCAGCCAAAGTATTTTTGGTGAACCTCCGGTGGTAGGTCATCGGGCGGCCATTTTCTGACGGAGATGTCGATGTGAAGGCTGTTACAGATGCCATAGTCGGCCACAGTATACTGGCCAAAATGACTACCTCTCCCACCACCAGAGATGCGACGATGAAGGATCTGCCGCATTCGGTCAGGCGAATCGTAGTGCCAAAATCCACTCACTAGGCAAGATGGATCGAGGGGTAAACCGTTATGACCTTCCGTAGTAATCGTAATCCCACGCATCTTTAACCAGTCCATAATCGGCATTAATCCACAAACCAGTTCCTCTAAAACACCAATCTCCTCCCAACCAGTTCGGTAGAGCGTATTGGTCAGACGCATGTTATCGAAATGAAGTGTTTTGACCACAGGGAAACACTCCATATACTCTTCCAGGCGCCGGAAGACTTCACCTGTCTCAACGTCGAGTGTATGGCAGACAGAGCCTTGAAGGTTAAGCGAATCTTCTGCTGAAGTCTCATTTACAACCACATAGCGACGATCCCAGTCCTGACTGTGTTGATAGGCATCGTCGATGTTGCAATGATAGCTCAAGATGGCATTGTATTTTCCCCGGCAGTTTCTGGAAAGTTGTCTCAATTGTATCTCGGTACCGATCTCGGGATTTGTTCCACCGCCCAAGGTTGGATAGGTTCCATCATGGCCGCCCGTTTGTTGGCCAACCAGATAAACGATCTGTGGTAATCCATCCGTAATGTGAAACATCGCTTTGACGATTTCTTCACTCTCTTTCAGGTTGGTGGCGATTCCGGCCTCCGGTGGTGGAAAGTGCATAAAAATCTTGTATTTGACAGCGTCGTAGTAGAGAGGGTCGCCCTGGGGGCGAGAACGGTTAATCCAGAGCCGGTAGTCGCTTAAATTGGCCAACTGATCTCCATTGATATCATCTAAAAACCCAACAGTAACCTTTAACAGAGGTAGTATCCGGTTTCTGGCTCGATACCGGTAAGTATTGAGTGCTATGGCATACGCGTCTCCTGCTGTTTTCTGGTGTGTGATCGGGAACAGGGGATAGTTGCTGTCAACGAAAACACAAACCCGGTCATTCCAGATCGCTCCGTAAATCAGAGGCGTTGGTTCCTCGGCCGTGGTTAGTTCTGCCATCGTGCCAACTGCATCAGTAGCCCACATTTTATGACCCGCACTAGGATCCGGTGCCCCCGTCGACATGCGCCAGTAGTGGTACGACAGATCGTCACATACCAACAACGGCAGATTGGTCCACCCGATTGATTCCAGTCCTTCTTCCGGGTCATCTACTTCTACCAGTGAAATCGACAACTCTTCTTCTTGCAAAGCAAACTGCCAATGGATGGCAAGTTGTCTGGCCTCTAATTCCATCCGATAAGAGACAACGTTTTGTTCGATTTTGACGGCCGTTTGCCACTCTTGCCAGGGAATTTCGCAACTGTTGACCTGCAGTTGGCCATCCGCGTTGGCACCACCAAACACTTGGCCTGTAGGTTTATGTAGATACCGATTTACAATCGGCAGCTTTGGATCCAATTCAATGCGCAATATCTCGTTTTCTAGAATCATTAAGACTCGTTACCTTTGACCAAAAATATTTGTAGCCCTTGCCTGTTTGATGGGATAAGATGATTCAGGCATATATAGTCCCAACGTCCATAAGCTGATATAATAGCGATCGACCGGTCAAACTAACGTTAGGCCTCCAGCAACAGATTTTACCATGAATTCAAAAATCCGCCAGTAAAGCGGACTACCGAGTGTTTAGTTTTAATTATGGAGTCGGTCTTCCCATGGCAACCTTTTCCTTCACCGATCAAACCAGTGCCCGAATCGAAACAGTTACTACCATTGGACTGAAAAGCAAATCGGCCCAGATCGAATTCGACGAGATCTCTGGCAAAATGGTGAATCTAGCCGTTCTGAGTGATGAGACGGGCTCCTTTCTCAACGCTTTGCCTACCCATGGCAATCCCTTTACCTTTTATCTGGATGTTCAACTATTCAAAGATAGACCAATCGGTGGTGGATCAATCGAGGCAGAAGTGCTTCGGGTGACCCGGTACAACTTTGGATCTGGAGACCCGCCTACGCTTCAGTTTACCTGCACCAGCGAGAAAGACAATGTTGAACTGGTATCTACCCTGAAGGTGGAGGCAGTTGAAAGCGGCACCTTTGACCTGACCTTGAGCCTGACAAACGCCTCGGCTTCTAGGCAGGTTTTCATGGCCGACTTCCCCTCACTATCAGGCATCACCCTGAGCAACGACAAGAGTGGGGATCCAAATCCTCTCACCCGAACATCGTCCGGGGCTATGAAAGTGCTCCATCTCCCGACCGTCGAGCTTGAAACCCGGACAGATCTATGGCTGGCAAACGGCCAGGCTGATGGTGGTCGACGGCAGTTGGAAGGTATAAGTATTGTCTTCTGTGCAATGGTACTATTCGTATTGATTACGGTTTTGATGACGTCATGGTTGCCGTGTCTGCAACATTTAGCTTTAGGATTAGCTTCTTTTTCCGTGGATATCAAGGGCCAACACAATTAAGTAACACTTCTCACTCTACCGCAACTCTATAGGCTATTGACAACCCAGAAGTTTTATTAGAAACTAGAGTACAAATTCTTAGGAGATAAGATATATGACACCGCTTGATTATGGACGTTCATTTATTCTGGGCAATGGTCCGCAAAACGAGGTGCGATTTTGGGTTGAATCTCGAACCCGCATCATTGACGAAGAGACCGGCCAACACAAAGACTATGTTCAGACCGGATCCTGCAAAAGCGAAGATACTTTTGCCGCTAAAAATCTATTTTATCAGGACAACTACGATTTTATGCCCATTTTTGGGCCAGATGATGGCATCATTTTTCGGCGTAAAGCCCACCTGACCTCTGGGTACAAAAGTTGTTTGCCGGCAATAGAGATGTGGAACGGCCAGAAATATCGTTTGGCCGAAGGCCAGAAAATAACGGAATTAAAATCTAACCGCGAAATTTGCGAGGCCACCTACCGATTTGTACCTATTGTTTCTCAAACCGAAATCTGGAATCAGGCGACCAAATTACGGTCGATCATCGAATGTCCGGTCAAAACGCTTAATACCAACCGACAACGAGATCTCTATCAGGTGGACACGGGGCCCATCGCATTACCCGACCTGAGCCGACGTTACAAACGGTTTGTAGACAGTATCCGGTTGGCTTTTGTAGCTTTTAACGCTCCAGATTTTGCTGATTTTGTAATTGAAAGTCCAACCTCAATCAACGAAACGACTGAAGTGTTACATTATTCGCAATTACTAACGTTGACGGCTGAGAATCGGCTCTATGCTGTTGAAGGTTGAAGTGAAGGCCAAATAGAAGTTAGCCAGCCTCAGTTGGGCGAAAAGGTTATTCCAAAGTCCTAACTTTGAGGAATGGCCAACATAATGCCGTTTTCAACACCTGTTAAAGTTACCGGAATAACTTGATTGATTTGAGAATCGGGTACATCGATAGCGGTTCGCAGATAATTTCCGGTCGAGCCCATCAGAAGATCGCCGTGTCGTAGATCTTCAATCAGGACTTTTGCCTCTTTTCCTACCATCTGTTGTCTAAAAGTTTGGCTGGATCGTTGCCCTGATACGATCATCCGTTGACTCCGATCGGCGGAGATATGTGGGGCAAGTTGATCTGGATATTCGGCGGCCGGAGTACCTCGTCTTGGCGAATAACGGAACACATGCAACTGGCTGAAACCAATCTGCTCGACGAACCGTAGCGAGTCCTCAAAATCACGATCAGTTTCACCAGGAAATCCAACCATAATATCGGTAGTTAAGCCAGCATCCGGGAAAACTGATCGCAGATGCTCAGTGAGTTTCGAAAACTCGTCGGTGGTATAACGTCGACGCATTCGCTTTAGTGTACGATCACTACCTGCTTGCAACGGCAGATGAAAATGCGGCATGCACTTAGGCAACTCTGCCATTGTAGGGGCGAGATCTTCAGGGAAATTCATAGGTTCGATGGAACTGAGCCGAATCCGTTCGATACCATCAACCGGATGGATCTGCTCCAAAATGTCAGCAATTGACACCCGACCATCTTTGGGCAATTGTTCATTTTGACGATCAATACCATAAGAACCCAAATGGACGCCTGTAATCACAATCTCTTTGGCACCACTTGCAGCAATCTCTTCTACCTCAGTGACAATTTCTGAGATTGGACGGCTGGTCATTCGCCCTCTCACATACGGAATAATACAGTAGGTACAAAAAGCACTACACCCATCCTGAACCTTGATAATACCGCGTGTCCGATCACCAGTGTCACTAACACTCAAGCCAAAATTAGCGTGTTCTCGAATTGCATCGTGCTGAACAGGTGTAATTTGCAACAGGCCAGACGTGGGTTGATGCGTTTGTAGGCTGAGATACTCCAAGTATTGATCCAGATCTGCTTTCTCTCGATTGCCAAAAACTAGCGAGACACCTTCAATCTGCTCAATTTGTTGGCGATCACTCTCAGCATAGCATCCAGTGACAAGCACTTTGGCCTCAGGGTTCCGTTTTACCACCCGACGGATAATTTTACGCGCTTTTTGGTCGGCTATATTGGTCACCGTACAGGTGTTGATCAGGCAGACATCGGCCGGTTCAGTCTCTGGTACGATTTGGTAACCATTCCGAACCATAGTTGATCGCATAGCGTTGGAGTCGTACTGGTTGACCTTACAGCCAAACGTTAACACGACGGCTGTTGGCAATTCGGTTTTGTCGCTTTGTTGCCAACTCATAATCCTTAATCCGTAGTTTCTAATCTCCGGTCAGTCCCCTCGACTTAATCGGGAAAAGCTTGCCAGTTTGAGGCTATTAAAACTCCTTTTTCTGCTACCTCGCCCCGGTGGAAGGTCGACGAGATCGACAATCGTATCACTTCGCTAATTTTACTCTCGAGGTGAACTACTTGGTCGTAGTTCCTGAATGGCTGCGTGGTAGTCATCCGACTTGAAAATAGCCGATCCCGCTACCAAAATGGTAGCACCATTAGCAACTACTGCCGCAACGGTGTCTGAATTGACACCACCATCAGCCTGAATGGTAACCGATAAATTATCTCGCTTGATTTTCTGTTTTAGCCAATCCATTTTCTCCAATGCTGGCAACTGAAACGACTGACCGCTAAATCCAGGGCTGACGCTCATCGGTAGGACCAGATCTACTTGTGATAGGAAGGGGCTAACTGTTTCGACTTTAGTTGGTGGGCAAAGTGCCAATCCAACCTCAACACCGTAGGATTTAATTTGATCGATTAAAGCTAAAATTGGTGTTGAATTGACCTCCAAGTGAACCGTAATTCGATCTGCACCAGCCTCGACAAACGCTGGAATATGCTCTTGTGGATGTGTTAGCATCAAATGAACATCGAAGGGGAGTTGCGTCAGTGGGCGTAAAGATTTAATCAAACCTGGGCTCAACGCCAAGTTAGGCACAAAATGTCCATCCATCACATCCAGATGCAGTAGATCGGCGCCTGCATCTTCGATATATTGAACCTCCGCTGCCAATCGACTAAAGTCTGCGGCCAACAAAGACGGGGCAATTTTCAGGTCTTCAGATCTAGTTACCATCGCTGCAGAATTCACCTACTCTAATTTCTCCTCCCGCACTAATTCATAATCTTCGTAAACCCGCATTACAGCTTCACCAACCGCTTTGTACGGCTTTCGAATCAAAATACCCGGTTCATACTTCGAGTTTACGATTCGTCGCTGACCGTGTTGATCCTCGATGATAATCTGTACATACTTTTTGGTTAAAAGGGGAGTCTGTTCGTTGTTTTGGTGATACGAAACCTGATGAACTACTTCGACAAAATAGCTGTCATCTCTTTCTGAACTGTGAGTGCCACTAACCCGTAGATCTATTATCTGTCCAGGCTGGATAATGGCATTAGCAGGTGGCTGATGGTCGATAATTTTTCCATGCCCGATCTGATGATGTGGCTGATACTCCTCTTTTCCAATCTGCAACCCATTTTTGGCGAATAAAAGTCGTATCTGATCTAGATCCATCCCTTGCAGATCCGGCATCAGTAAAGAGACTGGCTTTAACCCCAGACTCAATAATAAGCTGACTTGCGATTGACGTTGTCGTAACGTCCCATTCTGCGGCGTTTGGGCGATCACCGTATTTGCCTTTGGAAACTGGTCTGAATGAACTGCTGCAATCCGACCACGGGCTAACCCCGCTTGATTTACTAGTTGCTCAGCTTTTTCGACCGCCAGGCCGACCAGGTTAGGAACCGTTATCATCTCCGTTCCACTACTGACTACTAGGCGGATCATACGACTAGGCTTAACTTTGAAACCTGCTGACGGCGTTTGCGACATGATCTGGCCAGCAGTTACTGTAGAACTGGCCTGATTTATCAGTGGTTGCTGTAAAGCCAATCGGTTAATACGAATCAACTGTTTAGCTCGATTTAAGTTGAGCCCCACAACGTTGGGTACTTCGATATCTGGTGTTCTGACTTTGTTGGGTAAGACCCAAAAGACAACTATTGCCCCCACTGCATTGACGATAATAAAACCGATTAGCATGGTTACAAAAACTGCGGTTAGAGCTCTTGTTAATGGTGATTTTTTGGTTCTCAATTCACACACATCTATGCTTACGGATATATATTCGAACCAGTATCCGCTTGATCACCAGTCTGAATGCGATAGCCATTGACAAAGTCAGCAGCAGACATCGGTCGTTTAGTGGCGGGCTGAACTTGATTCAACTGCAACTCCCCCTCTGAGGTACCTACGATGAGACTAGGACCATCGTTTTTGTTAGGAGTGGGGATGACTTTAATTTGACCGATAGGGGGTTGAGATTCACCGGCCGTAGTCCGACCACGGGGCCTACCTTCGACTTGCGCCTTTGGTAAGGGCGGATCCTCTCGCTGGGTCGAGGATGTATCTGCTACTGAGCAGTCGAGGATTTTAACCGTTGTTCCGGCCAGGGTAGTAGTTGCGCCTGGCCAACCAAAGGTACCTCGCACTAGGTTATAGATCTGCTCAGCGCTGCGACTCCAATCAATTTGACCGATTTCTTTACTCAAGCGAGGAGCGTAAGTGGCCTCCGAATTGTTTTGTGGTCGATGAGGTGGCTTTTGCATTAGTGGTGGATTCTGGCTGGATTGCTGTATCGCTTCTACCAGTAGCTCAGAAGCAATCTTCGCTAGTCGATCGTGTAAAGCAGGTGCCTTTTCGTCAGGTTGAATTACTACCGGTTGTTGCAATACAATGTCGCCGGTATCTTCGCCTTCATCCAAGAGCATAATCGTAACCCCTGTTTCTTGTTCTCCATTGATGATCGCCCACTGAATCGGTGCTGCACCACGATACTTGGGCAACAGCGACGGATGGATGTTAAGACAGCCACAAGAAGGGAGATCTAAGATTGATTTGGGTAATAGTTGGCCAAAAGCAGCTACAACGATGACGTCAGGTGCCAAATCTTCGAGTTGGCGAACGACCGATCTTTGTCGAATCTTCTCTGGTTGCAATATTGGCAACTGATACTGTTGAGCGGCGATCTTGACCGGTGGAGGTGTAAATTTTTGGCCTCGTCCGCTAGGCCGATCCGGTTGTGTCACCACCCCCACAATCTCCCACGGTTGTTGGACTAATAACTCTAGTGTTGGGAGCGCAAATTGACCGGTTCCCATGAATAAGATCTTCATTTGTTCGCCTTTCTCTAGTTCGCGTCTTCCAGAAGTTCTTGATCTTCCGGTAACAGACGGTCCGTAATCAAAATACCGTCCAAGTGATCAACTTCGTGCTGCAAAACACGTGCCATTAGTCCTTCAGCGTCGAAACCGACCGACTCTCCAGAGACAGTTTGCGCCTGAATGGAAACTCCAGTAGCTCGACGTACTATGGCTCGAAAGTCAGGCAAGCTTAAGCATCCCTCTTCTCCTAATGCTTCACCTGAAGCTTGCGTAATTTTAGGGTTCACCAGTGCCATTGGCGGACAATCTGGAGCTACATCTTCAATGTCAATCACAATGATTCGCTGTGAGACCCCGATTTGTGGAGCCGCTAACCCGATTCCCTTTGCTTCATGCATGGTATCAAACATCCCGTTAGCCAACACTGAGAGGCTGGTATCGAAATTTTGGACTTCAGTTGCCTTTTGGCGTAGAATTGGGTCTTCATTCACTCGGAGGTCAAAGATCGCCATTTGATATCCTTAATCTGATCAGCGGTCTCACTCCATAGCCCAGGTATTTGCTAATGGGTATTGGCCCTTGACCTGTTGTTAATACCACCTATTTCTGCCCCCTGTTCAGGGCGAAGGGACATCTAATCATAGTTAAAATCTGATCTGCAACAGGTTGACAGCGTATATATCAGCACTTGAAGCCGACGCTGGTCTAGACGCATATATCTGGATTGTCTCTAGGTCTTGATTCCAGCTAGATGGGTAGTTTGTAGACGGTCGAGTCAGAGGAGATTGGATTTCTGGAATCAGTAGTTCTGACGCGTCTCCATCACGAGTACTATACCAATCCCACAGGCCTATCAGCACAGAATAGGTGATAGTACAAATTCCAATTACCTGATAGTCTTGATCGGATAGTTTGGGCGCAAACCTGTTTTGGAGTACCATTTTAATCCCTCGGATGGCAGTAAAACTATGTATGGCGGTAAATGGCAACGAGGTCAAGGTAATAATCTCAAATCGACGCCAACGACTTTCGTGGTAAATTTCTGGTTCTGCAGGCTCGTCGGTACTCGGCAGACCTGCCTGCTCAATTAGAGAACGCTCTGCCTCAGACTCAGCGACAGTTTCTTCAGCCACTTCTTGATCCTTTTCGCTGGCCTGTGTGTCTAAAAGAGCTTCGCCGGTGGTGTCTTGGTCAACAGGTGGTGGAGGTGTTTCCGGATCGGCTGTGGATCGATCGGTCTGTCCTGAAGCCACAACCTGGAACAACAGTAAAACTCCCAAGATCCACAATTGGAGGCCGGTGGCCCACCAGTTTTCGGCAGGTCTCTCAAGTTTATACTGAGTTTGGTTCGTCCGGTTGTTGCGTCTCATTCCGCTCTAAGTAAAATAAAATAAAGATCATCCCGGTTCCAACACAAACGCTAATATCAGCTACGTTGAACGTTGGCCAGGCATAGTTGGGAAGCAAGCCGAATTGTAAAAAATCGACTACCTCTCCCATCCGGATACGGTCGATTAGATTGCCAAGTGCGCCACCGAGTAGAAAGCCGAGTCCTATCCGCATCCAGAGACTTTGCCGGTAATGAAAATAATAGTAACCGATCAAGCCCAAAGCAGCAATGGTAACTACAACCAATAACATCTTCTGCCCTTGTAAAATTCCAAAGGCCGCCCCCCGATTTCGGACATGATGAATGTTGAAAAAGCCGTCAATCACCGGTATATAATCACTAGTTTTCAGTTTTTGCACAATCAACCATTTGGTAAATTGATCCAAAATAAAGATTAATACTGCTACCAGTAGCAGCGGAGGTAGATTTTTAAGTAGAGGTGTTACCTGCAACGTCTCTACCGGTCTCTGCATCATAGTCAATCCAGTCGGTAAGAAAAATGCTGTCTGCGGTCAAAGTATGGTGTACAGCACCAATTGACCCTTTCAGAATAGTGTAAGTTTGTTCGGATGAGAACGGCATGATCGGCGCAAGCCGTTGAAGAAAGGCGACCATCGGTAGGATAAGAGCGACAGTTGTACTCGCATCTGTAGCCGTGGTTAAGTCGAAGATCAGTTGCAGGACTAGCCGGAAATCGTTCATCTCGTAGGCTTGATCTATCTCCTCGAGTCGCCGACCTAGTTTCTTCTCCCCACGATCGGGGCAACGAGGGAACTTATCCGGTAAATTCTCTTCTATTTGATTTGATTGATCAACTTGTCCAAGAATCGCATGGGTCTGTCTACTGATCAGCTTCTGCTGGTTGGATAGAAAACGGTTGATTGTTTCATAGATAACCTGGGCTCGCTGAATCGAAGAATCCAGTGTACCCTCTGTTGTCGTTTTCAATAGGGAAATCCGCAACAGATCCGGCGGATACCGATCCAAAAGTTCTGTGCAGAAATTTTCCTGCCGTAAAGTTGGAAGGTCAGTCCCCAAAAACAAGACTTCTTCTAAAGGTAAGCGATTCTGAATAGATAATCCAATTAAAGAGAACTGTCGAAGCCAGCCATGAAATAAAGTCTGCTCCGACCAGCCAGTAGGTTTCGTTGACGAAAATCCCTGCCCGGAAAAGTAAACATGCTGTAAATCGGGGCTTTTGGGCAGATTATCCAGTTGTGTAAGTTGGAACAACAACATGGCAAACCGACCGTCAAAGAAAAGTGACTCTGTTTGAAACTGGTTGCCACGACAATGGGTACAAGTCGTATTAGCGGGTATTATCTCCTCCGCCTCTAAGGCAAACCATATATCAGTTCCACGCCGTGAAACTAAGTCGCGTACGGCTTTTAAGATCTCTGTTGTACAGAGAGATGTTCCGCACTGCTGACATCGAAAAACCGGTAGTGGAACGCAATTTTGACGGTGTGTCGAAATTGGTATCGATTCTGATTTCAGCAGTTGTGATGATGCAGTGTCATCGGTTGGACTTAGCAAATCTGAGACCCGATCGAGGTCTTTCTTGGTTGGCGAGAAGATCCACTCTTGCATTGGACGATAGGTCGCTACCTGACCACAGGTTCGGCAACAGCTCTGTGGTGCTTGGTGCCTTTGTACGGTTAGATTAGCATCTAGGCGGTTTAATTCAGCTAAAATCTGTAGATTCGCTTCTGCGATCGTCAATTGTTCCAGGAAATCTATGTTTTTGGCCAATCGACCATCTTCGTCTAGAACACACGGCGTGGGTAAACTTTCTCGCTGTGCCAGTTGATAATCTTGTTGTATATGGCCCGGTACCAGCCCCCGGATTTTAGCCGGATGGGCTGTATGCTGCTGCCCCACTGCAATTACCTTGACCTCAATGTCCAAATAGGGATGGGCCCAGTGAGCGGCTAACATCTCCTCTATGGCCACTGGGGCCAAGTCTGATTCCGGTATGTCCAACCAAAGGATATCGGCCGAAGTGTCTGACCTCGACTCAATCCCTACTTTGGAGTGAACTGACAACCGTGCTTTCCTTTTTGAAGTCAGCACAGATTGAGGTACGATGAGACCGTTGTCCTCTTGTTGCCAGCAAACATATTTTTCGGTTGGGTCAAGACGAATGGCGACGCATCCGACAAGTTGCCACAACTCACTGATCCAGACGGCTAGATTTACCTGTACACCGAACTGCTCCAGTCCGTGATAAACGGGAAACTTGATCAAGCCGGCTAACGTCTCAGCCTTACCTGCGGAGACATCTTCTTCGTAGAGAGCCGTATGACACCGGCAGCACCAGCAATGAAACGCTTGACTTTGAGAGATATAACCGCCTTTTACCAATCGGTTGAAATTGGTCACCATTTTGGCGTGATCACGCCGACTGGTCACAGCCCGTCCTTTTTTCCAATTGGCAAATATCCCTAACCTCCTCAACTCTTGTTGGCGAATCCTGACAATATGCTGGAAAGTAGGTTGGCGAGCCTCACGATATTCCAATAGAGGCGATCGTTCCTGCGCACATCCGTTCGGGTTGGTATCTCCGACTGCCAACGGTGAAGCCGATTCTGCCTCAACGGAGGGTGAGAATTGCTGCCACTGCGGGGTGAAACCTACATCACGACCTTTCTGAAGCTGATATTTCAGAAAAATATCTTGGTATATCCGAGGAACAAAAGAGGTCAACGGGGTGGTGTTAACAGGATGTGGGACTTCATGGATATGAAAAGAGAGATTACCGCCGTCTTGAATTTGCTCATCAACTGTTGGCTGAACACACTCGTTAGCCAACGCAGTAGATTCGCGAAGTCGCTGATAGAGCTCTAATTCCTGCCATTGCTTGAGGATTTCAGTTGGCATTGTCATCATCCCTGTTCTATCAGCCCTACCCTAATAGGATTCTGGATAGTAAGTCCAGTAGAATCAATAGAATCAAGGGCGAAAAATCGATTGGCATTCCACCTTGATAAGGTCTGAGTATGCGTCGGATTGGATCTAAAACCGGGTTAACTAGCTGGCCCGTCCACCAGTAAATCTGGCGTACTGTCATGTTCGGTGTGCTGTGAACAAACCAAGACAGGATAATGTTAACGAAGAGGGCAAGTTGGAAAATCTGAAGAATTCTCCTTAGAATGATGGCGATCATCTGCTCGACCATATCAACGACTCATATAGATCTATTCCGGCTATTTATCGAGTTTAGGTAGGTCTAAGGCGACTGAATCTGCCAACTCAGCTGACCTTTGCGTGGCCGCAGTGATAGCTGACACAATCAGCGATCGGAATCGCCCCTGTTCCAGTTCAAAAAGTCCAGTTGCGGTAGTCCCGGCAGGCGTCGTGACCTGTCCTTTTAAGACGGCGGGATGAATGTCAGATTGCGCTAACATCTGACTCGCCCCCAAAACCGTCTGCACGGCTAGTTGATGAGCATCAGGCCGGGCTAGCCCTACGTGAACACCCGCATCTGTCAAGGCCTCGACGAATAAAAAGACAAATGCTGGTCCACTACCACTCAGGCCCGTCACCGCATCCATCTGCTTTTCGTCTACGACAATTGAAGTGCCGACAGCATTAAAAATCGCTTCTGCAGTTTCCAAATGGCAATGAGTAGCAGCCTGACCCACCGATAGGGCAGCCACTCCTTGACCAACTGAGGCTGGTAGGTTAGGCATCACACGGACAACTGGGATTTTCTCTGCCAAATAAGATTCAAGAATCCGGGTTGAAAGCCCGGCTGCAATTGAGACCAATAGTTGGTCCGGCTGGATTACCACCGAAATTTCTGGTAAGATGTCAGGGATATTATTCGGTTTCACTGCACACAAAACCGTCCGACTCTCTTGAACCAGCGACCGGATATCGCTGGTAGACTGAACCCCCAGTTCCTGACATAGTTGATCTATCTTTGGCCGATAAACATCGGTAATGGCAATCTGCTCTGGCGGGAATAACTGTTGGCAGACGCCACGCAGAATTGCTGCTCCCATATTACCGACGCCGATAAAACCAATTTGGTACCGACGCTGAGTGCTGCGTGCATTTTCGTTCGTCATTACAAATTACAGGCTAGGCCTCTTGCCGCGCACCGAAAATAGCTGTACCTATCCGCACTAAATTTGCCCCCTCTTCAATTGCTACTTCGAAATCGTTGCTCATGCCCATCGACAAGTATTTAGGTCTAAAGTTAGGGAAATGCTGAGTTTCGGCAAGATCCATTAGATGCCGTAGTTGGGCAAAGAACGGGCGCGATTCTTCCGGGTCTGGCGAGAACTTACCAATCGTCATTAACCCACTAATCTGCACTCGATCCAGGTTCGCCGCACTCTCGAAGAAGTTGAGAACGTATTCGGGATCGAGGCCAAATTTACTCTCATCAGCCGGGGCATTTATTTGGATCAGGACTTCAACTTGTCGACTGGTTTTTTCGGCCTGTTTTTGGATTCGATCTAAGAGTCGAAGTCGGTCCACCGAGTGAATCAGGTCAAAGATCTCTAAAGCGGGCCGAACCTTGTTGGTTTGCAAATGTCCAACCAAATGCCAATCGACGGCGGCTTCGATTTGTTGATGTTTAAGGGTCGCTTCTTGAACTCTATTTTCACCGAGATCGGTAATGCCAGCTTGAATCGCTTCTTGAATCATAGAAACCGGTTGGTTTTTTGAAACCGCAACCATTCGAATCTGATCTAGAGAACGACCACTTCGTTCAGTCGCTTTAGCGATCTTCATCTGAACGGCTTCTATGTTCTGCTGAATGGATGTTGCCACTTCAACCCCATACCCATCAAAGTAGCCAATGATAGCACATTGTCAAAGTTGATTGCAACCTTGCCCTGTTCAGGTGTTGTGTGCATTTGCTGGCCTAGTCAGCCCTCTGAATAGGCGTTGCTACCCGATGCTGGATATGCTATATTTAGGCCGTTCAAACGAGTTGCTGATATAAAGGAAAATTGGTCAGGAATCAATGGGAAATATCTTTGGTCATCTTTTTAGGATTACCACTTGGGGGGAGTCGCACGGCGGGGCAGTCGGCGTGGTAGTGGATGGATGTCCTTCGCAGTTAGTTCTAGATGTATCTGCCATTCAAGCCGATCTGGATCGTCGCCGACCAGGGCAAAGTCACCTGACTACGCCTCGTCAGGAGTCTGATCAAGTAGAGATCTTATCTGGAGTCTTTGAAGGGCAAACTTTAGGAACCCCAATTTCGATGTTGGTTTGGAATAAGGACGCTCGTCCCTCATCCTACGAGCATCTAAAGGATACATACCGCCCCTCTCACGCTGATTACACCTACCAGCAAAAATTCGGGATTCGCAACTGGCAAGGTGGCGGCAGATCAAGTGCCAGAGAGACTGTTGGTCGCGTGGCTGCTGGAGCAATTGCCAAACAAATACTACACCAGCAGCGCAATCTGGAAATTGTGGCCTACGTCCAGCAAATCCACGCTATCAAAACCGAGGTCGATACCGGCTCAGTGACACAAGAACAGGTAGAGGCTAGTTTGGTTCGTTGTCCTGATACCAAAGCCTCAGAGGAGATGGTTTTACGTATCGACCAGGCACGCCATGATGGTGACTCTTTAGGCGGAATCGTTGGTGCCGTTGCCCGCGGTGTTCCTGTCGGTTTGGGTGAACCCGTGTTTGACAAACTAAAAGCCGATTTAGCCAAAGCGATGATGTCCTTACCTGCTACTATGGGGTTCACTATTGGCTCTGGCTTCGATAGTGTTTCGATGACAGGGATCGAACATAACGACCCATTTTATAACGACCAGGGAAATATCCGCACACGTACTAACCATTCTGGTGGGACTCAAGGTGGTATCTCTAACGGCGAAAACATTGTTTTGCAAGTGGCTTTCAAACCGACAGCCACCATTCGCAGAGATCAAGAGACTATCGATGTATTTGGTAATCCGGTTACTCTCTCCGCTCGTGGACGACACGATCCCTGCGTCTTGCCTCGAGCCATTCCGATCGTTGAAGCTATGATGGCATTGGTGTTGGTCGATCACTACCTACGGCAACAAGCTAAAACTCTCCCTTAAATCTAAAGGTAAACACACCTCGATCGATTGAACCAATGAACTCATGATTGCAACTCCCGACCGTGACGAATTTCTTGCCGCCATGGTCATCAAGTTGCTAAAGCGAAATGCGATTCCCAATCTAAAAAATATCATCGCTAAAACCCATACTGCAGATCTAGCTCGCATTGTCCTGCACCTGTGTCAGGAAGAAAAGGTCCATTTTTTAACCTGCTCATTGAGGCTAGATTAATGGGACCAGTCTTGAGCGAACTGTCCGGCGAAGACCGTCGCTATTTTTTGCTGGAGGTAGTGGATCAAGAAAAGATGATGGAGATTTTCGCCCACTGCCTACAGGCGACGTGAACGAAATTATGGGTAGTTTACCCTTCGGCCAGCAGAAAAAAATCCTGGCACTGATCCAAGATGTCGATGGGGCAGAGCATGTGATGCAGTGCCAGAAAAAAACAGCGAGTCACATCATGACAACCCATTTTTTTCTCTGCCCGAAAATACAACTGCCGCCGCCGCAACTGCGGAAATTCGTCAACTAGCCGACGTCGAGATGGTCTTTTATGTCTACGTCATTGACGAGCAAAACGGGCTGAAAGGGGTCATTTCACGCGCCAAATAGTGACAACTGCCCCTACTACGCCCTTGAGAGAGTTGATATCAGCCCAAACCTATACTGTTCATATCAACGCCCCGCAAGAGGAGGTAGCGCAGGTTGTCAGTTGATATAATATCATGGCTGTGCCGGTCGTCGATCAACTCCGTCGTTTGGTCGGTATTGTTACGGTGGATGATGTGATCGATGTGATCCGTGAGGAGAATACGGAGGACATGTTCAAAATGAGCGGAGCCGGAGAGATAGATCTGACTTCACGGTCACTCCTGAAAAATACACGCGCTAGATTGCCGTGGCTATTTGCTAGTTTCATTGGTGGGATCCTGGCCGCCTACATTATCGGTAACTTTGAAACTCAACTCAAACGTGCAGCTGCCTTAGCTGCTTTCATTCCAATTATCATGGGGATGGGCGGTAATATCGGCACCCAATCTTCGACTATTGTAGTTCGAGGACTAGCAACTGGCGGAATTAATCTCAAAGAAACCTGGCAGGTACTTTGGCGTGAGTTAGTAAATGGCACCTCTATCGGGTTGACATATGGATTGATGCTATCTCTTTTCGCTCGACTCCCATTTTGGGACTTTTCGACCGAGGAAGCTTCTTGACGACTTCCGACGGTCGTTGGAGTGGCAACTTGTGCTAATATGGTAGTTGCGGCTACAGTTGGTACCATCATCCCCTTGTTGTTCAAATATATCAATGTGGATCCGGCTGTTGCTATTGGTTCCTTTTGTTCCCACTGCTATCGATGTGTTGGGCATTCTGTCCTAATTTCGGTTTAGCCCAACTGCTTCTGTTCTAGTTTTCTTAGTAGATGGGAACGATCAGTAAAAGCGTTGACAAGATGGAATAGAATTACTCGTTATCAAACTATCCATGATCCCGGTGGGTTAACACGGGCACGAGGGCTTGCCCCACAGGCAAACAGAGACACTGATCCTGCAACAAAAAACGGACACGTAGAGAAGTTATGCTGATTGTTCGAAAGTTAATTGTTCATACTTAGTTCTTTATTCTGGTAATTTGTAACTCAGAGTTGGATGTTTTCTAAACCGATCATAGAATATCTCAATGGATTTTAACAAACTGGTTCTAGCTTCTGTACACCTTCAACACGTTTCATAATAAACCAACTTAACTTCGCTTTCAGCGGAGGCGTTGTATTGGGGCACCCAATACAATATCGTTTGTTGACGTCGCTGGATCTTTTGGCCTACTGACTGGCATTTCTTGTCCGCGGTCTATTATATACATTGCTTGAAACCGTTCCCGGCTTGGGGGATGCGGTGTTTTTAGTGAGAAAGGTCGCAGATCTTCTCATCTTGAGCTCACTTTGAGATCTGGACGAATCATTTCTCTACCCCTTAGCTCGGTTTAGTGCGATGATTTCACCTCAATTTAGCCTCCCACAAAGTTTCGGTTTCATTCTGTTTTTAGTATATAATGATTTAGCTATATCCAACACAGATCGCAGCAATTTCACAGTGGTACCGGGTAGTCCTCGCTGCCCCTCCTCCGGACGCAGTTATGCTTCCCTCTGTCCTGTGGCACAAATTTGTTGCTATGTGCAATCATTTCTACCTGTCCAGTCGCTTCACCTGAACTCATAGATTGATGTCCTCAGCTATTGCGACGATTAATTGGCGAATGGTGGTTTTAAAGGGTCGAGAGGTAAATTATCTATTGCTACCTCCTATCGGCTGGATAGGAAATACGTTTGCCTCTCAGCCACATAGGCGGTCACAACAGGAGCAGAAGTAATTTTTTATGACTGCTAATACTAACACGGGATTCTACGTCACGAAAAAATGATGCTGAATATCTGTTCCCCCGGTTATCCGAAAGTAGAAGCTATTTCAAAACTAAAGACAATTTAAACTTGCGTATCTAAAGGAATTAGGTCTAGTTTTAGTTGGATCTAAAAAGGAACTTTTGATGGCTAAAC
>JASMLX010000097.1 GCA_030748495.1 Candidatus Poribacteria bacterium | reverse complement strand
TCCAGCAGTTCCAGGCCACGGTCAGCGAAAACAAGACTATCTCTCACTCCATCTCCAGCCAGGCGGCTGAAGGCAACTACAGCATCGAGGTAATCCAGAGAGCTGAAACGGATCAATTCTCGTCCGGTATTTTTACTGATAAAACCAATACCCTGAACTATACGGGTGACCTGATTATCAATGAGCAGACCATTACCATTGCTTCCAGTGATTCGCTGGCTGATATTCGGAATAAGATCAATAGTATTGATGCCGAAGTCTCCGCTTCGATTATCTCCGTCTCGGAAGAAGACCATCGTCTGATTTTAGCTGCCGACCAAACAGGAGTGGCTGGAATTGATCTCTCCGACTCCTCATCAGGGAGTCTACTACAGCAGTTAGGCATCACCGATGCAAGTGGGAATCAATCCAGCGTAACCCAAAAAATGACCGCTGGGCAAACGGTTCAAACCACTGAGAGTAGCAATATAACAGCCAGTACGTATTTCAGCGAAATCGACGGCGGTATCACTGCCGACAAAACCATCACCATTAGCGGCCGCAGCCGAAACGGTCAGTCGATCAGCGGCACCTATACCTACCAAGACGGGGATACCGTTCAAGCACTTCTAGATCAAATCGAAACTATATTCGGTTCAGATAACGTCGGCCTATCGGTCGAAAATGGTCAAATTGTCATCACCGACGATGCCGCAGGCGAAAGTCTGCTGTCGGTCGATCTGGACGAAAGCGCCTTTGGGGCAACAAATACTAATCTATTCGGTGATTTTGAGATTACGACTAAAGGGCACGACCGCATTCTACAACAAGGAAAAGACGCGCAACTGAAGATCAACAATATTAATGTCACCCACAACACCAACACCATCTCCAATGTGATTCAGGGAGTAACTTTAGACCTGCTAAATACCAATGCGGTAACAGGCGATCCACCGATTTCGTTGCGAGTAGAGCGGGATACTGGTCAGATTCAGAGTAGCGTAAGCGAGTTTGTCGAAACCTACAACGGAATCGTCGACTTCGTCAAAGAGCAGTTTGCCTTTGATGCCAGTACAGGTATAACCGGACTATTGTTCGGCGATTCTACAGTCAGATCGGTGCAAACCCAGATCCAACGCTTGATTGGCACCTCGCTGTCCAACCTGACAGGGGATTACAAAAACTTACTTAGCCTGGGGATTTCAACCGATCGAACAGGGGTTATCTCTCTCGATAATAGCATCCTTCAATCCGCTATTAGCGGCAGTTTACTAGATGTAGAACACCTGCTGCAGGGTGAAGGAACTGCCACCGATGAAGCCATCGACTATGTTGGCTTTACCGACCAGACCGAATCGGGCACTTATACGGTTGATATTACGCAGGCCGCTACTAAGGTGATTGTAACGGCCGGTTCTGCCTTTAGTGGTCCGTTAGCCGATGACGACACACTAACTGTTACCGACTTTTCCAGCAATGCCGATGCTTTTATTAGTCTAACTGCTGGTGATTCGCTGGAGGAGGTAATCCAGAAAATCAATACGGAACTATCGACCAGTGTGGCAGAAGTCAGAACATCGCAGAATTCGCTGGGAGTAGGAGTAACTGCAACCATCAATAGTAAGTTCACCGAGTTAGGTTATAGTACCGCCGACACAATTACTTTTTCTGGCACACGCCACTACGGTGCTAGCGTCAGTTCGAGCACCTATACCATTGATGCAAACTCAACCGTTCAGGATTTTCTGAATACCCTGGAGAGCGAATTCAGTGGTGAGATTACGGCCGCTCTGGATGGTACAGGCAAAATTGTGGTCACCGATAACACGACAGGCGATAGTAATTTGTCGATCAGTATCTACGGTGATGTTGATGTCGGCACCTTTGGCTCCACTGTTCTGGGTCGAAATCGGATCCGGGTCACCGCCAGTGAAGTCGATGGAAAGTTACAATTGGAACACGATGAGTATGGGGACAGTTACGGTTTCGGTGTAACTGTTACTGCCGAAGATCGCACTGGTATTGGAACACATGCCTCAGCGGCTGGTCAGAATGTTGAGGGTACCATCAATGGGCAACCGGCAACCGGCAGTGGTCAGTACCTGACAGGCGATGTCGATGCCGGGGATACTGAAGGACTCCGTTTACGAGTTAAACTGACAGAGACCGAGGTGGCAGGAAATACGGCTCGTGGTACTATCACTCTGACACAGGGTATTGCTGAACGTCTAAATCGGTTGCTGGACAGTTTTGTCGACTCTATTGACGGACAATTTCAGAGACGATTGGACGGCTTTCAGTCCCAGTTCGACCAAACACAGGATCAGGTCGATAAGATCGAACGACGATTGATTCAGGTCGAAGACCGATATAAAAGCCAGTTCTTAGCCATGGAAAAAGCGATGGCCGAGATCCAGGCGCAAACAGCTTTTCTGGAGAGCCAACTGGCTAGCCTGAGTGGCAAAAAAGACGACTAGAAAGTAATGTGAGACGTCTATAAAGGAGATTTTGATGAGAAGACAACTTACCTACGATAAATATCAACAGATGCAGGTGCAAACAGCGGATAAAGGCAACCTATTGCTGATGCTGTATGATGCGCTGATTGTTTCCCTCAAAAAAGCCCAGTTACAATTGGATAATGGAACTGCGGATCGACAAGAGTTTTCAGACCAGATCTTCAAATCGAGAGAGATTATTCTGGAACTGGTCGGGGCTTTGAATCCGGATGCGAACCAAGAGATTACAGAGAGCCTTCAGAGTCTGTATGACTACTTTTTATGGCAGATTAGTCAAGCGGTGACAGAAAAAAAATCTGAACCGATCAACGATGTGATTCAGCATGTCACCGGTTTAAGACAAGCCTGGGGACAAGCGGTGCAGGAAAATCGGTCGCAGCAGCCCGACACCCAAACGGGTCGCCCCTCCAATCTGCGCTCTCAAATAGGAACCATTAAGGCGTGAATCCTCAGAGAGCAAACGAACCTCTCTCAACCTTGTACAGGCAGTTTGGCCAGAAACTGGACTTTTGTCAGTCTTGCTTGACAATTACACATCAGTTGCTGGAGAGTTTGGAAACCGATGACGGCGACCTGGTGTTACAACTGCTCAAACGACGAGATACCGTTTTCCACCGTATCCGACGGCTGGACGATGAAATCGGCAGTTCTCCTGTCGATGATGACCGAATCCGACAAGCTAGCCGAATTTCCTCTCAACTCAAATCCCTACTAGATCAGATCGAGCAGAAAATCCACCAGATAATGCAAATGGATGTGCAGATCCATCAAAAAATTAGAGAAAATCATGTCCAAGCTCGGAATCAGATCGGACAGGCACAAAATCGGCAGAAAATCGCCCGTGCCTACCGAATCGCTGGTGCTAAGCCTGCCTCTCTGCTAGACCTGAACGAATAAGCAGTCCCGCCAACTTGTTAGCGAGGCGACCTCCCCACTTTTCAATCCAGCACTACTGCCAAGCCTGCTAAAAGATGATATAATCTACCTCTTTGAATTCTCTTTTGGCGAATTTGACCAGAAGAAAGGCCGGTTTCTCAATTATGGATCTGACCAAGACTTATCCCCGCAGTCCGTATGCCAAGCTCAGCAACCTCTACATGCTGGGACGGACAGTCGACAAAGCCCGGGCTAAATTGGATGGCGATTTGGGTGAATATCTTTACGACTGCCCGCTGGATAAAATACTGTTTTCGTTTCTTCAGATTTCAGCCAGCCAACTGTTGCGGATTGTCTCCGAAGTCACTGGCGATGACGAAATCGCGGCCCGAATAGTTTCAGCTCAAGCCACTTCAAACACCAACGATATTGCAGCCTTTAATCGTAGGGTTGCCGCTCTGGCACCAGAAGACGCCGAAACCCAGGCCTACTTCGATAATTTGAGGCAGCAGTTGGCTCCCAACCATCCAGAGATTAAGACCTGGTTCGACCTGATCGAGGCCGAGGAAGGCCGATTAACGGAAGTTAGTTAACAGAGAATGGTAGATTTACAGGTCGAGCCTAATACTGCCTCCCGTCTACCGGATCTACTGGCGGAGCGGATTATGGTGCTGGATGGGGCGATGGGCACCGCGATCCAATCTTATCAGTTGCAGGAACACGATTTCAGAGGCCGACGGTTTGCTGAACATCCGGTAGACCTACAAGGCAACAACGATTTGCTGTCTTTGACCCGACCGGACCTGATCCTGACCATCCACCGATCCTACCTAATAGCCGGTGCGGATATCATCGAAACCAACACCTTTAACAGCACTACTATCTCGCAAGCCGACTATCAACTCCAAGATCTGGTCTACGAACTAAACTGTACTTCAGCACAGCTGGCTCGACAGGCGGCTGATGAGGTGACGACTGAAGACGCCTCCCGTCCTCGTTTTGTGGCCGGTGCCATGGGACCGACCAATCGAACCTGCTCGATCTCACCCGATGTGATGCGGCCGGGTTATCGGAATATCACCTTCGATCAATTAGCGGAGGCCTATGCCAGCCAGACACTGGCCCTGATCGACGGCGGGGTTGATCTGCTGTTAATCGAAACCGTTTTTGATACGCTAAATTGTAAAGCGGCTCTGTTCGGTATTAGCGAAGCTATGAAATCGGCTGATCGTTCTGTGCCAATCATGGTTTCAGGAACTGTGATAGACGCTAGCGGTCGTAACCTGTCGGGACAAACGGTGGAATCGTTTTGGTACTCGATCCAGCACGCAGATCTATTCAGTGTGGGGTTGAATTGCTCGTTTGGTGCTACCCAACTTCGCCCTTACATCCGAGAGTTGGCCAAAGTGGCTGATGTACCCATTAGCTGTTATCCCAACGCCGGCCTACCTAACACTTTTGGTCAGTACGACGAAACCCCCGATGTAACAGCTGGAATTTTGGACGAGTTTGGGCGAAATGGACTTTTGAATCTGGTCGGTGGCTGTTGTGGTACAACCCCGGAACACATTCGGGCCATCGCTGAAACGGTGGCCGATCTCCCGCCACGACCAATCCCATCAACGGACTTTCTGCCCAACTTCAGCGGATTGGAACCACTGATCGTCCGTTCTGACACCAATTTCGTCAATGTCGGTGAACGAACCAATGTGGCCGGATCAGCCAGGTTTGCTCGCCTGATCAAAAATCAGGACTACGAGGAGGCCCTGGAGGTAGCCAGGGATCAGGTCGAAAACGGGGCTCAGATAATCGATGTCAATATGGACGAAGGATTGCTGGACTGCAAAAACGCTATGACTGAATTTTTGATGCTGTTGGCGTCAGATCCACAAATCAGTCGAGTGCCAGTGATGATCGACTCATCCAACTGGGAGGTAATCGAGGCCGGGCTGAAGTGCATCCAGGGAAAAGGGATTGTTAACTCGATCAGCTTGAAAGAGGGGGAGATCGATTTCGTCGATAAGGCCCGGCGGATTCGGCAGTACGGAGCCGCAGTGGTGGTGATGGCCTTTGACGAAGAGGGACAAGCGGTCACTGTGGATCGAAAGGTCGAGATCTGTAAGCGTGCCTACCGGATTTTGACCCGGGAGGTCGGGTTCTTACCACAGGACATCATCTTCGATCCCAACATTTTGACTGTGGCCACCGGTATTCAAGAACACAACGACTATGCAGTAGCTTTTATCGATGCCTGTCGGCAGATCAAAGAGAAACTACCGCACGCACTTGTCAGCGGTGGGGTCAGCAATATCTCTTTTTCTTTCCGTGGGAATAATGCCGTTCGGGAGGCCATGCACTCGGCTTTCCTCTATCACGCGATTCGAGCAGGAATGGACATGGGCATTGTCAACGCGGGACAGTTGCAGATCTACGACGAAATCCCGGCTAACTTGAAGACAGCGGTCGAAGATGTGCTGTTTAACCGAAGCGCCGATGCCACAGACCGACTAGTCGAACTGGCGGAAGGCTTCAAAAGCCGCAAACGGAAAAAACAGAAAGATCTGGTCTGGCGAAAGCAAGCGGCCGCACAGCGCTTGAAACATGCCCTGATTGAGGGTATCATCGACTTCATCGAGGAGGATACAGAAGAGGTTCGCCAGCAGTACCGTCAACCGATCGAGGTGATCGAAGGCCCTCTGATGGATGGGATGAATACCGTTGGTGATCTATTTGGGGAGGGGAAAATGTTCTTGCCCCAGGTGGTTAAAAGTGCTCGGGTGATGAAAAAATCGGTCGCCTACTTAACCCCCTTTATCGAAGCCGGCAAAGGTGCTGGGTCTCAATCCAGGGGTAGGTTATTATTGGCCACTGTCAAAGGCGACGTCCACGACATAGGCAAGAACATTGTCAGTGTCGTTCTAGGTTGCAACAACTACGACGTCATCGACCTGGGAGTGATGGTAACAGCGACCAGAATTCTGGAAACCGCACGTCGAGAGCAGGTCGATCTAATCGGTTTGAGCGGATTGATTACACCCTCGTTGGACGAGATGGTACATGTGGCACAAGAGATGGAACGGGAAGGAATGGAGGTTCCTCTCTTGATCGGTGGCGCCACCACCTCCAAAACCCATACAGCTGTTAAAATTGCGTCGCATTATAGCTGTTCAACCGTTCATGTTCTGGATGCCTCTCGTAGTGTTGGTGTGGTCGGTAAACTGTTGAACTCGGAGGAAAAACAAGTTTTCACAGCCCAAATTCGTCAGGAGTATGCAGGGCTTCAAGACGCCTGGCAACATCGTCAGTCGGAACGGCGTCTGATCTCTCTTGAAGCGGCTAGAGCCAATTGTTTACCTGTCGATTGGGATATCTATAAGCCACCTGTACCGAATCAGCCTGGGATCAAAATCTTTGACGCTTACGATCTAAGCCAACTGGTAGGCTATATCGACTGGAGTCCATTCTTCAAAACCTGGGAGCTAACAGGCAAATATCCGCAGATTCTGGACGACCCGGTTGTCGGCGCGGAAGCCGGACAGCTTTTTGCCGATGCGAACCATCTGCTGGACCGGATCATGGCCGATGACCTGCTGACGGCGCGGGCGGTGATCGGCATTTTTCCCGCCAACTCAGTTGGTGACGATATTGAGATCTATCCATCATCGTCACCGCTTACTATTCATCATCTTCGACAGCAGATGAGTAAGGCCGCAGGACGGTATAATTTCTGCCTGGCAGATTTCGTGGCACCAAAGGAGACCGGTATCAGAGACCATTTGGGCGCCTTCGCGGTAACCACCGGAATCGGCGTGGAGGCTCTGGCCCGGCGATTTGAACAGGATCACGACGACTACCAGAGTATTATGGTCAAAGCCTTAGCTGATCGTTTGGCTGAAGCGCTGGCTGAACAGATGCATCAACGGGTACGACAGAAGTTTTGGGGGTACGCTTCGCCTGAAGACTTCACCAACGACGATTTGATCGCAGAGGCCTATGTCGGTATCCGTCCGGCTCCGGGCTATCCAGCTTGCCCCGACCATACGGAGAAACGAATCTTGTTCGATCTGTTGCAGGTTGAAGATCAGATCGGCGTTGAATTGACGGAAAACTTCGCCATGACCCCGGCTGCTTCTATCAGTGGTTGGTATTTTTCTCACCCCGATAGCTGCTACTTTGGCGTTGGTCGAATCGGTTCAGATCAGGTTGCCGATTACGCGCAACGCAAAGGAGTCTCGATCGATGAAGCCAAGCGATGGCTGAGCCCCAGTTTAGTCGATGACTCCGAATAGCAGAGGCTAATTCAGGTGAGTTCGCGAGCCTTAACGGCGTATAAAGCCTTAATGATGCACAAAGATAGCAGTCAGTGAGCTATCAATTCTGACAACTGATCACCAGGTAGATCAATGGGACGAAAACAACACCCTGTTTGTGGAGATGCCAGACGATTTGAGGTGGTGGCTGATTTTGTACTTGACCATTTTGGCCGACGGATAAAACATATTGCCGATGTGGCTGGCGGGAAAGGGGTTCTGACGCGAATGTTGAACCGAAAGAACTATGACTGTGAATTGATCGACCCACGACAATCGGTGCTGAAAGGCATCCAGCATCGTGCTGAGACCTTTCGATCCGACACCGCCGATTACTATGATCTTCTGGTCGGTTTACATCCAGATGGTGCCTTACGCACCTTAGGTGAAGCGGCATTGGTTCGACCGGTGCTGATGATTCCGTGTTGCAACTTCTGGGACGAACAGCGACGCGGGCAGAAAGAGTTACTATCCGCCATCGAAACTTTTTATCAACGGCATCAGGTACACTACGAAAAAATTGATTTAGACTTCAAAGGCCCTAAGAATACGGCCTTGGTTTCCCACCCTTCGGCCGTTTCCCTACAGATATTCCATAACCGCTTCAACCCACCCGATCATCGCCACTAACCGGCACAGGAGAGATAAATTAATGAAAATTCATGAGTTGGCTAAAGAATACGACACCCCAGCCAAAGATTTTGTAGAGAAAATTCAAAATTTAGGTATAGAGGTGAAAAGCCATTCGAATGTGTTGGATCAATCCCAAGTGGATCTGATTCGGCAACACCTTCGTCCCGAAGATAGTGATGTTTACATTGAAGTTGATCAAGAGGCCATGATGCCGGAGTCTTTTTTACCAGAGTCGGGAGAATCAGATTCAGCGACAACTGATTTGAACTCTGACCTGATTCTAATTACTAGTGACGGAGATGCACCGCCGACGACAGATGCAATCACTATAGACCTGGATGACCTTAACCTGGATAATATTACTAACGATGCTCAGTCAGATGTTCTACATCAAGGCGTTGATGGCCATCAACTTGGCAGTGCCGAAGACACCACCATCCGGGGCTTTACAAATGATCCAATAAGGAGCGGCGATTCTTCGTCCACTGATACAATTACCATAGACCTGGATGACCTTAACCTGGATAATATTACTAACAACGCTCAGTCAGATTTTATGCAGCAAGGAATTGACCTTTGCCAACAAGGCGAAATCGAGGGCGCAATTCAGGCCTTCCAGAAAGAGCTAGAGGTCAACCCGAATAATGCTACCGCCTGGAATAACCTGGGCTTTATTTACTACCAGCAGCAACGATGGGAAGAATCGGTTGCTGCTTGTCAAAAGGCAGTTGCACTGAAGTCGGATTATGCTGAGGCCTATTGGAATCTGAGCTTCGCCTATGAACAGACAGGTCAATATGTCGAAGCCGCAGCGGCTATAGAAAAAGGGATTGAGCTTAGTCCCGGTAATCCGGATATATATAGCAATCTGGGGAATATGTACGCTCAACTAGAACGGTACGAAGACGCTGCCAATGCTTTTCAAAATGCAATCCTTACCAATCCTGAAGACGCCATCGCCTATAATAACCTAGGGGTTGTTCGCTTTAAAATTGGCGACTTTGAGGGGGCGGTTGAAGCTTTTCGACGCTCGGTCGAAATTGCCCCACAGTATGAAGAGGCTAAACGTAACTTAGAAATGGCATTAAGCCGGGTAGACCCACTTGATGGATTAAGGATAGAAATATGAGTCAATACCAGTCGATTGTCGATTCCGCTGACGAGCGGATTTACGACATACAGACTTCAGCCATAGGACCAGAAGGGTCATTACCATTTACCGAAGACCAACTTCGTCATGCACCGAGCGGAGACCTGTTTGCCATGAGCCAGAACGCTGGCATGGGCTGGAATCCGGACGAACTGAATCGGGATCAATTTCTAATTGTCAGCACGATTGGCGGGTTGCGTGCACCTGACGGCTCGCCGATTGCACTCGGCTTTCATACTGGACACTGGGAGATCGGTCTGCTGGTCGAGCAAGCGGCAAAGGAGTTAAAGCGGTTAGGTGTGATCCCTTTTGCCGCCTATTGCTCCGATCCCTGTGATGGTCGAACGCAAGGAACCGTAGGGATGATGGACAGCTTAGCTTATCGAAATGATGCTGCGATTATCTTTCGGCGACAGATCCGCTCCCTTCCAACACGGCGTGGCGTAATCGGTATTGCCACCTGTGACAAAGGACTTCCTGCCGCGATGATCGCTCTGGCGGGTACGCACGATTTACCAACTATGATTGTGCCGGGAGGAGTAACGCTCCCACCAACTTCAGGCGAAGATGCCGGTAAGATCCAGTCTATCGGTGCCAGGTTTGCACATGGCGAGATCTCATTAGAGGAAGCGGCAGCCCTCGGTTGCCGTGCCTGTGCCAGTCCTGGTGGTGGGTGCCAATTTCTCGGTACGGCCGCGACCTCGCAAGTCGTAGCCGAAGCCTTGGGGCTAACCCTACCCCATGCAGCCCTCGCCCCTTCTGGTCAGGCGATATGGCTGGACATGGCTGTTCGATCTGCCAGAGCCATGATGGAATTGCATAACCGGAAAATCACCACTCGACAGATCTTGACCAATGCGACCATTCGCAATGCCATGGTGGTTCATGCCGCTTTTGGTGGATCTACTAACTTGATTCTGCATATCCCTGCTATCGCACATGCAGCTAAACTCGATCGGCCATCAGTGGTAGACTGGATCGAAATTAATCGCCAAGTTCCTCGTATCGTGGATGTCCTGCCCAATGGCCCCGCTGGTCATCCAACTGTGCAGGTGTTCCTCGCTGGCGGTGTCCCCGAAGTGATGTTGCACTTACGACAAATCGGACTTCTGGATGAAAGCCAGTTGACGGTTACAGGTGAAACGCTGGGTAAAAATCTGGACTGGTGGGAGAAATCAATACGTCGCCAGAAGCTGCGAGATCTGCTGTTCGAGAAAGATGGAATAGACCCAAACCAGGTGATCATGTCGCCGGCGGCGGCTAAAGCCGGTGGCCTTACCAGTACTGTCACCTTTCCACGGGGGAACTTAGCCCCCGACGGTTCAGTCATAAAGAGTACGGCCATTGACCCCAGTGTAGTCGATGCCGATGGGGTTTATCGGTTGACAGGTCAAGCTCGTGTTTTCATTCGGGAACGAGATGCCATAAAGACCTTAAAAGATCGTGCTATTAAACCGGGCGAAGTGATGGTGCTAATCTGCCGCGGGCCGATGGGAACGGGCATGGAAGAGGTTTATCAGTTGACCGCTGCTTTGAAACATCTCCCCCACGGCAAAGATATCCCCCTGGTTACCGATGCCCGTTTTTCAGGTGTCTCGACCGGTGCCTGTATCGGTCATGTTGGCCCGGAAGCACTGGCCGGTGGACCGATTGGCAAGGTGATCGATGGGGATCTGATCCAGATCGTTATCGATCGACATAACCTGGAAGGCAGTATCAACCTGGTCGGACACGGTGTCGAAAATATCGGTGTTGACCAGGGGACTGAAATACTCAATCAACGATCTCTACGAGCAGATCTATCACCCGATCCGGACCTCCCCGACGACACACAGCTATGGTCGGTATTGCAGAGTCTCAGCGGTGGTACTTGGGGTGGTTGCGTCTACGATGTCGAGGCAGTGCTTGAAAAGCTGAATGCACTCCGGGGATAGCCCGCTTACCGATAATCCGCGTCAAATCAAAGGCCACATTCTTTTCTTAGGTGTGGTGCTGGTAGCTATTAACAGCTACTGGGCCTTGATGGGCAGTGAGGTCTGGCATTCAACCCAACTCACTATTGCCTCGCTGTTCTTCAATGCCGTTTTTACCCTCCTGGTTCTGGTTCTAATTAACCTTCCGCTGAAACGTTTTTCCCCTCGGTTGGCACTTAGTCAAGCTGACCTGTTAACCCTCTATACTATGGTGGTGATGGTCACAACCATTAGTGGACACACCATGATGGGCTATCTGCTACCCGTCATTGAACACGCTTTCTGGTATGCCTCACCTGAAAACGAATGGGAGCAACTGTTCGGGGCTCACGTGCCGGACTGGATTGCCATCAAGGATAAAGAGGCCTTGCGTGGATTTTTCCAAGGCGAATCCAACCTCTATACCCCGACCAACCTGATTCCCTGGATTCAACCGGTGGTTGCCTGGTCGCTGTTTGTCATCGCTTTATGGCTGGTTTTGTTGTCCCTGACCATTTTTCTCCGCAAGCAGTGGACCGAGAACGAAAAACTGAGCTATCCCATCGTTCAGTTGCCTATCGCTATGACTACCGATCCGGTCGCCTTTTTCACCAATCGGTGGATGTGGATCGGGTTCGGCATCGTAGCTGTTCTCGATCTGATCAACGGACTCCACTACATTACACCTACAGTTCCCTATCTCAACATCAAAAACCAGACCCTCTTTCAGTTTTCGGCTAACCCGTGGCGAGCGATGGGACCTTTTCGTATCTCCTTTTACCCTTTCGTCATCGGATTGATGTTCTTCACCCCACTGGATCTGTCATTTTCCTGCTGGTTTTTTTATCTCTTTGGACGGCTGCTGCGGATTATGGGCGCAGCAGTTGGGTTGCAGACCGTCTATCCCTTTGAACAGTCGGTTGGCGCCTGGGTTGCGCTGGGTATGATTCCGATCTGGATGGGGCGGAAGTTTTATCTACAGGTAATTCGTCGGATCGCTGGCCTGCCCAGTCAGGTGACCGATGACGACGAGCCGATGCGCTATCGGACCGCGGCCTCACTGGGGATGCTTGGATTGACCTTTCTGGTCTTTTTCTGCCAGCAAGCGGGCATGACCTTGTGGGCCATCGGCCTCTTCTTCGCCATCTACTTTCCAATGGTAATTGCCATTACGCGCTCTCGGGCCGAGATCGGTCCGCCTGTTCATACTCTGATCTATGTCGATCCGGGTCGAACCATGGTGACAACGCTCGGTACCCGCCGCCTGGGTATCCCCAATTTGACTATCCTGACCTATCTCTATCCTTTAAATCGCTGTTTCCGGGCCAACCCGATGCCCAGCGAACTGGAGGCTTTGCGGATCGCTGAGCGCACCAACATCGGCTACCGTCAGGTGTTGACCGGTGTTATTCTGACCATTGTCTTCGGTATCTTTTTCACCTTTTGGGTTTACATCCATATGATGTATGATCTGGGGGTCAACAGTAAGGCCCGGGGGTGGATTCGAACCATGGGTTGGGAATTTTTTAATCGGCTTCAGAACTGGTTGGTACATCCGCGCGAGCCGAATGTGGGAGAGTTAATCGGCATCGGGGGTGGATTCAGTTTCACCGTCTTCCTAATGGTAATGAAGATCCGCTTTTTATGGTGGCCGTTCCATCCAGGCGGCTATGTCCTGACCACCGGTGGGGGGCTGGGTCGGGAGTGGTTTGCCGTTTTCTTGAGTTGGTTGGCTAAGTTCATAATTCTCCGGGTTGGCGGGGTTAAACTCTACCGCCAAGCTGTTCCGTTTTTCCTGGGCCTGATCTTGGGCGACTATACCCTCGGTTGCATCTGGAGTATCGTCGGCATCGTGTTTCAGATGCCGACCTACGGCGTGTGGCACTGATGGAGTGAGAAGCCATCCGGAGCAGCATAGGGCCAACCACCCCGCATAAATACGACAGCTTTTAATGCTTCCACGGCGGTAATTTCCGGCCTCAACAGGGCTGTAACCAGTATCACCGCCTGTATAAAGCCTGTGCATAAAGCGGATCGTGAATATCCTTCGCTGCTTCACTGTTTACCTCGTTCCGTGCCCACTAGCCGTCCAACCGGCGGAACGCCGTGTGGCTAAGCTGACAATTTTTGATTGGCCCGCAAAGAGGGTTGGATGAGGTTGGTGTAAGTTTCGCTCCTTGAAGCAATCGCCGGCCGGCAGCAGATGGACGGTGAATCGTCTATTGCTTCCACACTTCACACCAATGCCCCAGCGCATAGCCGAGTTTACAGCCGTGGGACATGGCGTGCAGCGTGCCGTTGAGAGCGCCTTCGCCTAGCTTCAGGTCGAGATGCAGGTGGTGGCGGTAACGGTTTGCGTCTTCGGTGCTAATGTGGCCGAACATTTTTCCAGTCAGGCAATCATTCTCAAACTTCGCGTCGTTGACCAGTGTCCACATTTGGTCACTCAGACAGGCGTGAATGTCGCCTGAAGGTTTGAAGGAGATTTGCAGCGGAACCTCACCTTGATACGTGTGCACGGTCCCAGTCCAGTCGCCGAGCAAATCAGGAACGGGCTCGAATCTGTTAATGGGTTCATCCGTCGTCGCTCGAAGATGCGTCTTCGAGTCTTCCTGCTTGGCTCTGAATTCGGCCAACTTATCACCGAATCCTGGAATTAGAACGGACAAAATATCGGTGTCGAGTGTGTGTGCTAGTGGGTGAGATGTATTGGCAAGGGTGACAATAACGATACTCTCGCAGGGCAGCATCGTCAGTTTCGTCGAGACTCCGCCCATGCCACCGCTATGGCTAATTCGCAAACCGAGCTCATCGTCATTGATGGCCCAGCCGATGCCGTACTTCGAGGTCGAACGCAGGTTGGAGGCTGCCGGATTACCTTGGTCCTGTTCGGCGGTCGGAACCTGCATAGCGTCGACACTTTCATCAGAAAGAACGGCCTTCTGATCTGGTAGGCGTTGCTTGAGATGAAACATGCCAAAGCGTAAAAGATCGTGTGCGCTGCAGAAAACGGCTGAAGCACCGGAATGATCGAAATCGTAGAACGGCAACGGCAGACCATCGTTTGTGTAGCGTTTGGCCTGATACGCCTCGAGGCCGGGGGCGATATCCACCGAAGCGCGGGTCATTCCCAGTGGCAGAAAGACCTCCCGTCGCATGAACTCCGCGTAGCCCATTCCCGACACGCGTTCGATCAGGTGGTCGAGGATTCCGTAACCGATATTGGAATACCGGTACTGCTCGCCAGCCGGGCACACCACGTTACCGTAGCGTCGAATGGATTCCTCCATCTGTGGCTTCGTTGGCCCATCTTCAGGAAAGAAATGGTAATGTAGCGGCAGCCCGGACGTGTGATTCGCTACACGCCGAACCGTCACCTCATCCGGCTCGCCAATCCAGACTTTGAGCTGGCTGTCTTTGGAAACGTATTCATTGATCGGTTGGTCCAGCTCGATCTTTCCTTGCTCGACGAGTTTCATCAGTCCAGTAGCGGTGATTGGCTTCGAAATGGAGGCCAGCGAAAACATCGTGTGTTCGTCGGCTGCGATCCGCTGCTCACGATCCGCCCATCCGAACGCCTCCTCCCAGAGCAGGTCGCCTTCCCGCGCCACGCCGACAGCGAAGCCTGGAATGAACGCTTCCGCCATCTCGCCCTGGATGCGTTCTCTGACCGAGGAAAAAAGCGCATTACCCATTTTTAAAACCCTTGTCTATTCTAGTTTTCATCGTAGCTCTGGCCTCCAGGCTGGAGTGGTTTTGAGATTAGAAAACCGAGACCGATAGCACCAAAACTAGGCTAAAGTTCACCATCCGTCTATCGTGTAATCTCGAAGGACGGGTCAGGAACAAGCGCCATATGGTCTAGATAAGTATCCAGATCAATATTTGATCCACAGACGATAACCCCTATTTTTTTGTTTTGAAGCTGTTCTCTCAGCGGATTTAAGACAGCGGCTAAGGCTGTCGCACCGGCAGGTTCGATCACTAACTGCAAGTCGGACAACAGTAGTGACATTGCCTTAATCATCTCGATATCGCTGACCAGAGCAATTTGATCCAGATACTTTCGGCAGAGCGAGAAACTGTAAGGTAAAGCGTAGGGGGCACCGAGGCTATCCGCAATGGTGTTGACTCGGTCCAAGGCTTCCGGCTGTCCACTACTGAAGCTTCGTCGCATAGTATCAGCCCCTTCCGGTTCTACGCCATAGACCTTGCAATTTGGTGCGAGAGTTTTAACCGCCATCGATACGCCAGAGGCTAACCCGCCGCCACCAATTGCCACCACAACCGCCTCCAGACCATCTACCTGTTCTACAAACTCAAGTCCCAAAGTTGCAGTTCCAATGGACACATTGTGCCCCTCGAACGGATGAAGAAAAGTATAACCGTCAGATTGTAGATTCTTCACGATCTCGAAAGCTGTGTGGACATCATCGGCAAACACGATTTCGCCACCGTATTGACGACACTTGGCCACTCGCATCGGATTAGCATTTGCGATCATCACTACTTTAGCGGTCGTTCCCATCATTTGAGCTGCGAAGGCGGTGGCAACAGCATGGTTGCCGGCACTGACAGCGGTAAATCCATTCCGGATTTGCTCCGGTGTACAATTAAGTGCCGAGTTGATAGCCCCACGCGCTTTGAAAGTGCCCGTTCGCTGAAACAGCTCTAACTTGAGATGAACCTCGGCCTGATCGCCCAACAATTCATTGACCATAGAGCTATAGAGGCGTTGAACCGGCGTCTGCACAACGTAATTTTTCAGTTTAGCCTGCGCGGCCTTAACTTCGCTTAAGGTAAAGGCCGTATTGCTATTCATCGTTTCAGATCGGCATTGTTAAACATTGTTAAATTGGTATAGACTCCAGATCGTTATTCCATTTGAGCATTAGTAGTACTACGAAATACTGCCGCACAGGTTTTGCTTTGGCTATCGCATTTTTTGGGCATCTTAACCGCGCCAAGAAATGACCAGCTATCATAACCCTCAACTGTATCAGTCTCTGCTTTTTTACCTCTGCATCTCTTCCGGTACAAAGTGCTGATCAGGGTTCTAATAACCGGCTATTAGGCTTCGATATTTTTGTCTTGAATAGCTTCGCACAACTGTTGTCCTGTCGCGGTACCACGACAGAATCAATAACGGGGTATGCCACCCTACGGTTGCAAGAAAGAAACCCTTCTTACCGATGAAGTTAGCAACGTTAAAACCAAATATAAATTCGTACTGGAGCCCAAAGAGACTTGGACGGTGTAGTGCGCCTGGCCTTCGATCTGTTCCAACAAGGTAATGGTTACAAGAAGATCATCAAGCACCTCAACCAGATGGGTTATCGGTTTAAGAAAGGGTGTCAACTAGTGGCACGTCAAGCATTGATTGAGGGGTATAGTTTCTCGAGTTTGATACGAGTATTGTCGGTAGTAAACCCGTCAAATTGCCGTTTTCTTGCCAGCAGCCAATTTCCTGGATCAGAGCTTCTTCTGTCGCCAATACCACTATCCAGACACTGTCCTGACAGGAGGCTGAACCCGATCTTGGCGATCTTTAGCTGTGTAGTGGAACTCCAGTTTATCTCAGATACGTTTGGCTTTTGCCTCGGCTCAAAGACGGTAGATTAAAAGACCGGATTATGAGTGTGGAGAGTATCCGGAATCACATCAATACGAATGGCATTAGGGTTGTCTAGATCCATCAACTCCTTCATGCAATCTGCCCATTCAACCGGTCTCCGCTGCTTAGTTACCTCGACATGATTCCGCGAACTAGTAGGCTAAAAGAACAACAATAGATTTCCAACCCCATTGGACTGAGATTTATCATTCTACCGTTCTAGCTATCCCGGCTTCGCTGGTATCGGAATACGTTTTTACGCCACCAGTTGCCGGCTGCTTTCGTCGAAACAAACCAGCCGATAGTCTAGATCATAGGCAGAGTGAAGTTGGTTTGTTTTAACGTTTGACGCACGGCTTCAGGAGAAATGCTGTTTAATTCCAAACCTTCGATCTGGACCAATTGGTTGGCTAACAATTGCAAGGTCAAGATCCTTCGGGCCCAGCTCCACAGACCAAGGCGATCAAATCAGTTTCGGTTGGACCATCTAATTTACGCACATATTTACCTCGAGGTCGACGGTTGACTATCGTTCCTTCCACGCCAGACGGCACAAACCTACGACGGACTCTTTCTATTGTTGACCGTCCTATGTCTAACGCTTCCGCTATCTGGTGATCGGACCCGCCTTCATCGGCTGGCAGCAGTTTCACTGAAAAATCGATCAGATAAAAACGATTTGTATTTCCCCTTCTCAAAAAGGCGAAAATTGAATATAATGTAGGTTAAGTGGCGCGGGAAAAACATAAAAAATAATATTTGCTCGTAGACTAACAGAAACGGTAGATAAGAGCAATTGCGCTCGAATTAGGTATAATGGAACGGGGAAAATATGGTCGAGCATCCATAATTGTCGACTGAGTTTCAAGAGAGAATGCAGCCGACCTTGAAGGAGAAAAGAGAGCGAAGTTTGGTCGGCTTGGCAAATAGCGGGAAGCTCTATCCTGGTAGTGGTGGATGTTGAATAGTAAATTTTTAACTCTTATAGGAGAATGAAGTGACAGAAGTTATTGTTTGGGACGGTTGGATTGGCGGTATTGCCATCGGTCTGTATGCTATTTTTCAGGTTTGGCTGACAGGTAAGCTGTTAGGCGTATCGACCGGGTACGGCAACTTATGCAGTTTTACCTCACGCTTACCATTTTTCCACCGGGACAGCTACAGCCAACCAAATAACTGGCGTCTGTGGTTTTTGATTGGCATACCGTTAGGGGGACTTATGGCTAGTTTCACCTCACCTGAAAGTCTAAACCTGAGTTTCTCATTGGGTGATATGTACAACACCGTTATACCCAAACCAATTTGGCTGAGAGGTTTACTGCTAACATTGGGTGGTGTTTTAATCGGCTACGGATCTAGATTGGCCGGTGGATGCACTAGCGGGCATACCATCACTGGGGTTTCCCTGCTCAATTGGCCTAGTCTGGTTGCCTCGGCCGGCTTTTTCATCGGCGGTACTGTCACCGTACAGGTGATGTTCAACCTGTTGGTATAAGGGGGAACCATGAAAGACAAGATCTTATTTCTACCACTCGGGATTCTGTTTGGATTTCTGTTGAGCCGGGCTGGAGCTACAACCTACGACTTTTACGCTCAACTATTCCTGTTTCAAGACTTGCAATTGCTGTGGGTGATTTCGGTGGCGATTGTTGTCGGTTTATTGGGCATAGGGCTTTTAAAGTTGACTAACTTCAAAGCATTGGTTGGTGGGAAATCGATCGACTTCAAGGGCAAACCCTATCGTCCCAGTCTGATCCCCGGCGCCGTGTTGTTTGGTCTTGGTTGGGGACTAGCCGGAGCTTGTCCGGGCACTGTACTAGCTATGCTCGGTGAGGGGAAGCTAGGAGCAATCTTTACCATTTTCGGCATCATCCTCGGAACCTACCTGTATGGTTGGCAAGTCGGCCTGCGTATGGATACTAAACCTCAACCCAGTGCAGATCAGATTATCGTCAAGCCAGACATAATATCCTGATAATACATCCCAGACCGTGTAATGACCTCGATTATGGTTCCTTCGATCGCCGATAAGTTCTCTGATCTGGAGCAAGGTAAGCGTCTGAAATGGCGTGTATGAACGAGTTGAAGAATTTCAAGACGCCTTCTGCTGCTGCTCTTCCAGTGGTGGTTGAGAATCAGTTGTCACCAGCAGAGAAGCCGATCCGCTCCGGTACGACTCTAGTTTTGCCCTCTCAATTTCAGCCGGCGGCAGATCAATAAATCAATGCTCTTTTCAACCCAGACCGAACCGATAAAATACCCCTTTCGACGCGATGTCTGGTAATCAACCATTGAGTCCAGGTTGTTTCTCAAGTACAGATAGAACAACGGCAAGCTGGTTTGACCCAATTTGGCCTGGGCTTTATTAACCGGCCGGGACAAGCCCAATTGTTGGCCTAGACTTGGGCCGGATTGCCGCGCGGCCAAGGCTTTCCCTGGCCACAGCCAATCTGGTAGTTGCCGCCCCCAATTGGTGGCATCTTTCCGGCCAAGCCCATGATGCTTGAGCCAATCGACCGTTTCCTCTACCCGTTTTTTCAGCTGCCACCAATCCAATCTCAGCCTGGCTTGGGGGTACTGGCTTTTAACCAGTTGGCTAATCCATCTGGCCCTATCGGCCAAGACGATGAGTTCGGTTTCCTTCTTAACCCCGATCTCGGTGGCGCAACAGAACAGCCTTTTACTAGACGGCCAACATACTGTTTATTCTGCCGAAGGTTTCTCCCTTGACTGACTCTAATCCTCTGCTCAGTAAACACAATGCCGACTTTGGCCTGCAAAAATCGCTTCCCTGGCTGAGCATTGATGAAAGTGCCATCGAGGCCGATGTAAATTGGCTTGGCCAACCAAGCTTGGTCCTCCGAATGGCTGGTTTTTTCTGACCTTTCCCTTTTCGCTTCCTTAACTAGAGGTTCGACCAGAATATAGTCTTTTTGTTTTGGGGCTAGTTATGTCTAGTTCTTCCTATAAAACTGAAACAAAAACCTCCCGATTTCTGTGTCTTGTACTTACTGTAAGAGGTCTACTAAATTAAGCTACGAAGTCAACGGCCCAAGCCGTTAATGGCCAGGCTGAAGGCTATCTTTTTAGCTGACTAGACTGATCCTATCAATCCAGCGTCTCATATCTCTCTTCTCCCACGGCTGTCGGTTAGCGGCCGGCAGGGTTTCAAGCGGTCTGCAACAGCTCATCGATGCCGGCGGTATAGATTGGGGCAACACCATGATACTCAATGAGGATGAACATACTTGTCAGCCGCAAGAGCTGATTATTTGTCGGTTACTCAGGCGCTCCGCAGAAATGCGATGCTTCCGGTGCCTGGTAACAGACGTTCAACTCGGGTGTTTCCAGCCGACGATGGCCGCTGAGGCGAGATTGGAGACAGCGCTCCAGTACGCCGCTGACCAGAAGCGTTCGCTCCACTGGATACGGTGCCCGGCCGGAAACGATCATCTCTTCCACCTTGCCCATCAGACAGGCTGAATAGGTCACGTTGGGCGTCGGAGGCAGCAAAAACTGGGTCGACTGCACCTCTGGTAGACCCTGAACCTTGGCCGCAAAGGTATAGTCCTGAACGGCACCGTTGAGCATCAGTAGCGTGGCCTGCCAGCCGTCGTTGTACTCGATGAAATAGGCCGACGGATTCTCCACAAGTTGCTCCAACTCACCGCTGTGGGCTAGATCCTGTGGTCTGCCGTCGCTCAGACCGATACCGCTGCGAGAGTCGGAGCGGGCCAGCGCGCCTTCCAGCAAGCGCCTCGACCAGCGGCTGTCCCGGCCGGCTCGCCACACTTCGTCCCCTTCGATGAGCTGTACCGCCCTCACGCCGGTCTCACCACCGCGACGGCGTTCGACCATACATTGCATTGCTTCCAGTGCGTGATAGTCCATGGCGTCCGATCCGCCAATGCCGATCATAAGTGCATCCTCGAGGACGCAGTTTATCGGCAACTCTAACGGTGGCAGCCGAAAGGTGACCGGCAGTGAGGAGCCAGCCAAAAACGGAAACTGCAACTCCTTCGAGGCTAACACCGTTAGAGTTGCCTTCTCAAAGCTATACGAGAGGTGCTTGTCGTTAAACACCGGTACAGCAGTGCCATCCTGCCTGAAGACATCCACAATCTGCTGGAAGAACTCGTAGCGCGGATAGAGTTTCTGGCCCTTTTGATTGGTGGGATAATCGCCGTGCTCGGCGATAAGCAAAACCGCGTCGACACCCATCCTGTCGCTGCCTAAACGCAGCGTCTCGGCGATGGTGGGGTAGATCTGGAAGCCGTGCTTCTGGGCCCGTTGTCGGCTCAGATCGCCTTCAGAGCGCTGGTCGACATAGGCGCTGACCACCTCTATCTGCGGCCGGTGCCATTTGCCGTTGAGCGGGTAACCGTTCAAAAAACGCTCGCCCATGTGATTGGCGTGGCTGCGCCATCCCCAGATAGTGGTGATAAGGGCCAGTTTCTTGCCTGTTGGGTTGGGCATTATGTTCTCACAAAGGTCGATTCTCTACCCACCTGGTATTCGATGGCTAAGTGCGGTGTATCGAGTGGTTTTTGCTCCAGCCAGAGCGACTCGATACCGGCCATGGTCAACCCGGTCGTCAGAAGCGTCCGCTCAAGCGGGTAAGGCTGCTGATCGGTGGCAATCATATGTTCTATGTGGTGGCAGAGCGGGTTAAAGAAGTTGGGTTGCATCGCATGGCCCGAGCCCAGATAGAAGAGCAACGATAGAGGATCACGCTGATTCTCAAGTCGGGCGGCAATCGTGATATCGTGAACCAGCCCTTCCATCAACAGCATGGTGGCGCGTAGGCCGTCGGCGTACTCGAACCGGTAGGCCACTGGTGGAGACGAGACCAGTTGTGGCAAATCCTCTGGCTGAGGGTAGGTGTGGCGATTGCTCTTGTCCACCGGCGTCAGACTCTGGCTACGACACAGACAGGCTTCGAACAGCGTAGGATCGCAGCCTCCGGATTCCCACGAACCAGAACTGAGAGCCTGCCAAACGGAGTCGCCGCGCAAAGCTTGAATCGATACCACTCCAGCCTCGCCGCCCCGTCGTCGTTCCACCAAGCACTGCATTGCCTCGAGCGAATGGATGTCATAGCCGTCAACGCCACCCACTCCGACGCTGACGATCTCCTCGATTTCGACTCCCCAAGGCATGTCGATGGACGGGATGCGCCGACACACCGGCAGTGACGAGCCTGCCAACATGGGGAAGCCGAGCTCACGGCTGGTCTCGACCATTTCCAGCGCTCTATCCCATTCCCAAGATAGATGCTTGTCGCAAAAAACCGGTACGCTCCGTCCACTGGCCCGGAAAACATCGACGGTTTCTCGAAAGAACTCGGATCGCGGCCACAGGGTCTGTCCCTTCTCGTTCTTAGGGTACAGCCCATGCTCTGCAATCAGCAGGACACCATCGACGGCCAACCGACTACCTCCCCGCGTCAGGGCCTCGGCGATGGTGGGGTAGAGTTTCAGACCGGGGTGGCGAGCTACGCGCTCGCGGCTGAGATCGGATTCGGGAAACTGATCCACGTAGAGCGATACGACGTCCATCTTCGGCCGATGCCAGCGGCTCTCCCAGCCGTACCCCTCCAGAAAGCGGTCGACGATGTTCTGGCCGTGCGAGTACTTGCGGTATTCGGTCACCAGCGCGGCAATCTGGGGTCGCTTCACTGGCAAACTGGGTGATGTTGGGCTAAGACTTTCAGCCGGATCTGTCATTTACGCTGACTCCCTTCACCCCAACTGTCAAAGTGGCTTTTAATCCCAGGATTTTGCTGGATGTAGTCCTTCATCTCCATCACGATATTTTCCTGCAGCTGAATCGACAGTCCGCCGTCGACGGGAAGGCACACTCCAGTGATGAAGCTGGCCTCGTCCGTAGACAGAAAGGCCACTGCGCTGGCAATGTCCGCGAGCCTGCCCAACCGCCTGACCGGATACTGAATCTCGAAGAGACGGTATCCCTCCTCGTTCCCCTCTTCCTCCCACATCTTCTGGATCTTCTCGGTCAGGATGTGTCCCGGTGCGATAGCGTTGACCGTGATTCCCTTGGGGCCATAGTCGATGGCCATCTGTCTGGTCATGCCTATGGCCGCTGACTTCCCCGCTTCGTAGGCCAGAATACCGGCGGCTTGGAGCAGGCCGTGCACCGACGACATATTGATGATACGTCCCACCCCTGCCGGTGGAGGATCTCCGCGATGTAACCCATGTTCGGCCAAGACCTCTGCGTCAAACTCTTCCGATGGTCCCGATGCCTCCATGGCCGGCACCCCGTACTTAGCTCCCAGAAAGAGCGCTCCGGTCAACAAATCCATCACCTCCCGCCAGGTTTGGAGTTGCATCTCCACTGCCCCACCGCCGAAGGTGTCCGAACTGAGGCCGAAGGCATTTTGCACCAGGATGTCGAGCCGCCCGAAGCGGGACATCGCCTCGGATACCATCCCTTCCGCTGTCTCCTCTTTCGATACATCCCCGGTCATATGCGCCGCTGAGCCGCCAGCGTCGGTGATGCACTTAACGTTCGCCAACGCCAGTTCAGCATCGGTATCGACAATCAGTACCTGAGCGCCTTCGGCCGCCAAACGCCTAGCCGTAGCACCTCCAATTCCCTGTGCGCCACCGGTGATGATGGCAGCCTTACCCTTCAGTCGCTGTATCAACTAGTCCTCCTACTATTATCTGTACTGTTTCTTATAGGTTCTCTATCTCAGGCCCGTCATTTGGTCATCTCTGTACCATTCGTTAGAGAAAACATCAGAGAAAATCGGCCAGACAAATACATGGTTGTCAGCCATCGCCTACCTCCACTTGGTTCATCACATTTGGGATCATCATATTTGCTGGCCTTTACGGTGTGGGTAAATGTCTCTCCCTTTACTAAGGGAGCCCCTTTGGAAAAGGGGAGGGATTTAGGGTGGGATCGACCCTACTTCAGAACCACCATCTTTTTTATTTCAGTGTAATCTCCTGCCTCGATTTGATAGAAGTAAGTTCCTGAAGATACTTTCTCTCCATCTTCAGTTCTACCATCCCAATATATTGCTTTACTTGACTCAACATAATTCCCTGCTGGTATATGACCCAATTCAATCATTCTAATTTGCTTACCAGCTAGGTCATAGATTTTAGCCGTGACTATTGCATCTTGCGCTAATTGAAAAGGTATCCACGTTTCAGGATTGAAGGGATTAGGGTAGTTAGCTAGTAATTGGGTTTGTGTAGGTAATCTTTCGGGTAGGATAGATTTCAGAACATTCAAGGCTATTTCTTCAGCACTAGACAGATTCGCATTTGATTCTAGTTGGTCAATAGCTGAAGCAATGTGATGTTTTTGCTCAGTAGTTAATTTAACCTTGGAAACCATGGAAGGTGCTGCAGCTACTAAGGATTTACCGAAGTTTCCAGCTACTATTACCAAATCGAAGATATTGACAGCATCATCACCATTCACATCTCCCATGATACCAGCACCAGTCTTACCAAATGATCCTGCTGCAATCACTAAATCAAAGATGTTAACTGTTCCATCACCATTAACATCTCCTGTTAGCTTTTCTGCTTCTGGTGCTGTGGTTTCACCTGCTACTGTAATGGTGGTTTGGACAGGATCTGCAAAACCATCTTGGTTTTCGGCATTGACCACAACAGTATAATCACCTGCTTGGGTAAAGTTGCCATACGGGGCAGCATATTTACCCGCGCCCACTTTTAACAAATCAAATTCGGCAAAGGCTAAGTCTTTCCAATTCTTGAATTCAAGTTCTGGGTTAAAGTTGGGTGGAATTACCGTGGCATATACTTGAGTAATATCTGTACCCAGTATTTCTACCTCTATCCTTTTGGATGAAATACCTTTGTCCAATTGGGTGGCGGGTGTAATTTGAACAATGTCGGGTGGATTGGACAAACTGACTAAATCAGCAGGTAAATATTTTCCTCTTAAACTGATGTAATCCTCAGCTTGATTTGGCTTACCATCTCCATTGTTTTCTATCTGTGGAAATTGCCCTCGATGATAAACCATTCTCTCCATTTTCTCTGTTGCTTGCTCAAAAGCGTCAGCAATCGGTTGATTACTTTCAATCAGACTAAAAAAGGTTCTGGAGAAGGAGGAACTACGAGCAATCTTAGCCTGTTTATCACTGCTAGCACTGACAATGATGGTTCTGTCTTTGTCCACTAGGGCAGACTTGATTCCATCTTGAGCAATGAAGTTACCA
>JASMLX010000096.1 GCA_030748495.1 Candidatus Poribacteria bacterium | reverse complement strand
TACCGACTGAATTGGGGCAATTGACCTCGTTGATAGAATTACACCTGGGCAGAAACAAAATCCATCATGTTCCACCTGAACTAGGAAATCTAAACAGATTAGTTTCACTTAATCTGAGTTACAATCGTTTAACCATTAGTCAACAGTTTGCGCAGGCAATAGGTGGAGAGATAGGTGTAGAGAATCAATGAGGTCAAGGATCAACCTTCTGGTTTGAGTTGTCCTTAGAACATGATTTGCCAGACCAACAACCAGAGGCCAAGAAAGCAGAACCAATCAAAAGGGTAGGACCGACTGATTTATCGGGTAAAAGAGGTCTGGTAGTTGACGATGATCTAGTCAATCGAATTATTGGTCGAAAACATCTAGAGAATTTAGGGGGCAGGTAGATGAAGCCGTTGATGTAAGGATTGTCTGAACAACTACCAGCAGAACCAATATGATTTGATACTGATGGATTTTACAGATGCCAGAAGTAGATGGATTCCAGGCAACCCAACAGATCAGGCAATTGGAACAATCATCTGGGCGAGAAGGGTGGCAATAATGGCATTGACGGTAAGTGTAATAGGAGAGGTGTGGGAGAAAGGTGTCAATCAGCAGAGATGGATGGATGTGTGCGTAAACTATTTAGACCAGAAGAGCTAATGGAACAGTTGAATGCAAGTGATGGACTGATAGGTCACTGTCACAAAAACGGGGTAAAGTTTGCTTAGTAATCACACTGATTGAATAGTTCCACTCCACGTTCAAATAGAGAGATGGTGATTCTGAAATAGTTGACCACAGGTAATGTACAAATGAAAAGAGGTATCCATGGATACCTCTTTTCGGTTTCAGGTCTCAAATCAAGATAGAGTGACCTGTCGACGAACCAATCAAGTGATCTATAACTCCCAGCGTATATAATCCAGACCTCAATCCGATGGGGGTACTCGGGAGATGAATGCGAGAAGAGGTGATTCATCACTGTTGCCATGAATCTCTGGATGGCCTCTTTGCTGGCGATCTGGCTTTTATCGAGCGTACAAGGCTGAGCCGAATACTGTGCTTCGGCGCCTTTAGCCGAAATTCAGACTCGATCCCAATTACGGAAAACTTCCGGTTTCTACAGCCCTTAGTTTAATTGATTAAACTCCCATTTACCCTTACCGCTAGATCTTAGCAGGAGTGGTATAATAGGTTGTTTTTATTCATACCATAACTCGGCGAAGTCGAAGGTCGGCTGATCAACTATCATACAACCGTTCAAGCCTAATAAACTGAGCCGGTTAAACAGGAAATTCCTATGCGACTGATTAAAAAATTGCCTGACCCCTTCCTTTTTCAAGATGGGCAGAGGGTCGTCACCAACGGCGACTGGCAAAGGCGGCGAGAAGAGATTCGAGAGGTGATTCTCAGTCTTCAGTATGGCACCATGCCTGACGCCCCTCAACAAGTTAAAACCGACGATGTATCTGACCAAATTGAGCAGATTGATAATGGTCATACTCGTCAACGACTTCATTTTAAGTTTATACCACTCCAGGCGCACCCGGAAATCACCTTTGATTTAGCGGTTAAATGCTATCGCCCTTCAGCGGGTGCGGTTTCCGACCGTCGGGCTAAGATCGACGGTTTTGGCAAAGATGGACTACCGACACTGATCTACGTCGGTGACAATCAAAATCTACTAGCGACTTTGCTCGATAGCGGCTATATGGTGATCTGCTATCAGAACAACCAGTTAGAACCGATGGAAGAGGGTAAGCCGATTATCGGTCCAGCTAGATCTGCCTATCAAAAATTGGCCCAAATGGCAAAACTTCCATCCTACTCTTGGGGATCTATTTCGGTTTGGGCCTGGGGCGCACGACGTTTACTTGACTATGCGCTGACATTACCAGAAGTTGATGCCCGGCGGATCATGGTGTCGGGTCATTCTCGTAATGGTAAGACCGCACTTTTGGCCGGCGCCCTAGATGACCGGTTTGCACTGGTCAATCCTGCCGGTTCTGGTTGTGCCGGGGCGGCCTCCTACCTGGCACTGGGTGAAAAATGCGAAGATCTTGCCGCACTAACCAGCCGGCAACGATGGTGGGCTTGGACTCACGCTGACTTTGAGCAGTGGACCGGGCGGGAGAGCGAACTCCCTTTCGACCAGCACTTCTTGATGGGATTGGTTGCTCCACGACCACTACTCCGAACTGAGGGCCTCGACGACGATTGGGCTAACCCAAAAGGAACGGCTGTCGCTTTCTTAGCCACCCAGCCAATCTACGATTTTCTACAAGTGCCAGGTAGAAACGGCATCCAGATAAGAGAGGGTGGTCACTATCAAGGGCAGGAAGATTTGGAAGCCCTTCGACTTTTCGCTGATTGGCAGTTTTTCGACCTCAAGCCAGCCCAAGATTTCAAAGGTCTTCCTTTCGAGTTGTCTGAGGTAACCGACTATTTCGATTGGTAGTAGTCCTAACCTCTTTTACTTGTCCATATCAGGTAATGGTTTAGGAGAAATGGTGAAACGAAATCGGGGAGATTTTTCTCTCCACTACAAAAGTGGCTGACTGGCAGATCTCAAAGTAAGCACTACGAGATGGTACCAGTCAGCCACTTGTTCAAAGATTAAACTACAGTTCTCGTAAACGGATATTACGGAAAGAGACAGGACCGTGGTCACCTTGCAGCATTAGTGGCCCGCTGGATCCGTTATCGTTAAATAGTTGCCCGCCAGTTGGGTTTTCAAGTGTTACGGCATCATGAACCCGTTGACCATTCAGATCGACTGTTACTACCATGCCGACCAGATTGACATCCATGATCTGCCACTCACCAGCCGGTTTAGTGGCTTCGACATCTACCCGCTTAAAACTGTAAATGGCAGCGTTTTCGGCTGGATAATCGTAAGTATTACCCAAAGAATCCAAAATTTGTAACTCATACCGGCCACGCAGGTAGATGCCGCTGTTGCTCCCTTCAGGAAACATGTATTCGATATGGAGATCAAAGTCGCCAAAATCGGCTTCGGTGACAATATCGACGGCGCTGGCCGTATTGGCCAGAATACCGTTTTTCACCTCCCAAGCGTGATCTTTTTCGGTGTGGCGCATGCGCCAGCCGGTCAGGTCAGTCCCGTTAAAAAGTTCCTTCCATTCAGCCATAGTATTCTCCTTTTTCTCTTTTGTCTATATTGGTTTGTAAAAACTTAAAGGTGGCTAATCCACTTTAGCAACGCACTGGAAACCAGTGGTTGCGTATACAAACGATAATTCACAGATAAATCTGTTTGCATCGTTTGGTCTAAATCCATCCATTTAATCCTATTTTTTATTGGAGAAGCTAAAATAAATAACTCTAGAGAAAAGAGTTGCTAAAACGGAAAAAATCATTCCTACCACAATTTCAATTCCGTAATTACTAAAAATTTCTTTCATATCGAGTTATCGTCAAGGTCGTAGCTTTGCAGATGAGTTCAGCAGTAATTGCCTTGTTAGCCATAGTCTCTTTATCCAGTTCGATTCCCAAGCTAGGCTCTGTGGGTAATTCGACAAAAGCCATCTTTGAAAACGAATGTTTTTTGAGATAGCCTTCACCTGGCGTATTGTGTTCCTGAGCACTAAGTGGAGAATTGGGGCATCTACTGAATACGTGAATTCAAGTTGCTAGCGAGATCGGTTCCAATAGGTTATGGAGCAATCCCAGCGTAGTAAGCCTCTGCCATTCCAGCGACAATTTCAGTTTCGTAGATGATCGTCAGCGTGAATCAATCTTTAACCCGGCGCAAAATCGTAGATCGGTTGTTGAATCACAACACTCAAGACGCTCCAGAAGGCTCCCACTACATATTCGCCCAGCATAATGCCGAACATCAGCATTATCGCTTTTCGATAGCTACCAGCGCCACCAAACTGTAACGTCAACCACTTTAGCACATTGGCAATGACAAGACAAGACCAAAAATAACCTACCCCACCGGTCAGTGAGATAGCATAACCGGCTGGATGCAAAGGAAACCACATAAATCTGGATCGCATAACCATCAGGAAAAAAGTAAAACCGACACCGCCAGCCATGGCCCCTGTCGCTGGTAGATCCGGTTCTCTGGGAAAATTGAGTAGGCCGGACAACCAATTAAACTGCCCAATATGACCAATTGAAGGACCAATACCACCGCCGGCACCGGTGACTGCACCACCCAAACGATAGAGTTCTGACAGTGTGGCCCAGAATGTGACCAGAGATCCCCAAATGACCGCCAGCAACATGGCAAACACCAGCTTTTTAGTATTCATACTGGCCCGTTCAGCCATTTTGAATGATTCCAGTTGGTGGGGCATGATATGTTCTCGATAGCCGCGTCCCGACATCCACCAGTTCAGGGTGATGAAACCTAAATTTCGCCCGCCCAGCGGTCGGGTACCCAAAAGATTGATTAGAAACTGTTGGCCGTTGCACATGCCAGCCATTTCATGGGCTGGCGGTCCGATTTCCGCCCGCACTCGGGTAATGCCAACTGACAAGGCGTAGAAAAACAGGAAGTAAGGGATAATGATCCAGAACGTCATACCAGCCTTGAGGGTGAACCAGAGAATGTAGAACCCGGAAATGATGATCAGTAGCAGAGATGCACGGTAGCTGATCGGTTCCTGGCTGTCATCAATGCTACCGGCATGACCCAAGATGGTTCGGCAGACGTTGGCTAAGTGACGGCGTGTGACCATAACGGCCATAATGAAGATGGCTAACCACCCGCCGATTGATTGCTCGGACAGGTAGGGAAATGGACCCGGAATTCCTAAAGCACTGCCGACTACCCGCTGGATTTTACTAAACAAGTAGAAGAACCAAAGGGAGAAGGAGAGGTCTAGAGGTAGAAAGAAGCCCAGCGCAATAACAAAAGGATATAGTGGAACCGGAATCCCCCCCATCGCATTCCAGGGACGGTCGGTAAAGAACTTACCCCAGTCACGGGCATTATGACGAACAGAAAAATCAGGTAAAGAAGGGAAAAAGTAGGCCAAGCCGTGCCAGACGTTGATCAAAGCGGCTACCACAAAACCGTACCATAAGAGGCGGTTGCGGAAAAACCCGGCTGCGCCACCGCGTTCGGTAATGGCCATCGGTAGCTGGATGATGGGGTAGGCCAGTTTTTCGTGTTCGGTCCACTGTTTTCGCACAATTACGTTGAGGCAGATCATAATGGTACTAGTGGCTATAATAAAGCTGGTCCACCACAGGGTTGAGCCCACCCAAGCGCCCATAATCCGTCGGTTATAAAACGGCGTTTCTCCTTCGTAAATGCCCCGCAGAATCTCTTTGTCACTGACCACCAGAAACTCTGGAATGTAGGGATGGATTAAATCAGCCCAATCGTTTTCTGGAGTCGCAAACCAGAAGGCGTGAGGTAAAGCTGGAATTGTCAGAGCCAGTGTATCGTGTCCAGCAAGACCGCTGGCAATCGACAGCATAGTGTAAATAGTAATAAATTCGGCTTGTGACAGAGCGGATTTAGGAAAGACCTGCTTGATCCCCAGATTGATCAGGATTAGGAAAAACAGGTTAAGGACAACATTCCAGAAGAGAGAAATGGTGGTTGGATGACCACTATGCCAGATGCACTCGGTCTCGATGACCCAAAAGACATTTGGTGGAATCAGCAATAAAGCGATAAAGATCGATCGCCATGTTACTACCGATCCGGCACCTGGCACACCGGCATTTGGGCCAGATGTGGACGCCTTCAACTGTTGACGACTATTTTGAATAGTATTAGGTGTATCAATCGACAATTTTCCAAGCTCTCCAGCAATACCTGTTGGTTGAATTTGAAGACAGATAGATTAGACTTGTGGTTTGATATTTAACCGGGGGCAAAGTCGTAGATTGGTTGTTGGATGATAACACTCAGAACACTCCAGAAGGCACCAACTACGTATTCACCCAACATAATACCAAACATGAGAACCATTACCTTTCGGTAACTGCCTGCTCCACCGAATTGTAACACTAGCCACTTTAACACAGTAGCGATCACAAGACAAGACCAAAAGTAACCTACTCCGAACGACATTGAAATAGCGTAACCTGCGGGGTGTAGAGGAAACCACATAAAACGGGATCGCATAATCATCAGGAAGAGGGTGAAGCCCATTCCGCTGGCCATTGCTCCCATCGCTGGAACATCGGGTTCTTTAGGAAAGGTCAAAAGCCCAGCCAACCAGTTGAACTGGCCAATATGGCCGATCGAAGGGCCGACACCGCCACCACCTGCTCCCGTTACCGCCCCACCCAAACGATAGAGTTCTGATAGCATCGCCCAGAAAGTGACTAAAGAGCCCCAGATGACAGCCAGCAACATGGCAATGACCAGTTTCCTAGTATTCATACTGGCGCGTTCAGCCATTTTAAAGGACTCCAGTTGGTGGGGCATGATATGTTCTCGGTAGCCACGACCTGACATCCACCAGTTCAGGGTAATGAAACCCAGATTACGGCCCCCCAGTGGTCTGGTGCCCAAGATGTTAATTAAAAACTGCTGACTGTTGCACATGAACGCCATTTCATGGGCGGGAGGACCAATTTCAGCCCGCACACGTGTAATACCGACCGAGAGGCTGTAGAAAAATAAGAAATAAGGGATAATAATCCACAATGTCATACCCGCTTTGAGGGTGAACCAGAGGATATAGAGCCCCGCCATAAAAATGAGCAACAAAGCAACACGATAGCTAATCGGCTCCTGGCTATCATCAATACCATTGGCATACCCGCAAATGGTACGCCAAACGTTGGCTAAGTGCCGACGGGTAACCAAGACTGCCATAATGAAGATAGACAACCATCCACCAATCGACTGCTCAAATGGATAAGGGAATGGCCCGGGAATCCCAAGTGCACTTCCAACTACCTGCTGGATTTTACTGAACAGGTAGAAAAACCAGAGGGAAAAGGAGAGATCCAAAGGTAAGAAAAAGCCCAGCGCAATTACAAAAGGATAGAGAGGTACCGGAACGTTACCGATTGCGTTCCAAGGTCGGTCAGTAAAAAACTTGCCCCAATTACGAGCATTATGTCGAACAGAAAAATCGGGCAGGGAAGGAAAAAAGAAGGCTAGCCCATGCCATATGTCGATGAAGCCAGCTACGATGAAGCCATACCACAAAAGGCGATTACGGAAAAACCCGGCGGCTCCGCCGTGTTCGGTGATGGCCATCGGCAACTGGATAATTGGATAAGCCAATTTCTCATGTTCGGTCCATTGCTTACGTACCATGACGTTAAGACAAATCATGATGGTGCTAACGGCCATAATGAAACTAGTCCACCACAGGGTTGGCCCCATCCAGGCCCCCATAATCCGTCGGTTATAAAACGGCGTTTCTCCATCGTAAACACCACGCAGAATCTCTTTGTCACTGACCACCAGAAATTCTGGAATGTAGGAATGAATCAAATCGGCCCAATCGTTTTCCGGCGTCGCGAACCAGAAGGCGTGTGATAAAGCCGGAATAGTTAAGGCCAGCGCATCGTGTCCAGCTAGGCCGCTGGCAATCGATAACATGGCATAAATGGTGATAAATTCAGCTTGTGTAAGGGCCGACTTAGGGGAGACCTGCTTAATGCCCAGATTGATCAGAATCAGGAAAAACAGGTTAAGGACAACGTTCCAAAAGAGGGAGATGGTGGTCGGGTGTCCACTATGCCAGATAAATTCGGTCTCGACAACCCAAAAAACATTCGGTGGGATCAGCAATAGAGCGATAAAGATCGATCGCCACGTTACTACCGATTCTAGCGAGGTAGCTTTTTCTGTTTTTAGAAGCGACGAAGGTGGCAGTTTATCTTGAGGTTTTTCAAACCTATCAATTGACAATTTTCACGAGTTCTCCGGCTTTTAAGGAAAATTGTCCTGCTACAATGACCTTTTCCCCAACCTTAATCCCACCTACTTCAACTACATCGTTTTGTATTAGGCCAAGCTGCACTAACCGCCTTTGGCCTTTGTTAGCGGTATCGACGGTAAACACCGAAGCGCTATCTTCTCCGCTTTCAATTAGCGCAGATCGGGGGATTAAGACCACATTTTCTCGGACTTCAACAGGAATTCTAACCTTGGCAAACATCCCTGGTTTAAGTTGCACATTGCGATTGTCGACTCTAATTTCTACTTTGACCGACCGACTAGCCAGGTCCAGCGTTGGGCTGATCTGTGAGATCTGGCCTTCAACTGCTTCACTAAGTGCATCAACCTCAATCGTAACCTGTCGACCAAGCTCAATTTTGTTTAGATCCGACTCGATGACATTGACTATCACTTTGACCTGATCCATTTCCACAATTTCAAATACCGGTGTCGTTAACGCTGCCATTCCACCCAGATCTAAGTTTCTGGCCGAAATCACTCCAGAGATCGAAGCTCTAATCGAAGCGTCATCCAGTCGTTTCTTGGCTAGATCCAGAGCCGTTTGCGCTTGTACCATCCGGGTTTCAGCCGAAATAATTTCGACTTCCCAACTTCCGATTTCTAATGCCAGCTGAGCGGTTTTAAGCCCCGCTTTAGCAGCCTCAACTTGCGATTCGGCTAAGGCGATATCTTTCTCCCAAGATTTCGTCTCACTGGAGGCACGCGCTAGATCAAGTGCCGCCTTCGCTTGTTGAACTTGTGCCTCCATTGCTTCGATATCTTCCTCCTGAGCACCTTTTTCAATCAGTTTTTGTTGCTCAAGGATCATCTGGTATTGGGCTTTAGAGATATCTAACTGGGTTTGGGCATTCTCAAAAGATTGCAAGCTAATTGCGCCATCCTGAAACAGTTGTCGCATCCTTTCAGAGTTATTTTCGGCACTTACCAGGTTGGCTTTGGCTTGATTGACCGAGGCCTCAGCCTGCTTGCGGTCTTCTTCTCTCGCTCCTCGCTTAATCTTTTCCAGATTAGCTCGCAGTGAAGCCAGGCCGGCCTCAGCTTGTTGGATTTGGGATTTAGTTCTGGTTTCGGATAAATCCTGAACCTGTTGCAACGAGGTCTCCACGCCGGATAAACCCGCCCGGGCTTGAACAACCTGGGATTCGACTTGAATTTTGGCCAGTTGTTGGGCTTGCTGGTAAACGGCTTTCGCCGAACGGTAGGTGGCTTTCGCTTGACGCAGATTCAACTCTAGTTCTTCGTATTCAACCACAGCTAGTAGATCGCCCTTTGTCACCTTTTGACCAACCTCTACGGGCAGGTTAATAATCTGCCCTGCGACTCGGGGAAAAATCGTTACTTTAGCTTCGGCATCTACCGTTCCAGACAGATTCAACTCAGAGCGAATGTCACCCTGTTTAGCCTCGACGATCTCCACCGGTTTAGCCGACATTCCCACCGCTGTGGACTGGTTAGATGGTAACGCAGACTCGCGTTGACAACCGATCAAGAAAACGACAATCATTAACACAGAACTGATGATTCGAAAAGTGCAGATGTATGAGGACGGGCGACGAAGTCGGTGAGGTAAGGATAATTGATCCATTTTATTCTGATTTTTGCTCCAAGGATGAGAGGGGTTGCCCAATTGCTTTTTCTAGGCGGGCCAATGCTATTGAGTAATCGTGTTGGGCTTGTAAACGGTTTACCTCTGCCTGAGTCAGAGCTAATTGTGCGTCGGTTAATTGAACGCTGGTAATGAGTCCATTTTTATATTGCAGGTTTGCTAGGCGAACTCCCTCTTTGGCTTGATCGACCGTCTCTTTTTGGACTTCGGTTAGCGTCTGGGCTTCTAAGATTTGCAAATAGGCAGCACGAACCTCCTGTTCGATACCGTCCTGCAGTTGCGAGTGTTGAAGAGCCAATTGATTGACGCCTGATTTGGCCTCCTGCACCCGATAGTATGTCACTAAACCATCGAAGATCGGGAAGTTTAGTGACAAGCCGACGTTCCAGATCTTGTTCATCTCAACTAATTTTTCGTTGTCATCAATTCGGTAATTGGCCAGGAAAGAGAGGTTCGGTCGAGCATTAGCTTGGGTGACCTGGACCCGTTTCTGGGCGGATTTTTTGAGCAGATCTAGCTGTTGTAGGTCCGGTCGATGATTTAAGGCCAGATCGATTAGCTCGTCGAGAGTTGGCTCGACTGGCTGTCGCCTGAACTGGCCACTAATTTCAATATCTGTGGCTAGATCTAAATTCAGCATATTCTTGAAAGAATTTTTGGCTAGTTTGACCCCGTTCTTGGAACGAATATACGTTGATTGAGCGTTAGCCACTTGAACTTGTGCTCGGATCACATCGAAATTGGTTGAGACACCAGATTTCAATAAATTATCAGAAGTTTTTAGTTGTTGTTTAGCCAGATTGACAGTTTGTTTAGCAACTTTGACAAACTCCATACTTAGAAGTAACCGGTAAAAAGCATTGGCCACATCAAGGCCAAGTTGATTGTAAGCGGTATCTAACTCCGATTTACCGGCGGCTACAGCTAACTTAGCACTTTGGTAGGAGTAATAGTATCGCCCCCAAGCGAAAAGCGGCTGAACTAAAGATAAGCCTCCCTGAAAGGTATGATGGGCTCCAAACTCTAACTCGGTGATGTTCGACTCATCGTTGTCCTCTCGGGTTGGCAGTGGCGTTTGCCCCGGTGGGAAGTCGGTGCCCCGCATTTGAGCAAAAGGAGAATTTTCTCCGAAGTCGATAATCGATTTGGGGAGATCTTTAGCGTAGGTATAATTGGAGTTTAGACTGACCTGTGGTAAGCCGACCGGACGGGCGGACCGCAATAGCTTTTTGGTTAGAGCCAGCTTGTCGATTAAAGTTTTTATCTTCAGATTATGCCGGCGAGCATGCTGAATACTCTCAGTTAAAGTGAAGGTTAGATTACCAGCATCTAGATCAGCGGCTAAGGAAACGATAGGGGTTGATAAGTAGGCGACAAACCAGATCACCAGTGCGCCGGCGCAACGAGATAGATGAGTTTCTTTTATACTTATCAGCAACGCGACACTATAGTGGAGAAATCTCTGTTGATGATGAATTCCCCCGATCAGGTCTCTTCTCCGAGACCAAGTCTAGGGCAGAGCGAAGAGGCCAACTTAAACAGATATACACACTGACTGGAGATCGGATACATCCGCTAAGTCGAGGGGAAATTTCTGTTTTTATAAGATTCATCATTTAATAGTTTTGTGGCAATCCGGACTGGTGATCTGGTAAAACCTTTGAGCTAGCCTGTGTAGCTGATTTGTTAGAAATATGCCTCTAATAGCGCAGGATCGTTCCCCACTTTCCGACAGCCCAAATGCTACCGTCTTCCGACCGTGTAATATCCGACAAGTCATTAGAGGTCGGGCTTTCCTGAACTAGCCAGGTTACCCCGCCATCGTTGGTATATAACAAGGTACCACCGTCACCAGCGGCCCAGCCAGCGTTGGCGTCAGCAAAAACAACACCGTTAAGTGTTTTTTGCACCGGGGTAATTTGCCTTCCCCAACTAGTTCCACCGTCTTTCGTATGGTAAGCGGCACCATCAGTCCCAACGATCCAGGCTGTGTTCAAGTCAAGTGAAAATACCGCACGGAGTTCTTCTGGTCCCGTATACTGTGCGAACCATGTTTTTCCTCCGTCAATGGTTTTGGCAACCGAGCCGCCAGCACCGACTACCCAGCCGGTCGTATTGCTGACAAAATGAACCCCGAACAAGTTATTAAAGTCAATCTGCGGATTGTTGGTTGACTGACCATACCAGGTTTTACCGCTGTCTTCCGTCACAGCAATTTTACCCATCTCACCGATGCCCCAACCGTGAGTCGTACTTGGGAAATGCAGGTTATAGAACCCGAGTGCACTTTTCCAACTAGTCATTGGATCGTCAAAAACAATGCGCTCGACCGTACCGTGACCTTCGTCTCTAGGGTCATTGACCATATGCCATGTCGATCCACCTGTTTCGGTTTCAATCAGAGTCGCATTGCTACCGACAATATAGCCCTGATCAGCAGAAACAAATCCAACACCAAAGAGTTCAAAAGCGTTACCGCTAATCTGTTCCGTCCATGTTTGGCCACTGTCTGCACTATACAAAACCGCACCGGCCAAACCGATAGCCCAACCTTGATTTTCGTAGAAGGTGATTCGAGTTAGATCGCTGTTACTGGAAACGACCTCCCAGTTCTTACCACCGTCGGTAGTATGGAGAATGGTACTGAAATCGCCTACGATCCACGCTTCATCTACATTGACCAGGTGAACGGCGTTCAGTTTCTTCTGGACTGGTCGATCTGCCAGTGGTCGAGTGGTCCAAGTTTCACCGCCATCGACGGTTTGCAGGATAACACCAAACTCGGCCGCACCGTAACCGTGCGTCTCATTAGTAAAGTGAATGCCCCAAATCGGTTCTGGCATCCCATTGGTATTTGGCACTTTACTCTCTTGGCTATTCCAGGTTTTGCCGCCATCGGTAGTATGAATCATGGCCCCATTACCACCGGAAGACCAGCCAATCTGATCTGTTAACATAAAAAGTGCATCTAAGGTAGAAGCCACACCACTTTTTTGCGATTTCCAGGTTTTTCCACCATCGGCGGTATGGATTACTGTTCCACCACCACCAACTGCCCAACCAACGGTTGGACTTTTGAAATCGATGCCTTTAATCTCGTTATTGGTCTTGGTATCTTGAGCCGACCAAGTTCGCCCCCCATTGTTCGTATGCGTGACAAACCCACCGTCTCCACCGGCCCAGCCGTTATTCTCATCAACGAAGGTGATAGCACCCAGAACAGCGAAGGTATCTGTGTTCATCTTATTCCAGGTTTTTCCACCATCAGTGGTTTTAAGAACCGTACCGTTGTCACCACAGGCCCAACCTGTGGTTGGAGAAATAAATCGGATCTTATGAAGATCTATTTTGTCAAAAGAGGCGGGGAAAGGCATACTGGGCTGACGTTCCCAAGATTTACCGCCGTCAGCGGTATGGAGAATCATCGATTTAGATCCGACGATCCAACCAATTTGGGTTGACTCTTCCAGGAAGAAGACATCATTGAATTTTGCTTGCCACTTACCTCCCCTTACAACTTCCCACTGCCGTTCGGCTGAGACATTCGACACTGTCAGACATAACGCAAATAACGCAACGATCACACTTTTACTATTTCTTAACACCATATATTATCTCCTGTTGGACACAAGTTTTACTCTAAATCTAGCATCCGGAGCCAAACTATACCGTCGAATTATACTACCGAAAACACGTAAGCGTCAAGCCAGTTAGCCAACCGATTCCCCCAGTTTTTAGGGGTAATGAGTTTCAGAAAGAAAGATGTATGAGAAAGCATGTTTCCAACTTGATTAGGGAATTGATGAAGTTAAAATACTTTGCTCAGGCCAGACACAATCAAGTTCAGAGAATGTTTGGTGAAACTATGATGTGATCGCTTCCATGAGATATACCAGTCATAACACAATAAATAATCCAGCAGTTTTGTGAAAGATGTTTGAACCTAGCACCAACATCTATTTGCAGAAAAATCAGGGGTAATTCAGTTGAAAAAGCAGGGATTATAAGTTATGCTTCAAATCGGAATGATGCAGTCAGGCCCGTCGTTACGGGGCGAATTAACCCACTTGGAGACAATATAACCCGTTAGATCGTCGTCGGGATAAGGAACCAATAGATCTGCTAATTCGTCAGGCAAACGGTCTTTTGGATCTAACCACCGTTCGTGGTCCTCCGGTTTGATAATCACGGGCATTCGGTGATGTAGTTGCGACATAAATTGATTAGCTGCTGTATTGACAATGGTGCAGGATCTAAAACTGGTCGATCCGTCAGGCGATCGCCACTGCTCCCATAGACCAGCGAAAGTAAAGGGGCGATTCGAATTCATTCGGAGATAAAACGGCATTTTGGTTCCGTCCTTGATTTTGACCCACTCGTAGAATCCGTCCGTCAAAATCAGACAGCGACGCTTCCGGTAAGGGGTTCTGAAAGACGGTTTTTCAGCCAGCGTTTCACTCCGAGCGTTAATCATTCGATTACCGATCGAGGGATCTTTAGCCCAATGTGGGACTAAGCCCCAGCGAAAGTTGTCAGCTCGATATTTCCCATCGTTTGCTACGGCTAAGACCGGTTGTGTCGGGGCAATGTTATAACGAGGGGAGTGTATTTCCGAGAACGAAAAGAGTGGGAAAGTCTCCGCTAAAATTGACATCTCCGCCGTTAGCGTATAGCGACCACACATTTTGAACTCCTTAATTTTATTGGTTAAAGTTCAATCACCAGTTATCCAAACCTGTTTGCTGACTCTCAATACTAACTCAAGATTTTAGCATAAGCTGATGTTATAGAATAAGGATAATATTTTACCGATGCAGATCCAAGTTAAGTATTTCGCCTTCTTTCGAGAACGGTTAGGTCGATCAAGCGACCAAATCGACCTGCCTGAATCGGCTACCGTTTCAGATCTATTAGATTACCTCCATACCAATTGGCCACAACTGACCGATGGCTTGAAGTCGTCTCAAGTCTCGGTCAATCTGGAGTTTGTTCGACCGGAGACGCGATTATCGGAAGGCGACGAAGTTGCGCTGATCCCGCCGGTATCTGGGGGAAGCCCAGAAAATCTGTTCAAAATCACCAAAGATTCAATTGTGGCTCAAGATGTGATAGATCCTATACAAAGTGATAATGCCGGTGCCGTAATCACTTTTTTAGGTACGGTTCGCAACAACACACACGGCCGCGTTACCTCCTACCTGGAATACGAGGCTTATGCCCCGATGGCCGAAAAAAAGATGGCTGAAGTCGCTGGTGAGGTGAGGGAAAAATGGGGTATTGAAAGAGTAGCTATGATCCACCGAATTGGAAAGCTGGAGATTGGCGAGGTTAGCGTGGCTGTGGGGGTGGCTTCCCCTCACCGTAAAGACGGTTTTGAAGCCTGTAAGTACGCTATGGATCGGCTAAAACAGATTGTCCCCATCTGGAAAAGAGAGGTCTGGGCTGACGGTGAAGAGGAGTGGGTAAAACCAGATCCGGTCTTTTTTAATGCCGAAGCCCAATAATGATTGAGATCCAACCTGTCAGGAAGCCTGTCCAGGCAACCGTCAAGGTTCCCGGCTCCAAGAGTTATACCAACCGTGCACTACTGGTAGCCGCCTTAGCAGAAGGTAAGTCGCATTTATCAGGTGTTCTGTTTAGCGACGATACCGAGCGGATGCTAGATTCTCTGCAAAAACTCGGTCTTCAAATCGAAATTGACCGGGACAACTGCACGGTTCAGATAGTGGGTAACGGTGGACAAATTCCAGTCGAGACAGCCGACCTGAACATCGGTAACGCCGGTACAGTGGCCCGTCCTCTGGTCAGCTATGCCGCTCTGGGCCACGGCACTTACCGTTTTGACGGTGCTGCACCGATGCGGAAGAGTCGGCCCATGGCAGATCTGCTGATAGCCCTCCGCCAACTCGGGGTGACCGTAAAATCGGAGATGGGCAACGACCGCTTTCCACTAATGGTCGTTGCCAACGGATTGACAGGTGGTTCGGTTCGGCTCAACGCCAGCAAAAGCAGCCAGTTTCTAACCTCACTGTTGATGGTGGCTCCAGTAACTGAACAAGGGATGGAGATCGAACTGGAGGGGGCGTTGATTTCTCAACCCTACATTGATATTACGTTGTCGGTGATGAATACTTTCGGTGCATCTGTGACAAACCATGACTATCGTCTTTTTACCGTTCCAGGCGGACAAACCTACCAGGCACAACATTACACCATCGAGCCAGATGCCTCCAATGCCTCCTACTTCTTTGCCCTGGCAGCCATTACAGGTGGATGTCTCCGGATCGATAACCTGAATCGCAACTCCGCACAAGGTGACGTTAAATTCGTTGAAGTGCTAGAAAAGATGGGTTGTCGAGTCAATTACCTGGATAACGGCATCGAGGTGTCAGGAAACGGGACGTTGAATGGCGTTGAGGTCGATATGAACGCCATCTCCGACACTTCGCTGACACTAACCGCTATCGCCCCTTTTGCTACCAGTCCAACCACCATTCGCAACATCGAACACTGCCGGTGGCAAGAGACCGACCGCATCACGGCCATGGTAACCGAACTGCGACGGTTGGGGATCGAAGTAGAGGAATTTCAGGATGGCTTGCGAATTCAACCTGCCACCGAGATACAACCGGCTGAAATTGAAACCTATGATGACCACCGAATGGCGATGAGTTTTACCTTGGTGGGTCTGAAAAAGGCTGGTGTCAAAATTAAAAATCCGGCTTGTGTCAATAAAACCTTTCCTTGCTACTTCCAGGTTTTAAGCCAACTGGTCGAAGGTTAGATGTCGTAACCTTAACGCATCTCTGCCTGATATGGAATCCGGGTTTAAACGGCATTTAGCGACCTTTTTCCAGCAAAAATCCCCTGACATAAAACGTCTAAGTCCAAAAGATGTACTAAACGATCCACCTGACCTGATCGATATCAGGACCTCCAGCGAATACCAGAAAGGCCACATCCCAGGTGCGGTTTCCATCTCCCTCTTTGATGAGGCAGAGCAGAAGACCATCGGCATTGCCTATCATTAACAGGGACGTCGACCAGCGCTAGGGATCGGCCTCTCCCTAGCTGTACTGAGAGTAGATCAATTTTAACCGGATTTTTTCGCATAGTCGTCAACCGGTGGGTTACGGTTGGCGGGGTGGGATGCGCAGTGCTAGCGTGTTTGCCGCGGCTACCTACTATCTAGACAAACGGGTGCGGACGATTGAAGGCGAATATAAAGGCTATTGTCAGGTGGTACTGTAACCCTGACCAGTCCCAGGAAAATCATGCTGCGGGGCGGCCAAACTGGGGCAGGGGAAACGGAACTGATCCAAGAGTTAGCCTCTGCCGGGGCACAAGCCACTGATCTCGAAGGTCTAGCCCAACATCGAGGTTCTGCTTTTGGCGGCATCGGATTGGGCGACCAACCCACCCAGCAAAACTTTGAAAATAGGCTGGCCCACGCCTGGGTAACAACGCTACTGGATGCCCCCCTGTGGTTGGAGAAGGAGAGCCGGGGAATCGGTCAGATCACCATCCCCTAGCCAATGTGGGAACAGATGCGGCTGGCCTCCACGGTGGAGATAGAATTACCTCAGATAGAACGACTTAAACGAATATTAGAGACCTACGGTTAAGTTACCACTGGATCCGCTGAAAGAGGGCGTGGCAAAAATCGAGAAGCGGTTCGGAACCGAAAACTGTAGACGTGTGTTGCGTCATTTAGACACCGGCGATGTCGAATCTGCCGCTTGCTTGCTTTTGACCAAATACTTACGACAAGTCCTACACTCATCCAAAGCCGAATCAACCGGTCCCAAAAGTGAGACTCGACCTGAGCTATCTCCCCCCACTGAAACGGGTCGCTAAACTGATGAAGGTCGCTGAAATGCTGACTTGATTGAGACTATCGATAACCGACGGCCGTCGACGTATTTTCCACGGCAGACGCAAAAACAGCGAGGACCAAAATTGGGAATCCCCGCTGTGACAGTAAAGTATTTCTTCCAAGTTTCAGGTCAAGACTTATCTAAATCTTGGATTTCAGATACCCCCAGGTGGTAGCCACTTTATCAGCCGGGTCAACAGCCAACTTGTTGGACTTGATTTTGAAGTTCTGCGTAACCTCTTTCTCGGTCAGGATTCGATCGTATATCCGAACCTCGTCGATCATCCCGTTGAGGAAACGTCCGTTATGCTCGCTGGCGATGCGTCGTTCATTCATGTTTTCGGGCGTTTTTCCGGCTTGCCCTTCCTGGATAAGTTCACCGTCGACATATAGTTTCAGACTTTTAGCGCCACCATCCTTAGGATCAGAAGTATAGATGATGTGGTACCACTGTTCTTCCTTGCACTTCATGCGGATCTTGACCCCATCATTTTTATGAACTTGGATTTCACCTCCCTCAAACTTGAAATGGACTTTACCTGCTGCCCACATCCAAGTTGAGACAATGCCTTGGATCCCGCTAAACTGCTTCTCATTAGCCCAGCATTCTATACTAACCTGCTTCCAATCACCCAGTTTGGGGATTTCGACATATCCTTTCGCCTTATACTCGAAGGCCTCACCGAATTTACCGGGCACCAATTTAGGTTTTTCAAAAATTTTCGCATCTTTTTTGCCAAAAACATCATTAAGAGTATCACCTTTCACTGTATCTTTGTCAAAAGAGTAAAAAGCGACCAACCCATCTGTAACAAATTCCTGAGCTGGTGTTAAACCAGTGAGCAAGACCGATGCGGTGAAAAGCATTAAGAACAAAATCGTAGCTGTTTTCTGCATTCTCAAATACCCCTTTTGCCGTTAAATTGTGAATAATCTATATCTTCTTACGGGTAAAAACCACATATTCAAGATTGTCGTTAATACGATCCGATATTATACAGCGTCTAATTAAGTAATCGCAACAAAGAGGCGTAACCCCTAAAATTCATTTTAGGCGTCCAATCGGCCGGCAGGGGAACTCCACTTGGATTGCGGGTATGGGTATTTAAAGGCTTAACAAATGCAACCTAAACGTTCTAGTATTGTAAGATAAATTAACCACCCTAAAAAAACATGATTAAAAAGGAAAATTGCCAGAATATCATCTTGTGGATTGGTCCTTACCCATCAGGGCTCCCAAAGCTAAAAATGAGTCCGGATTACTGATGGTCAATACCTATACTCCATTATTGGGGTAGTAAAGGTCAGTTCGCTGACCTCTATACCAAGGATTCTTTGTTCGCATATCCAATGCTTTCTCTGGATATACGTCCTCAACTATTATACCTTCCTCTTCCCAGAGTTCTGATAGTAGACTTCCATCAGCATCAGTAATATTACTCCCCCCACGACATATAGATTTATTTTCATCTAATCCGCAGCAGCATGAAGAAGCGATAATCATCGAGTTTCTATATGATAGCTCTTTTACTTCTGCGTGTCCCCGGCTCCCTCTATTATTCATCCAAAAAACGATAGAACACCCTAATTTTGCATACGCACGTGTCATTTCTGGGAAGTCCCCGTCATAACAAATCATAAGGCCACAAGAATTCCCCTGATATTGGAATGTAACCAAGCAGTCACCTGCACTATAAAAACTGGGTTCATGCCGCAGGCCGTCTGCGGCCCACCAGAGGTGTGTTTTTCGATAGTTGGCTATTACACCATTAGCTGAGACAACAGGAGCCGATATGTAGTATTCGTCCCCGTCACGCTCTGTCAGTCCATAAATAATTAGCGAGCCTTTTCCACGCAGCAGGTGCTGAAATGCTTCTGTAGTTGGCCCATCCACGGTCTCTGCCAACTGATGTAGATCATTTGTATAACCCACTAGCATCTCTTCATGAAACAGAATCACGTCTGCATTAAGGTCGAGAGCTTGCAGAGCAAAACCGATTGCCTTTTCTCGATTTTCTTCTGGTTGACCAGGGTTCCCATTTTGTTGAACTACAGCAATTCTCATTTTCATTTTTCTCTCTATCGTCTACTTGAGCTGATAACAGCCCCTATTTTACTCAACTAACAGTAGACCAATTGAATCAACCAATTCAACAATTATATTTCTTCTCAATGTTTTGGCGGTGTGACCAGTGTGCCAACACTCAGCCTCCAACTGAGTCAAGCGGATTCATCTTCGACTTCATTGACGGCCTGGGTGTAAGTATGCGGTCATACCGGCTCCTCAAGGACGAAATTAGATACCCAGGCATTCCAACAATGTCCCAGATTATTCGTCTTCAACAAAAATTCGTTTCGACCTTTTTTAAGCTTTAGAGGTAGGCGGACTGTCTCAAATCGACCTTCACTCTGCCACGTGCCTCTTTTTTTCCCGTTGACCCACAAGCTTAGCCAATCATCAAAAGACAAGCGCAGGATCACCTCTTTATCGTGATCACTGTCTAACGTACTACTGGCGTACATCGAACGGCCGGTGAAATGTCCAGCGTGCAGTTGTGGGTCAATCCTAGAGAACCGGAAGTCGAGCCAGCCACGATTGGCGGGAATCGTTCGGATAAAGTGCTCATTGGCAGAGAAGTGAGAGTCCCACTGGTTTAGAGGAATAGACTCTACATCTTCCGGGGCGTTGAACGTGTCCCAATCATCTCCGTTTTCGTAGAAGCCGGTGACCAGCCACTGGTCTGGAGTTAGTACCGGCATCGCTTGGGTGTCAGGAATTTTGTAATAATAGGCTACAGTCTCAATATCGTCGTCGCGCGAACCGCAACGGAAGGAGATTGACGAATCGAAGGCGATCGGATCGGGGCCGAAGAAACGATAGATGACACCATCCTGGTCGAGACGCCCTCCCCATTTGTGATACGGTGACCCAATCCAGCGTCCATTCTTTACATGGAACCCCCAGGAAAAGCCGAAGTCGTCCTCCATGTTGGTGCCACGGATCACGTTAGGGGCACTCCCACCGTCGATTAGGATCGACATGCCCCCGGTATGATAGATCATATCAGTGTAATTGCGCTGCTTGGAACCGAGGACGATACCAGCCATGAAGCCGGTTCCATCAACATCGGCTATCTGGTAAGCGCTATTGCGGGGTGGCGCCGGCTTGTATTGGTGATGCTCGGCGTGGAAACGGAAGGGTGTTAGTAGAGCATCATCCTCATACTCGTGCCAGTCGATCATGGTGCAGACACTCCCGTGTAAACCCGCAACCTGCCCGCCGGGCGGCTGATCCACGTAGAGTCGAATCCGGCAAGATTGGCTAAAAGGGATGGGCATCCAGAGGTTGTAACCCGGATTGCCGGGCATCTGGGGGGTCTCATAGTTGGGTAGGACGGTGAAGGCTGCGTTGTCGACGAAGTAGGGGGTCCAATCGTGCATAATACCGAAGAAGGATTTGAGAGGCATGTCCACCTGGGGGGTTTCCGCTCCATCGACGGTGATCTCGATCCGTCGCCCTTCCGCGAAGAGGAACCAAATGTGGCGTATGCATCCACTTCCTTCAACGTCAAAGATATCAACGTGATAGGCCTCCGGCGTTGTCTTGGGAACGGTAGCTGTGTTGGTGCGACGCGATTTGAACCTGATCGGCAGTTGGATCATCGGGACTGCGGGATCCTGCATCGTCTGGTTTTTGAAATAATCAGAGGTCATACGTTGGTTCCTTATATTGTTTAGAGTGGAATTACCGTGCGGCGTTGCAATCAATGGTCACAGGACTCCATCGACCTGCTCGGCAATATTGGAATGGTATTTTCTTTAACCGAGTTCCGATTCCACAATAGTTTGATTAAAAGCGTGTCTGCGTCATCTAGTCCGGTAGTTCGGACAACCGATAAGCACGCATGGCGGTGCCGCTGAAGATGTCTGCCTTCTCGGCTTCACTCAACCCGGCTTTAGCCGCGATCCGTTTGAACGCATTCCACAATGTTCGGTAAGATACACATTCCTTATCGACTGGGAAATTGCTCTCGAACATGCACCGTTCGGGGCCAAACTTCTCGATGGCGTAGGCGTAGTACGGGTAGAGCAATTGACATAGCTCTTCAGAACTGATGGGAGTGGGACGTTTATGCATGTGAAACGGTGGTTCCCAAGGGCCGACGCGTTGTTGCGCCCCGCCGGCTTTCATCACCGCGTTTGGGCATGCGGCAATAGCATCGATGGCGCGTTGCCAACTAACGATAGTGTCCGCATCGGCATCCGGATCGATCTTGCCACCCAGATGATTGACGATGATCGTCACGCCGGGAAATCGGCTCGCCAGTTTGGCCAGGGTTGGCAACCGTTCGAAATCGGGCGAGTAGTTATCGAAACTCAGCTTGTACTTGGCCAGCATGGCGAAACCGTCGAGGAATTCTTGGTTCAAGTCGCTCGGGAACGCACTTCGTATGCCACGAAAATAGGTCGATGCGGCCATATGCCCTTGCAATACCTCCTCGACGGCACGACCAAGTTGAAGGTCAGCGGCACCGAAGATACCGGTACAGAGTCGTGTTGGACCGTAGAGACCGGATCGGCTCATGGCGGCCATACCGTGAACAAATTCGGTCTCGCCTACGCAACGCATCGGTTCGGGGCCATCAGCGCGATAGAAGGCACCACACTGGGCGAAAACGGTCTGCATGATGTTGTGGCCCGCGTTGGTGATATCATTACTAAAGTCTTCGCATAGATAGACTTTTTGCTCGAAACTCGTATGCGGCTCAACCGTTCGTAGATCCCAAAGATGGTGGTGTGGGTCGATAATCTTAAGGTCGGGCTCGAGAACGGGTTCGGGGGTTTCCTGTTGTTGCCAGGTTTCTATGGCCTTGTTTTCAGTGCTCGTCGTCGGCATCGAATCCTCCTAGTGGTTGCCTTCAATGACGCTCCTCAATGGTAACGCCAAACGAGTTATTTTTTTGCATGAGTATCGGTGAGTTCGTCATTTTACTGGAACACCCTCCTGATTTTATCCCAAACCAAACTGAGCTTTCCCTCTGGTTCTACAGGAAAAGTACCCTAAGTTATTCGAGAGGGTGTCCGGATATTGTCCGCCATCATGGTCATCTTAGCAGTATGGTTGTTCTCCTGCCGGAAGTTTGCCCCGCTTGACGGCGCTCAGGCTACCATTGCCAGGACAACGCACGTTGATAATAGCTACTATTTTCTTCTCCTTAAATTGGGTTCACATGGATCGGAGCAAGATAACAATTAATGCAGCCAACAACCAATCTGGGATACTATCTTTATCTGAATGGGAGTTGATGCTACTTTCGGGCAACGGATGTTTGTCTAAATCCTTAAAATGGCCGTTCCCTATGCCGTGGTCGCCTTTTCGTCTGAACTCCGAATGATACCATAGAAGATACCCACTCTATCTCGGAACTTCACCACCACGTCAAAATCCCCACCTGAAGAATTTATCAACTGACAAATATACTTTAATACGGATCGGTTCAAAACAGCAACTATTTTTCTCGGTAGTGTAATTTGAAGATAGAAAGTGGTAAAATCAGACCGATAGAAGATATGGGCGTAATAACGGTGCCAAATAGCCCCAGTTGTATAGCTAAACGTGTGATCAAAAATGGACACACTCGTCGTCAGAAACAACCTTTACTTCCAAAGTAGGCCGCAAAAGTTACCCAAGCTAATCAAATAAGCAATGCGAAAAGAAAAACTGAGAACGATAGGAAATTTACCATGAAGAAATTTGTGCTCGGAAAGCTGCTCGTGCTTATTTTATGGAATCTAATTGGAATCGCATGCCCAGAAATAGTAGCCTTCTGGCCAATGAACGAGGGTGAAGGTAAAACTGTACGGGATGAATCGGGTAATAAAGCTGATTTGAAACTGGTAGGACTGACAAAATGGGCTGATGGCATCAGAGGATCAGGTCTTGAATTCAACGGGCAGCCCAAAAACTATGCTGTTTCTAAAAACGCCAATATCAATTTTCCCGGTAGTTTCACCATTGAGGGTTGGTTCAAACCGCATCAAATCAATGGGTTCATTATCATACAGCGGCGGATATTGAGAATGGGGAAAGCACCAACGTGATTATCTGGGTGGGACTTGGGCTGACTAAAGACTGGAAGCCTGCTCCAGTACTAACGGAGCGTTTATAGACTCAGGGGGGATGGGAATCCTTTCTTTCGTCGAAAGCAATTCCCCCCAATCAATGGTACCATTTTGTTTACGTTTTCGATGTAGATACGCCTGCACATCTACTCTACCTCAACGGGAAAAAAGTCAAGTCGCAGGCTACCAAAGGCAATCGACTGTTCCACCAAAACGGAAAACACAATGCTTACGTGCTCGGTGCCAATGCAGAGAATAACGATTTTGGTATACCATATAATGGTCTAGTTGACGAAATTAGAGTTCACGACAAGGTACTAAAGGGCAACGCGGTTAAGGAGTCGATGCAGGAGTTATCAATTGAACCAACAGATCAACTGCTGGTCTTAAGGTGAGCACAAATTAAGCGCACACCTTTTTAACGTCTACTAGCAACCTAAAACCCAGGATATCAATAGCGAACAATCCATCTGGGTTGGTGAAGATCTCAATCGATATTACAAAGGGCTTATAGATGAGGTGAAAATTTGGAATCGTACTTTGAGTACTGCAGAGTTGGACAAGTCGAGATCAGGGGTGGCAGCTATCGATGCTTGGGCCAAACTTGCGACTTCATGGAGTTTGATTAAAATTCGCTATTAACACAAGTTGCCCCTTCAGATTCTTGCACTGTATGATAAGACCTTTTCCCGTTCAAAGTCGGAATTAAATTCAAAGATAGTTGGTTGGCCGTCGTCATCCTAAGAGGAGATTGGTTATGAAAGGGGTTGTTTATCTAGGCGATAGTAAAGTTGAAGTCAGAGACTTTCCTCGGCCAGAGCCGGGGCCAGGACAGGTTGTTGTCGAGATGAAGGTAGCGGGTTTGTGTGGTAGCGATTTGCATAAGTACCACAGCAGTCAAAAATGGGCTCAGGAAAGAAAGGGGATGATCTCCGGTCACGAACCGACCGGTGTGGTGGCTGAAACAGGATTAAATGTCGAACACATTTCGGTCGGTGATCGCATCGCCGTCTACCATAGAGTAGGATGTGGCCGTTGTGCCGACTGTATGTCGGGCAATGATGCTTTCTGTTATACCAGCGGTGCTTTTGGTCGCACACAAGATGGGTCACACGCCGATTATATGTTGGCCGACGCCCGCCATTGCTTGCCATTACCAGACGATATCTCATTTGCCGTTGGCACTCAACTGGCTTGTACAGCCGGAACTGCCTTTTCTGCTCTCGGTAAGATTCCGGCTCATTCGGGTGATACACTAGTCGTCTTTGGTCTGGGTCCGGTCGGTTTAGCTGCTTTGCTGATGGGTATAGGCATGGGGTACCGGGGGATTGGAGTAGAGATACAACCTTACCGCATTAAATTGGCCCAGCGGGTTGGTCAGGGGGATGTTATCAATGCTCAGGAAGATGACCCTGTAACAGCAATAAAGGAGTTGAGCGGCGGAAAAGGGTGCGGTGGTGTAATAGAGTGCTCTGGCAGTCCCGTGGCGCGAAAACAGGCAGCCGCAGTGGCTAGTCGAGGGGGAACCGTTGTCTATGTAGGCGGCGGTCATCCACACATCACTGTTAATTTCGGTGATGTGCTAGGAAAAGATCTAACCCTCAGGGGTAATTCCGTCTACTCAGTCAGACACTACTTTGAAGCTATCGCCTTTTTAGACCAACATCCGGTACCGTTGGATGATATCGTGACCCATCGCTACAAAGTTGAACAGGCAGTTGAGGCCTTTTCTACTTTCGATCAGGGAGAAACCGGTAAAGTAATCTTTGAATGGAAGAATTAAGGCATCGCTGAAACCGTCTACAAACTGGTTCTAAACCTTTCCAGCGCCACCAAATTTGGAAGTACTTTTCTTTTTCATATTAACTCGAGTTTAGAGTGAACAAGCTATTTTCAGGTTGATTATTATCAGCCTGTTCGAGTTGCTCTCTCTGTTACT
>JASMLX010000095.1 GCA_030748495.1 Candidatus Poribacteria bacterium | reverse complement strand
AACTTCATCCACATCAACCAGCGGAATCCAAACAGTGATAATATGGGCGTGTTGGGACAACTTTCCATAATACTGGCTATCCTGATGAAGCGGAAAGGCTGTTGCCTGGCTGTTGGGCATTTTGGGCCGTAGGTGATAGTCACCATTAAAGCTGATGTTAGGCCCAAGGTGGGGCTCCAGGACATCGGTGATAGCAGGATGGTGGATCAGTGCATGGAGTTCCGGGCCCAAAACAGGCTGATTCCAGGAGCGTAGGCGCAGTTCATTGTCCGCATGTAGGGCTGCTAATCTGTAGCCAAAGGGCAAATCTTCATAGAGTCCGTCAATATTGCCTGACTCCATCAGCTTTTGGGCATGGATACCGACTTGAGTTTGAATACACTGGCGAAACGCTTGCAAATCAGTTGGTAGAATGGCTTGACGGATAAGTTGATATCCGTCTCTTTCATAAGTGTTCATAATTCTGGTTCTTCCGGTGGTTCTACCACCTTGTAATCTCCCATGTAATCCCCATCTACTTAATACCTCGATTTCTGCCCGGTTGCCTACCTCGACGAAAGGCACCGTTATGCGGGGAGCGATGCCTAACCGACGGGAGGAGGATTGATTAGCGGCAGAAGAGTGAAGAATGCTCTCGTTAAAAAAACGAACTGCCCTGATTTCAGTTCAATATCAACAGCCTTATTGGGATTAAATATTGAGGAATCGGCAAAAAGACCGAAGCGTTCAGACCCAGGCATCCGGATGTGAGGATAAAGTCTTTTATGGCTTCGTGGCAAAATACGCATACAACCGTTAGCACGGTTCGTTTCATCAACTTCAATCCAAGCAAGAGAATAATGTTAGGTGAAGGCTGGTAATAGGCACAGTCTTGATGCCAGGGTATCTCCGTATCCCAATCGTCTTGCTCCGCCAAGGGCGGCTTTAGCTGAAAATTGGTTCGCCACCATACCAGATGCCCGCCTAAAATACGGGCTGCCTTTTCGACTAAACTCGGATGGTTCAGCAATTCGTAGATACAACGATTATCCAGATGACGGTTATGAAAATAATCCTTTTCCTGTAACTGGGCTACCCTCCCCGGCTTCAGAGTTTTCTGGTCGATTCTACGCTGAACTTCTGCCATTTGAACTTCCGAAATTAGGGTAACGGCCCCAGCAACCTTGCTGATGGTACTGACGGACTTGTTCTTTAGAAAGGGCTTCTTGGGTTGAAATCATCATTGCTCCTATGAACTAGTCGGGATGCCGATGTAATTAGCATCTAATCTGAGTTGCTAATTACATCAGGCAAGTGATTGGGAAAGCCAACCCCTTATTTCCGACTCCCTACTCCGCTTCTTCGTCTCGTTACAAGATGGTAAACAAGAGTAGTGGAATTTCTGGTTGTGCTGGCCTAAGCGCTTCAACACGATGTTGGCTTCTAGTCAAGTGGTAAAATCGATAGCCCATGCTCCAGACCGATCTCAATGGTAAGCGCTTTATTTTACCGATCGCTCCCAGGACTTCGAGTAATCACAAATTAGCAATAGTTTGATATCACCTTCAAAGTGATTTTTCTGTGTGAAATCTGATTCTATAGATACCCACAGCGGTTTTGCCGAAAGCTTGCCAGGAACAAACCTATCGATATTTCACATGTAACAAAGACCATTGCCCACATTACTCCTGTTGGATAACCTCGAAATAGGTTGAAGGTTGTTTGAAATCTAGGGCCGAAAAGACCACACCACAGACAATTGTAAGCCAGTTTAGAACACGCTGGACGAGAATCAGCTTATGACAACTCTACTACGTCTTGTTTACAAATATCCTTGGTTTCCGTAAAGGAGGCAAATGCGATTAGCTCTCTAGTTTTCGCGGACAGCCTGGGCAGGACTTCATCCGGAATACCATTCCGGTAGTAGAAGTATTGGGGGTTATAACGTAGAATCAAGAACCGTCGTTCCCGGTTTGTAGGTTTCCAGATTAACGCGCCATGTGTTAGCAGTTCAGAGATGACAATCGCGTCACCAGCCTTGGGCGTGACATTTACAATTTCCGGGTGTTGTTCAGGTTGTGGGTTTTTCAGATCCGGAAAAAAGTAATTTTGAGGGCGTTGAACTTCTGTTTTATGTGAGCCGGGAAGGACAATTAATCCACCATCTCCTGGATACACATCAGTTAAATAAAAGAAAATAACGAATGTATCACAGAATACGCGCCCATTTTTATATTCATAGCGGGTGCTTTGCCAGCCAAAATCTTCACGTGCACAATGAAGCGGCGTCATCTGAGTGGTGATATGCGTGTTGACCGCTAACGTCCCCCTATCGAAGCGAGGTTTACTATTGGTCAACTCTTTGATGATCGGCCAGGTGGCCGGATGGAAGAGCAATTGTTCCAACGGCTTATCGAACGAAAACCCGCTGCCGATTCCACCGACGCCGGTTTCAGTGCCGGGATAAGAGCTGCTCATTCCTGCCGGAAGTTTGTCAACTGGGGTGCGGATGCACTTTTCCGCACTCTGCTGGCAATGCTGCAGTTCTTTACCAGTCAAGATGCCTTTCAGATGCAGGTATCCTGACACATCAAACAGGTAGCGTTGCTCAGGTGTCATCGATAATCCTTGTGAATTTTTTGGAATATTATACAGAAACTGCCAACTGAGCACAAGGAGTGCCGAAACCCCGTCAGTGAACCAGCCAATCACTGACGGGAAAAAGGTGAATAACCCAGGTCAGTGAGGGTTGTTTTTTATGTGTTATTCAGTGTGGTAAGAGAAGAAAGAAACTAATTGGAGAGAAAAAAGGGTGCCAGCTAGAGTGGCTGATACCGGCCTCCCGTATACGATACGTTCCAGATACGAGTTTCAAACATTTAGTAGAAATTCCAACGAAAGAATTTAAGTTTATTACAACTTTTTAAAGGTTGCTCATTTTGTTCCGGTATCAAATGAAGTCATTCCTGGTGATGGAGGATATGATGTCAGACTCCTGTTATTGAGAGTCTACAGTATTTCTTGCGTAGGCAGTTTTGCCAACGCAAAACATTCTATAAGGGCGTTGATATTTCCCATGCCACCCAGGTTGTAGGCCGGAATAAAGCCGGCCGTGCCTACGAGATTCTAGCCCAATCCCGCTGTATATTTCTAACTCTGGGATAGATCAACTGACAACATTGCCCGAGATATACACTGGGCGATACAGTGTCTGTCTTTTGGCTGGCATTTGCGCCAATAAGTCCGGGTCGGGATGCCAGTTGTGCCATTTATTTCCAATGGCATTATAGCTGTTGAAAATGGCTATTCGTGGTGTCTCCAAACGCCAAATACTGGAGCTATGAGTCACCGCTTCGGTGAAAAAAAGAACCGAACCTGCCGGACAGGAGTAGGTGCTCCACAAGGGTGACTCTATCTCCATAATGGATTCTGGCGCGCTAAAGGCAGCCTTGTGACTACCTGTTACAAAGAGAGTTCCACCTTTTTTCTCTATTACAGGGTTTAGTTCCCATACCGCTCTGGTTAAGGCCGTATGGGCGTGTCCAGGGAAATAGTGGTAAGTATGGTGATCACTAGGCAAGCGTAATGCTCCATTTCCATTATGGGGTACAAATTTACCTTGGCCAGCTTGACGGTATTGATAGAAGGAGTACTCCATTCGGAAGCCATAACAATTCTGATTGGCCAAAGGGGGAGTCTTTTGCCCATCGGTAAATGGGTGATAAACGAATTCGTTCATAAAACCAACCACCACCGGATGGTCAACCAGGGATTGAAGGGGACCACCGATGGATGAACGCTCATGATCTGGAATTGAGTCCGGATCTGTATCCAGTCGGATAATATACTCACGCATTTCCTCAATTTCCTGCGAGTCTATAACGTTGGGCACCAGAAGCCAACCATCCTTGTCAAAACGGTACCGTTGCTCATCTGTCAACTTAACCACAGGGCTCCCTTCTGAGTTTGTTTGTGGGTAGGCATCTTGGCCTGGAATCATCGGTCGCCCCAAATTCTTATTAAAAGCGAAATATTTGCTGTGCACGCTACTATTACTCATGGTGTTTGGTATCCTTTTTATGAGGTTGAGTCAACCAACCAGGTTCTCAGACACGTGGACTGAACGGAATAATGTTTGGCGGAGAGGGGGCATTTCGGCCATTAGTCTGGGATGGGGTTCCCAATTATGCCAGCGTCCACCAATAGAATTATAGCTATTAAGCACGGCAATGCGGGGGTGGACAGCATTCCAGGTTACAGCACTGTGGGTCACGGCCTCACTGAAAAATAGCACTGAACCCGCAGGGCAAGTGTAAGTCTCCCAAAGCAACGAATTCGGATCATAAGCTGATTCGGGAGCGGTAAAAGCCGACTTATGGCTGCCACTGATGAAGATTGTACCTCCACTCCCCTCGTTGACAGGCATTAGTTCCCAAATGGCACGAACCAAGCCGGCGTTTGCTTTGCCTGGGAGACAATGGTAGGTGTGATGGTCACCGGGGAAACGCATCTGGCCATTACCGTTGTGTGGACCAAAACTGCCTTGGCCTTTTATTCGATAACGGTAAGCACTCATCTCTAAGCGGTAGCCATAACAATTCTGATTGGCCAATGGCCGTCCTCGACCATCAGTGTATGGCAGATAAACAAACTCGTTCAGAAAACCTAAGGCTACAGGGTGATCTGATAAAGATTGAGTGGGACCTCCTAGGGGAGAGCGTTTATAGTCTGGCACAGACTCAAGGTTGGTGTGAAGTTGGGTGATAAATTCCTTCATCGAATCTAGTTGATTAGATGACAATACGCCGGGTACCAGAAGCCAGCCTTTGGTATCAAAAATATACTTTTGTTCTTGGGTGAGTGGAATAACTGGATTTCCGTCAGCATCAGATAATGTAAAGTGCTGATCGGTCGCTTTGACCGATCTCCCTAAATCTTTGTTAAACATGAAAGGTTCGTTTCCAAATTTTGACGTCATTCTTTATCACCTTCTTGAATCGACTAATTAATTCTATATTATATCTAGTTTGATAGTTCCATGATTGGTATCTAGCGGTGGGCTTTAAGCGCTTCTAAGTTTAACCTGAGAACCACCGTTATATGAACCTGGAGCGGTTGATTTTCTTCTGCTTCTCTCTTACCTTGGTCTATTGACCCGGGCTAGCAAGTTAAATTTTATTCGAGCATTCACAAATACTTTGACGCAATATATCATTGGTGCTGAGTAAAAAAGTACCATCTGCCTCAAATCGGGTGTAATTTATTCTATACACGATTGAAAACTGATGACAATCACTATTCCTTTTCTTAGGTTCATGGGGAAGGCCCCAATTCCTTTGATGGGTTCGACAGCTTAGCGGCAGGTAAAGTCTAATCGGCTATTTCAGAATCACCATCTTTCGGGGCTGAGTGTAGTCTCCAGCTCGAAATTAGTAGAAATATGCGCCACTGGCCACGGCCTCCTCTCTTCCGTTTTTACCATTCCAATAGGTAGTTCGATTAGCCGTTCGGTAACGGTCGGCTAAGGTGTGGCCCAGATTTAACCATCGGATTTGCCTGCTAACCATATCGTAAATGGTGATGGTGGCCTCGGCATCATGGGTCAGTTCAAAAGGTATCTAGGTTTCGGGGTAGAATAGGTTGGGTCTTGAAGCCAGTTTCAAAAGCGCCACCAGGAAGCCCTGCATTAGTTAAAGCATTGACGGTCACGATGGCATCTTGAGCCAGCGTGTTGGATGGGAAATTATAAATCACCCTTGGCATACATTTCCATTCATTAGTGGCTAAATCAACGGTGTCGTCTAGACGATAGCCTTAATTCCACTTATTACCGGTCATTATTTTTCAAGATGTTGGAAATTGTGCTAGGATAGTGATAGCGACAAACATCAAATGGAGAAACAATGAGGGAAATATTGATAGTACTAATGATTGCTGGAATTTCGTCTTTAATCTATTTGCCAATGGTCAGCATCTCTGCCATACTTAACGAAGAAACCATTGTTCAGACAAAACTTGGCTAAACACGCACCAGCCCGTCGCTTTTTATAGGTGGTAAAAGTGGTAGGAGCATAGGATTACCTTACGGCTCGCCGTTTTCAAGTTTGGATGCTAATGTTACCAACAACCTCGCATTACTTGTTGGCGGCATGAAGCTTGCCGGTTGGATTGGCACAATGGGAGCGTGGTCCTATGTGGGGCACCCGAACGCCGTCTGCCCCCACTTATCGGCATATGTGTGACCGGAAGGATACGAGTGTATGCTGGTGTTGATTATGACTTTAGCCTCAGGCTGGGCTTGGCTGCCACTGACCGGATTCGGGGCTTCGGGGATACCAACCCAAGTGGTGGCATCGTAGATGGCCTCAACTTATTGCTCAGACTTGGTTACAAGCTCTGACCGTTGTTGGGTACTACTGCAAAACAGATGGGTTTATCGGCTATTGCTATGGTAATTCTTTGGAACCTTAATCTGGCCTATTATTTGCTTCCAACTTATTTTTTTTAGAGCAAGGTAATATGAGGGATTGGTCACAACAAAGGGCTTCCGGGATTACACTTAGAGCCATTGTCATTGGTTTGATACTGATCATTGCCAATGCCCATTGGCTTACCGTAACAAGCGAGTTGATGGAACCTCCATTTTACCTGACCTTTGTATCTCTATTTTTCAATGCGGTTCTGAGTCTATTCGTTTTAATCATGGGCAACATGCTACTGAAGCAGTTTGTTCCACGTCACAGCCTTCACTCTCAGGAACTTTTGGCCATTTATATTATGGTGGTCATGATGTCTACTGTAGGTGGTCACACCATTATGTGTTTTCTGATAGCGACCATTACCCATCCTTTTCGCTTCGCCACCCCTGAAAATGAATGGGCACAACTATTCTGGCGCTATATTCCCAGTTGGTTCACACCATCAGAGAGCGTGTTGGAGGACTATTATTCCGGTGATTCAACCCTCTATACCATGCGGCCTCTACGAGGTTGGCTAATTCCTGTAATGGTCTGGACCATTTTTATCGCTATAGTATGGTTCCTTCTGATCTGCATAAACTCTATAATCCGGAGGCAGTGGACAGAGAAAGAAAAGCTGGCTTACCCTATCATCCAACTTCCGGCCCGAATGGCCATGGAGAGCTCATCTTTTTTTAGTAACAAAACGATGTGGATGGGATTTGCTGTGGCGGGCTTCTTCGAGGTTCTGGCGGGACTGCATTACCTCTTTCCCAGGATACCTGCTGTCCAACTCAACTTCTATTCCATCCGACATCTTTTTACGGAAAGACCGTGGAATAGCATTGGTGGGATAGCTCTTACTGGATTCCCATTTATCATAGGTCTGACGTTTTTTGTACCTTTGGATTTATCATTCTCGGCCTGGACGTTTTATGTCATTGGCAAGATGGAGCGCATTATTCGTATGGGCATGCTGGGAACTGATAAACTATATTTCCCTGAACGAGCCGGTGGGGCATGGTTAGCCGTAGGAATTTTAGCGACGTGGAGCACGAGGCGGCATCTCTACCAGGTGTGGTGGAAATTCTGGGATACACAAGCCCCGGTGGATGATTCTGCCGAACCCATGCGGTATAGAACAGCGGTCATAGGTTTGATAATTGGTTTGCTCTTCCTAGTCCTGTTTTCATATAAAGCCGGCATGTCACTCCAGATTATCTTTGCTTTTATCGCAGTTTATCTGATTATAAGCATGGGGTTGAGTCGCGTTCGCGCTGAACTCGGGCCAGCTATCCACGAGATTTTTTCTCTGGACCCCGGACGATTCCTGTTTACAGCCTTTGGTTCCCGGCGGATTGGAAGTGCCAGCCTGACTGTGCTATCTTTTTATTACTGGTTAAACCGTGTCTATGTGGCTCATCCGATGCCGAATCAATTGGAGGCGTTCAAGATTGCAGAAAGAGCAACAATTGATACCAAACGCCTGGTTTGGATTATGATGTTTGCGACCATATGTGGTACGCTAGCATGTTTCTGGTCATACTTGCATATCATGTATCAGACTGGTGCTTCTGCTGCTTACGGTTCGGTGATAAGCGTAGGTCGTGAGGTTTTCACCCGACTGGCGATTCGGTCAGATAATTTGACAGGAACCGACTATCCGGCGGTAAAAGCATACGGAATGGGGTTCGGCATTACCTGCTTGCTTTCCCTGATCAGGTATCGATTCTTTTGGTGGCCCTTTCATCCTATTGGATATGTTATGGCAACCTATGGGGGGTTTTCGGAGTTTTGGTCTTCCGTGTTCCTGGGTTGGTTGATCAAAGTAATAATCGTAAATTTTTTGGGCCCGAAAGCCAACCGACAAGCGGTACCGTTTTTCATGGGGCTGATTTTGGGAGACTACATCGTGTCTAGTTTATGGACTCTGGTGGGCACTATATTCAATATCCCGACGTATGTTCTGTGGACACCATAGCCATGTGTTCATCCTCCAGCTTATAAGCAAGCCACTTTGCCGTCATGGTAGAGTGAACCTTGCCATCTTCTAACTCTTTCCAAATTACAGGCACCAACCGCTTGTCATGCTTGACCGCAGGCCCGATCTCCAAGGTACAGATTTCAGAGGCTGCCGAATTAGGGCTGATGACAAACAGGAAAGTGTTGGCCGCTCCGATGCCGCTATAAATCCCAGCTAATCAATCAGCCGTGGGTGGAATATCCTACCAGTCGGCCCAAGGCTCACGATCACGGGCGGTGGGTTGATCGAACAGGTAACAAACGAAGTCGATGTCACGGCGGGAATAAGAGATAAATACATCTGACATAATGATATGTAACTGAATACTGGTATTAGCCTCATTATAGGCTAGTCCACAGCAATGTTCAAATTAGGTCAGATAATGTCCATAAGCGTGCGAAGTAGTGTGGGTGTGGGAGACTCAAGCGATTTTCCGTCCTGGCCAATAATAGTTCTGCCACTGATCATTGAGCATCATCTGTCTGAAAAGCAGCAGGTTATCCGCACCTGGCCGACTCCAATTCTGTCCTCTCAATTTCAAGCGAAGACAGACTAGTAAATCAATGGTCTTTTCCACCAAGACACTACTGATGTAACAGCCTTTTTTCGATATCGGTGTAATCAACGAACGATCGAATTAAAGTTGTTTCTCAGCTACAGATAGAACGGCTGCAGACTGCTTTCACCCAGCTGGGTCTGAGTTTTGTCCGCTGGTGCCGCCTGACAATCGCCGATTTGTCTTGCCCAGTCACGGCCATCTTTGGACCACAGTCCATGTCGCTTCAACCAGTCAACCGTTTGTCAGAGCCGTTTTTTCGGCTGCCACCAACCCAGAATCAGAATCAGCTTGGCTTTTGGATATTGTCTGCGGGCCAGTCGGCTAATCCACCTGGCCCCATCGGCTAGAATGATCAACTGGCTTTGGTCGGTGACACCCATTTTTCTAGCACCAGAAAATAGTTTCCGACTCAATTCTGAAACAGAAAGGCTGGTGCCAACATACCGCTTATTTAGCAATACATTTCGTCCTGGGCTGATTGTCATTCGATGGCTGGTGAAGGTGATTGCCGCTTTGGCCTGCAAAAACCTGTTAGCGGGCTATGCGTTAATAAATCTGCCGTCAACCCCGATCTAGGTTGGCTCAAGCGGTGGGTCTTTATCCACTGAATGGTGGGCAGGTTCGATCCTTGCTGGCTGGGGTTGATCCGCCACCGATTCAACCAACGCTTCCGCTGTCTCGTCTAAGGTTTCCCATTTTTCTAAATATTTTAATCGGCGCACTACCACTAAAAACACTCGCCGTCACGGCCTAGATTTCGGGCTCATACAGAAGTGGATAGAATTGACCCTTCATTGGTTGGCCGATTGGAATGGCATTTGTTCCGTGAAGCATCGGTTCTACTTGGCCGGAAGTCACACCATCCCGAAAAACATTGATTACCGTAGCTCGGCGGGGACGATTGGTTAGGTTTTCAAACGAGCCATGTACCATCAATGGATGGTGAAATGTGGCTTCGCCTGCTTTCAGTTCAACGGCCTGGGGATGATTAAACGTCTCCTGCTGTTCAGGTGTCAGCACATCTTCTATGGCTTGCAGGTCACCGGCTAAACCGGTAATTGGCAACAGATTCCACTGGTGACTACCTGGTATGTAATGGACGCACCCGTTATCGATCTTGGCCTCGTCCAAGGCAATCCAACAAGTCAGGTGAGCCATCGGCTGAGTCCGCGTCCAGTAAGAATAATCCTGATGCCAGGACACGACTCCACCGTGTTGGGCCGGTTTGCAAAACAATTGATCGTGCCAAAATCGAACAGCTCCTTGCAACAACTGTGAGGCTGGTAATAGAAAGGCCGGATGCCATAGAATATCGTGGAATGCGGGAGCAATGCGCCAAGCTCCCAGTGCATGGAACAGGATTCTATCAGGGTCAGTACTTTCGTTGCTGTTGAATTCGTAAAAGAGCTGATTCCCCTGGTAATTAGGGTCTATTAACTGATCCAATTCAGCCTTTAATTGTTGCACTTGAGATTCAGTCAGAATTGGAATTCCAGACAGGTAACCGTTTTGCTGATAGGAATCGATTTGCTCAGTGCTCAGACAATAAGTGTTTAGGTTTGCGGCTACGACCTCAATAAAACGGCTAACTGGGTGATGATAGGCAGATAAATCCGGAAGCATATCTGATTTCCTTTCGATGGAGCATTCGCGAACAACAGACAATACTTTAAAATACTATTTCTGTTGCAATTAGCAGAGTCTAAACTAGGCGAAATATACTATACACTACATTAAGAAGTTGAGTCATCTTTCTCGAGGGCGATCTTCTGTTGTCCCCACCAAAGAAAAGTCAATAAAATAGCAGCCAAAATTTCGCCTGGGCTGGGACTGGGTCGAGCGCTGTTGCGCTCTCAATCGGCCTATTTCGCTCCGTTTCAAACCTTATTTTTCCAACTGATGCGTGACTAGATTCGAGAATACTATTCACCGGCCCGTAGAAGAATCCTTCTTCAAATACACCGTTATAACGGTTGATTCCCTGCTCTGTACCGATCCAAATATCACCATTTTTAGCAGGATGAATGGTCAGTATTTTATCGCTACTCAACCCATCATCAGTGGTTAATCTACACTAACCTTCTTGGCTATGAAGTGGGGAAAGAATCAGGAAAAGGGAAGCAATGGGCAATAACGGATATTTCATATAAGATTTAGCAGAATAAATTGATGGTTAGGATTAATGGATTGAGGCGTCGGAGGTAATGACGTTACCAACCTAACGAAAAACTGATTTAAAAAGAGGAGGGTGACATATCAAGATTGACCAGACCGCCTCCATTAATTGTAATATCGATAATTGAAAAAATTAACAAGCTGCTCGGATTTGGCTCCAAACAGAAGCTGTTTTATCCATAGCCTCGACGCTGGTATCACCACTTAGCACTCTAGCTAACTTTTGGTAGCCAAAGATTTGATGTCAGCTGCTGCTAGGGCCGTTGAAGATGGCGAATTCATCAATTCCTCCTTCATAGTCTCGATTACCATCCCGAGAGCCAATTCGGGCTGGTCCCAGTACGATAGGTCCAGACTCCGTATATTTTCCTCCTTGGCTATAGGATAATGGCCCAAATCAATGTTGAGTATCAAAAAGCTGAATCTAATATTAATCTTGGCCACTATCCTGTTCGATTGGCTGAAACCACGGCTAGTTTACCCAATGGTTGAAAAGATCGCCAATGACATTTTTCACTATCACTTATTCCTTGATAAGATCAACATCTATAGGCACTTACGTTTAATAGTTGTGTTGACTTTATTTTCTGTGAATTTCTTTGAATTGGAATATAATCGACGTAATTTCGGTTGTCTTTGTTATTATGCCGATTATTTAGTAGTCGCGAGGTATTTTTTCGTCATCACCGTTTTTTAGATTTTTTACCAGCAGGCAATCGGGTTGTTGGTCTGGTAACGATTGAGGCGGACGAATATCGATATAAGAGGTTAGATTTTTGGCTTGGCCCCGCACTAAGAAAAAAGGAATTCTCCATTTCTCCGGCCTAAATTTGGTGGTGTCCGCATTGGCATAACGCATAGTATAAATTTTACGCAAATCATCACTCACATTGGGCTCGCTGCCGTGAACTACATAGGCATCATGTAGTGAAAAGCTTCCTGGTTGCAGCTCAATATCGACGGCAGTTTCAACCGTTTCACCTGTTACGTCTACCTCCTTGGTGGTTATTGTTACCCCATCGTCCTCCTTCGCTCGCACCTCACGCAGCAGCGGTTGATTGGTCTTGGGTAGTATTCGCATACAGCCGTTTTGACGGGTAGCCGGATTAAAAGGCATCCAAACCGTCGTCAAATGATCGCCTTGTACTCCATTCAGCCAGTAGCTCTGGTCTTGATGCCAACCGACATACATGTTGTCTTCTGTGCCTTTAATAATGAAGTGAGATAAAATTAGCACTAAATTGGGACCCAAGACCGATTCAACGGCATCCAAAATTTTCGGGTTTCGGGCCAAACCGAGCCAAGTACGCCAATGACGACTGCCAACGTGCGGTTCAAACATAAATTGGGGTTTCTCACCCGGCCGTATTCGGGCTAGCATACCGTCTAGCGTTTGTTGGTAGGGTTGCATTTCATCACTAGATAGATGATCATAGAACACGCAGTACCCTTCTTCTGCATATCTGCTAGGCTCTTGGTTAGGTAGATTTTGTTTCATGTGGTAAATCCTCGTTCTGTATCCGGACTATAATGGCTGTATTAAATATTCAATTCAAAGGCAAGCACTTAGTCGTATCAATAGTTCGGCTATGGTCTAACTCATCAGAGCTCAAGCAATAGCCAGCCAACATCGAACCAATATTGTGCTTGAAATCTATCGATTTGGGCTAGGGTTGTAATAACAGAGAACAAATACAGCCAAATAGCATTCCACTCATGCCGTTTGGCTGTATTTATCTCAGTCTCGCACTCCAAATCTACAGACGCTTGAGTTGGGCCCAGATAATCGTCAATTTCGCTGTTGGCTCAACTGCCCACCCTTTGATAATCGTGTTGATCTCATTTTCGGTGATCACTCTAGTGAATATGGCCATATCGTCCAGAGCACCAGCAAAGGCGTGAGCTGCGCCTCCTGGGTGACCACCTATCGTCATTGCTGTCTGATTGGAAACATGGAAGCCAGGTCCTTTCTCTTCACTGATATTCTTAACGCCGTCAACATAGAGTGTGTTAAGGCCTGATTTCTTGACACGCGATAGAGCATAATGATGCCATTTGCCGTCATCGATGGGATCGGTAGAGACTAACAGGTCATCTTTATCGGTTTCGGGGTTGCCGGTTACAAAAACCAGATGGCCATTAACATTAGCTATATCCCAATCGTTGACATCTTCCTGCCCCCCTAAATCTTTATTGATAATCCAACCCCCCATCCACCAATCGGCATTCTTGGCCCTAACTTGAGTTGTCCTGGCCCAAAAGACCACCGAAAAATCATCTCCAAAATTCAACTTAGGGTTGACATCCACCTTAATAATGCCACTTCCATTGTCATCAAATGCTAAGGCTGTTCCATGTTTCCCCTCTACCCATGTGACTTTCCCTTCTAGTTTTCCCTCAATTCCGTTAGCGGAATCTTTGATTGTACCCCCTTTACCTTCATCAAATGTCCAGTGTGCTATCAAATCAGCCTGAATGTCAGCGTGAATAATCGGCTGTGCTAAAGCCAAATAACATAAAATCACCAGTAAACTAATCTTGTTCATAAACAATTACTCCCTTTTGGGGCAGGAATTCGAACGATTTACGCGAAAATAACAAGAACATTCTATATTTTCACCCTACACTTGTCAATTTTTTCACCATTTTGTCAAAAAAATACAAAAATGAGCTTAAGTCAGTTTTTTGTATCTGTAGATCGCTTGGCAAAACCTGCAGGTTATTGTCCCGTCTTATTTCCTGTTTTCAAGAACGGCAAACTGCTCCTGTTCGTGCCAAGTGTTGACCAAATCATGAACCATTCCTCATACTGAGGATGGAGTGAATCAGAATCAACTCATGTTTTACCAGTTCTTAAAAGCATATGTTCTTATCCCAAGAGCAATGCCAGTAAGGCTCCAGATGCTCCCAACGACAAACTCCCCCAGTATCATCCCGATGAAGAATGGGATTGCCTTCCGGTAATTCTTAACTCCACCATGTCTGAGGATCACCCATTTGATACAGGTCGCAGTCAGAAGCGATGCCCACATCCAGTTTAAACTCCAATCTTCTATACCCGAGACAGCATACCCCGCCGCGTGGAAAGGCCACCAGACAAAACGCATCCTCATGACAATAAGAAAAAAGGTGAATGCCGCAGCTATAGCTGTAATCAACAGAGATGAATAATCGGCCGGTTCAGACACAGTCAACCATCGCTGCAGCCGGTCTAGAGGCGGTGATGCTATTCCCGCGTGGTCCTCGAGTCCCACTCGATACATGATATGCAGGTACACCCACATGGATACCAAAGTGCCAATCCCTGAAGCTAGGATCAGAGCATATACGGATTTCTGACTGGATATCCCCAATCTATCCACCATTTTGAATGACTCCAACTGATGAGGCATGGGATGAGCTCTGTGTGCTCTATTGAGGAACCAGGTGAGGGAGAGCATAGTCAGATTACCATGCCCAAGCCGGCGCGTACCAGTCATGGCAGGGATCAGGTAATCAGGACCTATATAATGAAGATCATGAGCAGGGATTCCTGACTCCGCACGCATACGAGTAATACCGATGGACAGGGCTAAGTAGATGGAGAAGAAGAGAAGAGCCACCCACCATGACATCCCTGCCCTCACACAGAACAACACTAGAAACATCATGCCTACTATTACTCCTAGGGTCGCTGTCCGATAGGACATAGGCTCTTTAGAATCGTCAATACTATCCGGATTATGGATAGCTTTCCTGAGCACACTTATGATATGTCTTCTGCCCATCCAGAGAGCGAAGGCGGCCAAGGCCAGATATGCTCCCAGAGATTGCTGCCGGTCATAAGGAAAGCCCAGAGGACTAGTAGTACTCCAGGGAAGTCCATGAATACCGAACAGGCTGGCAAAAACTCGCTGGAATTTTCTGAAGAAGTAAAAGATCCAGCATGAGAAGGATAGCTCTAAGGGCATAAGGAATCCCATCCCAACCACAAAAGGTTGGATTACCAGAGGAGTCCAACTGATAGCGTTCCAGGGCTTATTGGTAAAAAGATAGCTGATGTCCGGTTGTCTGAGCCTGATCCCCGGAACGGCAGGGTGTAGAAAGCTAATGCCATTTATAAGAGTCATGAGCCCTGTGAGTGTAAAAGAAAGGAGAAACGGTCTATTCTTGAATATGCTTCCCACATCTCTTGTGATCTCAAACGGAACTTCGATGATAGGATAAATCAGCCGCTCTCTTTCCAGCCACTGCTTCCTCAGAATGACGTTTATGCAAAGCATCACAAACAATAGGACAACGATGAAAGCGGTCCAGGACAGAGCAGGAATGAGCCATGTCGTTATGTGCCTCGCCGTATAGAGACTGGATTCCCCATTATAATAGGCGTTCAGTACGCGCATATCGCTAACGGTCAACCATTCTGGCATATACGACCAAAAAAGATCTGCCCATTCATTTTCAGGTGTAGCGAACCAGAAGGCATGGCTCATCACAGGCATCAAGACCTGCATGCAGTCAAGCGCGGATATGGACGTGGCTATGCACATCATCATGTAGATAAATAGCAGTTCCCCCTTAGATAAAGCTATGTCTGGAAGGAATTTCTTGAGAAGCAGATTCAGCCCAGCGATCACCATCAGGAAAAAGACAACGTTGAAGAACAACGACATTGAGGTGGCAAATTGCATCCACCACATATTTTCTGAGTAGAAAATCCAGTAGCAGTTTATGGGCATAAGAAAGACGGCAATGACAACAGTTCTTAACGTAAGGCTCTGGCTTTCCTGCTTCGTTTTAGATTTCATTTAGAGTTGGATAATATCTATTCACGCGATAATTTGACTGGATTCAGTTGCGGCAAAATATAGCCAAAACAGCTAGTGGTGTAAAGTTATTAGGAGTCAATTGTCCGATGGTATTGTAACCATACGTGGTCTTGAAACACACCGTCAATAGTTTTTGTTGCCTGGTCGAAAGGCAGTTGCAGGTAGTCACGTGGAAGTCCAAGCTGATCAACTTCTGAGGGCAGAAGCGTTATACCCTCGAGGTAAGTTTAGCCTGCTCAACTGTGAAAATGAGTGGCTAATTCAAATTTTAGGATTGGGCTTTTGGTGGCCAAATCACGATTGGCCGTTTTTCTAGTGAACTAAATAGTAATTAGTCTATTTGGGCTAGGTAGAGTGATTAAGTGCCCCTCTTATCGCCCCAAATATCGACTTGTAGTCGAGGCGAATAGCAGTAACCATACTGCTGGCAGATTGCCACCATCCAATTTTGTTTGGTTTGAATCTGATCGCGGCTAATTCCCTGTGGCATCAAAACGATGACTGAGGCTGGAATCTGCATCTCTTGTTGCGACTGCTGGATCTCCACTAGGTCCGGTTCTGTTTCCACTACAAACTTCAGTTGGCAGCTGCCTCAGCACTGGCTGGTTTATCCTTAGTTCTTGATGCTGCTGGAAGTGATGATTGGTGGTATCTGGATTGGAATTGGCCAGTTTGGGGCTGATTGATAGTAAGTCAGCTTCTACTGATTCGAATAAGGTGCCATTGGTTGCGATGGTGATATGTAGACTTCCCTGTTGCAACTGTTGACACAGACTGGTCAACTCTTTAGCTTGTGTGAAGGGTTCTCCACCAGTACCACTTGTGGACAATTGTAGGCCAGGATAGCAGTTACTGCATCTTCGACTGAGATATCTTTATCTTCTGGCTGCAACTGGTATAGGGCGTATCGCACCAAATACAACGCAGGTTGCAGTAACTGGTGCGAAAATAGACCCACTAATTGGCCTTTTCCTTGGATGGAATAGAAGATCTCGCTGTACTTCATCTCAAGTTAACCAGTTGGCCTGGGGTATTCATTATCACCATTTTGGCCTTTGAGCAGAAACCAGAATTCAATGGTGACCTCTTTTTTTGAGGTCTAAGCTGGAATGATGTGGGATTTCCACCAGATCCTTTTTCCGTCAAACGACAAGGCTTGACTAAATTTACCTTTGACACTTTTCGGTGCCCCTTGATAAGCCATGATTCTTCGACCAGATATCGTTGACAGTTTTGCCCCTAATGGTCGTCTGATCAAAAGACCAAAATCCAACCAGGTCTTTGGTCACCATTTCAGGCTCGAAAGCAAGCCCCATAGATCCAACACTAACTAGTAATAGACTGTAGCTTAGTAGATTTTTCATCATATTTTCTCTCATCTGGAAATATGGAAACGTATCCTACGATACAATTTAATGGGTGTCAAGTAAATGAACGATCCTATGAACTGGTCGGGTAGCAACCAAGCTAGGAGGAGACTAGCCACAGTCAACGAAACTGCTAATCACTGATGACACAGAGGTGGATTACCCAAGTTGGTGGGAGGTACGTGTTATTTCTTAGATAGGATAGGAAAGAGACTAATGAAGAGAAGAAAAGGGTACCAACAGGTGCTAATGCCCGCTTGATTACCCCGTACACAAGTTGTCTTTTGAGCGGGTTTCAGTGAGTAGCAGAGATGCTTCAAAAATAAATGGGTTTTTGGGTTAAGCCTCTGGTCATTCTGAAGCCTTCTCCGCCTACCATCTTGGACACACCCACACTGGACACACCCACACTGGACTAGCCGTCCACAACATCTCGGCTGCTTACCTGTCTTGCCGTTGCTTCTAGCGTAGCCTTTCGTTGACCCGCCGTCAACGTCAGCGGGTATTCAGGTCCTAGGTTGCCAAAGTCTTTCTCTTGTTTCTCAATAGCTTCTTTCAACTTTCGACGACTTGCGGGTACCTTTGCAGGGTGATGTTATGGTGTGCGGCCCATTCCTCTAAAGCCCAGTGGATACCGTTGGGAGCGATGCGCCCCTTCGTATCCTCCTGCGCACCTAAAAGTTGCCTGCTGACATTGCCTAACTTCGCCAACAGTAGTTCGTCCGGCTGCAACTTATCGTTATAATATTGCAGGTAGTAATCCGGCTTTACCCAACAGTAATGATAGCCGTAGATGGCCACTTTGGCCACCGTATTGGTGAAGTTAAGCGCCGGGGCGTGGTAGATACGGTTCTCGAACAGAAAGGCGTCCCCGGCATGTAGACGCGGCTCATCGGACACCGGTGGATCGACTTCGCCTTTGGGGATGGCCAATGGCTCCGGGAAACTATGGCTTTTACGGACAAACAAGGTTGCGCCGGAATTCGGCTCGGTAAAGTCCGTCAAACAGTAGCCGACCTTCAACCCTAGACGCGGTAGATGCTTGTGTCCAATGTCGAGTTGAACCCCAAGATCTCGGTGCCAATTACGGGAGATGAGCGAGTCGGAAGGCTGTGGATACTTATAGATAAGTGCCGTATTGGTGAGATGGATATTTGGGCCGAGCAACTGTGCCACTAGAGGTATGGTACTAGTATTCGTAACGAGCGAAGCAAAGATATCTTCTTCTTGCACTAGACCAGGGCGTCTGTGTGCATAAAATCCCTCATACTCGAATGATGACATCAGCCGGTCTCCGGCTTCAGTCAACCCTTGAACCGTTTTGGCATCGAGAGCTCCAGGCACGATAAGATATCCGTTTGCGTCAAATTCTTGACGCTGTGTTTTGGTAAGTGGAACGAAATCCATAATAATTTCATCCTTATATTTAAAGAAAATTGCTGACCGTTTTGACGCCTTGATCTATAGTTCAGTGAGTGCTGCTAGCCTTCCCAATTTATATTAGATTAAATTGAGCTTATTTTTTGAACAGACGACCTTGCAACAGTTTTTGACCTTCTTTGACCGCTTGATCCATGGCTCGCTGTGCATTGGCTTCCCCGGCCCACATTAAGCTGAGCACTGGAGTGATCGCCTCGTCCAACATTTGACCATAGTTTCTTAACCAATACATTGGTATTTGGCGAGGGGTGTAGTTGATAGTGTAGTCAACCAGAACGCTTCGGGCCTCAGCCGGATAGACCCCAGGTTTACTATTTAACCACTGACTAACTCTGGTTGGATCGGTGTAATCTTCAACATGCAATGGCATCCAGAGACCATTACCGAATAGATCATTGCTGGCTGTATCTCCCAGGGCTTTGAATAACTGGAAGGCTTCCTCTGGGTGTTTGGAACTGGTGAAGATACCCAAAGGGGCGCCACAGATGATAGTGATTGGTTGCTTAAAATAGGGCAACACACCCATGCCCCAATCAAAGCCCATTTGGCTGAGGTCTAGTATCTGCCAATGTCCAGTAATATCCATGGCGACCTTACCTGTTTGCAACATGAAAGAGGAAGAAGGCATCGATTCTAGCGTCGAAGGAGTAGGCGCCACATGATACCGATAGATCAAATCCTGCATTTTCCGCAGAGCCTCGACCGCCTCTGGTTGGTTGAGTAGCAATTTCTGCCCATCATCACTGGCCACTTGGCCCCCATTACTATAAATAAATGGTAGTGTAAAGAGTTCCGCTTGAGGAAAGGCCACCCCATAAGTGGTAATGTGTTCGGCGTCGAAATTGGGATTGGTGGCATCATAACCATGGCGGTCGGTGGTTAACTTTTGACAAATAGCTACAAATTCTTGCCAGGACCAAGCCTCTTCCGCTGTGGCCGGTGGATAAGCCAAACCAGCCTGATCAAAAACCTGCTTATTGTAGTAAAGAATAATAGTTTCAATGGCGGCGCTGGTGCCAATGATCTGATCTTGGAGCTTATAATAGATCTGTGGCATCCGATTACTGGCTTCCGAATCGTGCTGGAAATAATCCGATAAATCCATCAACCGACCGGCGCTGGCCAACTTTGAGATCATGGCATCAGGAATATAGGCCACATCAGGTGCGGTACCAGCGGCCACCATAGTTAATAATTTGGTGGCATAATTGGAATTCGGAATGTGTTGGGCCCGGACTCGGATGTTGGCATGCTGTCGGTTGAATTGTTGGATCACCTTTTTAACGGCTTGGCGTTCAAAAGGTGATCCCCAATAGGTAAACACCAACTCGGCCGGTTTAGCTTCCAGTCGAGAGCCAACTAGGATCAAAACAGCGATTGGAAGCAGGCGGAGAATGCGTGTCATAAGCTTAGTTAGCTGTTGATCAGCCATCACACTTGTAGGGAATTTTATCACCAAGGTTGAAATTGTAGAGATATAGAAGCATATCATAAGACGAAATTTGAAAGCTGTCAAGAAATGATCAACCATGTGAGTTAGGCTGGTAAGAGATCAACTAAGAAGAGACCAATCTTGGTCCGGCCCCTGTCAACCGCTGACACGACAAGAGCCGATTGCTTAGGTCGGTGGGGTTGTTTTTTGTGTTAGTTATTCGGAGTGTCGGATCAGGAAGAAAGAACCTGGTTGAGAGAAGAAAAAGGGGGTGCCAACAGGTGCTGATACCCGCCTGATTACCCCCTACACCAGTTATCTTTTGCCCGGGTATCAGTAAGTTCGCTAGAGCTTGCCGGTAATGGTAATGTCAAGTCATTGCCTTTCTTCTTTAATTACTAGGTGTTGGTTGACTGCAAGATCTCTCAATGTTTGTGTTATTCCACTTGGCCACCGGATTTCAACCAAATCCACTTTTTCTGCTTGCCCCAGTCCGAATTCTAGATCTAAACTGCTTTGCGACAAATAACTACTACCAGAAATCACTTCTCGAATTTGATTTTGTTGATTTGAAGTTAATTTGACCCTGGCACCAATGGCATCTCGGTTGCTGGTAGAACCAATGAGTTTTAGGTGGAGCCAATGATTGTCATTCCCACCTTCATTGCGTAGCAATACGGCCTGTTGGCCGCAGTTGGAAAGTAGAACATCCAAATCTCCATCTTTGTCATAGTCTCCGACTGCCAGACCACGTCCGAGTAACTTCCCCAACTTTGTCACACCCACAATCGGTGAAATATCCGTAAAAGTTCCATCTCCATTGTTTTCAAGGAAAATATCCTCTTGTCCTCCTGGCATTTCCCAACTTGGAGGATCGATATGTCCACAAACAATATACAGATCTAAATCGCTATCATTATCGTAATCAAAAAACTCCGTTCCCCAACAAGTTTTTCCCAGCCCTGACTCGAACACCTTGCTTTGCGCTGAAACATCAGTAAAAGTTCCATCTCCATTATTTCTGTACAAGACATTATTTTCATCTAACCAATTAGTTACGAATAGATCGAGGTCTTCATCATTATCGTAATCCCCCCAAGTGATTCCCATTCCACCGCGAATATCTCCAGTATGGCTTCGTTGATCTGCATTATTAGTATTGGTAAAGGTGGCATCACCATTATTACGGTACAGGATGTTTTGATCCGTATCATTAGCTAAATAAAGGTCTTGATCGCCATCATTATCGTAATCGGCCCATGCAACACCAAGGGTTAAGTGGAAGCCCCCGCCAACACCAGCACTATCTGTTACATCCATAAAGCGGCCATCTCTGGTATTCATGTAGAGAATATTTGACTGACCAAGGAAATCATATGGGAAAAATGTTTCCAGCCCGATTGGCATTCTGCTTTGATCGAAGTAATTTGCAACATAAAGATCCAAGTAGCCATCCTTATCATAGTCTACCCAAGCCACACTGGAGCCAAAACGCTGGTCTCCGACACCACCCACCCTAGATGATGATCGCTTAAATATCCCCAGACCTTGGTTTGAATAAAAGACATTTGCTTGATCATTGGAGACATATAGATCTTGATCGCCATCATTGTCGTAATCAGCGAAAGCACAACCCATTCCCCAACCAGTGTCTCCAACCTGAGCAAATTTAGTTACATCCTTGAAGTTACCAGCACCATTATTTTGAAAAAGAAGGTTTGAAGGTTGAGGATAGTCCGCATCTAAAAATGGCTCGGCCGTATTAATCAGGTAAATATCCAAATCCCCATCACTATCGTAATCCGAAAACGCACAACCAGATCCATTAACCGCGGCCGGAACATGTTTGTCTATTCCACCTCCATGGATGAATTTTAACCCCACGCTATCAGTAACATTCACAAAAAGGGTTTCGCTTACTGATTCAGAACTAAAAAAGCACAGACAGCAGCAAATCAAAACATGAATCGACCTAGATTTGAAAGCCTGTCTAATGTAACTTATACTCTCTATCAAACAATGCAAAATGAGGAGATCCCCTTCATGCCTCATTTACAAACAGCAGATCAAAGGTCATTTTAGTAAATTTAAATGAAGGTATAAGGGCTCAATTGATTGTGGAATTCGAGAAATACCTGGGTTTGAATTCATTCTAATTACAAGGAGAAATCGGAGATATGTTGCATGCCATTTATCTAATGTTAGGGCTGCTGGCATCGAATGCATCAGGACAAGACGCTGAACAGGTACATGTTACTGTTTTAGAGAAAATTACTTGGCAAATTGACAGCGCTAAGATGGTTTTGATCCCATCGGGTTCTTTTTCTATGGGGGCAAGTAAGGTTGAGAGCGAATCCTTTATGAAGGATGCTCGCCCTTCACACGCGGTGAGTTTAGATGCTTTCTACATGGATATGTATGAAGTGACCCTTGGCCAGTACAAACAGTTTCTCATGGAAACAAATCATAGGAAGTTGCCTGATTGGGTAAGCGAATTCTCACCCACAGACAAGCATCCTGTAGTTGGGATCAGTTGGACTGACGCCATGGCCTACGCTGAATGGGCCGGCAAGCGATTACCAACCGAGGCCGAGTGGGAATATGCCGCCCGGGGCGGTCAAGACCAACAGCTTTACCCTTGGGGCAATGCACCGCCAAGCGGAAAACAATGTAACTACGCTGATGCAAACGCTGATACTATCCTAAAACAAGGGAACCCGGAGTTTAACTGGGCTGATTTAAGTATCGACGATGGTTACACTGCCACCGCTCCAGTAGGTAGCTTTCCCCCTAACGGTTATGGACTCTATGATATGGCAGGTAATGCTTACGAATGGTGTGCTGACTGGTATAAAAAAGACTACTACTCTTACGCAGCCACAAAAAACCCTACAGGACCGAGTACGGGTAAGTGGCGAGTATTACGTGGGGGATCTTGGAGTAATGATCTAAATTTGCAACGTGTTGCCGCTCGTGGTGGCTTCTATCCAGCCTCAAGGCTTAATTCTAACGGATTTCGCTGTGTGTCGAATACCCTAGGCAAATAAAATCCGCTTGCTTGATCGCTAATATCAACCAATCACATATATGTTTCAGCACCTAAGAATAGCCTGGTGAATCTGAGCTAGATGCTAAAAGATATAATGCTATCTTGCGGCCAGTTAGATTGGGTTAATTTGTCTGCTTGAGCTTACCCCATACGGTGACCAGTTTTTCTTTGGCCCCAACAGCCAAACTGGTTTTTAATCCGTCTTTCATTAGCTGATTGATTTCCTTCTCAGACAGAGCTCGGTTGAAGACGACAATATCATCCAAGGTGCCAGTCATCCAGTAGCCTCCAATATCACAGCCACCAATGAAAAATTTGTTTTTCGGTGTGTCTGGCACAGCACCGGGTTTCACCTCGGCATCGACTTTACCATCAACATAGAGTTTAAAATCAGGGTTTTTGTATGTAGTAGTAATATAATGCCACTTGCCATCAGTGACCACTGTTTTGGCATCGAATGATTTCCAACCGCCCGATGTAAAAGAGTAATGAATAACCCCACTATTGATATTTCCGAAAATACCATAGTTACGGTTTCCTCCAACCCCACGGTTTTCTTTAGAGGCTAGTATTTGCCATTTGCCAGATATTTTGGGGCTATTCATCCAAGCGGACAGCGTAAAATCCTCCAGATGCATCAATTTATTATCAGGAACAGTTACCTGAGACTTGCCGTCGAACTCCAGACCACCGCCAAATTTACCTTTTACCCACTTTGGTTTACCCATGTCAAAACTAGCGTGTAGTTTATTATCAGAGGAGTCTTTAACCTCTTTACCTTTCCCCTCATCAAACAACCAGGCACCAACTAGTCCTTTTTTGTCGAACTCAGCATCGGCGGCTGATGTTAGCAAGGTTAAACAAGCCACGGCTAATAGAATTAGAAAATTGGAACGCATGTCAAGCCTCCTTATCGCAAGTTTCGTGTGCTAAACGCTAAACCCCCATCAAGCTCAAATCGTGATCTAAGTATTTAGGCGGTTGGCGAATTATTAGTTTTTCCCTTTGAGCCTAGCCCAAGCAGTAACCAGTTTTTCTTTAGCTTCAACACTAGTCATACTTTCCTTCAAACCAGTCTTCATTAGTTGGTTGACTTCCTTCTCTGACAGTGCTCGGTTAAAAAGCGCCATGTCATCTAAGGTACCTGTTAGGTAATAACCTCCAATATCGCAACCACCAATAAAAAGCTTGTTTTTGGGCGTGTCCGGTACGGCGTTAGGCACCTGCTTGCCATCGACTTTTCCATCAATATAGAGCGTCAGGTTAGGTTGTTCATAAGTAGTGGTAATGTAGTGCCATTTGCCATCAGTGACCACAGTCTTACCATCGAATGATTTCCAACCGCCCGATGTAAAGGAATAATGAATAACCCCACTATTGATATTTCCGAAAATACCATAGTTACGGTTTCCTCCAACTCCACGATTTTCTTTAGAGGCCAGTATCTGCCATTTACCAGATGTTTTTGGACTATTGACCCAAGTTGTCAAGGTGAAAGCTTTCAGATGCATCAATTCATTGTCCGGAACAGTGGCCTGAGATTGGCCATCGAATTCTAGGCCGCCATCAAATTTACCTTTTACCCATTTTGGGCTACCTTTATCGAATTTAGCATGCAGATTATGTCCCGATGAATCTTTAGCCTCACTACCGTTTCCATCGTCAAACAACCAAGCTCCAACCAAACCATCTTTAAAGTTTATCTCCTTAATTTCAGCTATTGTTGGCGATAAAAATAGGTTTAAACAAACTAAGAATACTAACATTAGAAACTTAAAGCGCATAATATGGTTCTCCTCTAAAGATCTCTGATCTCATCGGATCCGAAGTGTCAGATTTACTCGGCGTCATAGCCGGCTTGCAAAAATTAATTGTACTACAAAAATTGATAGCTGTCAAATAAGGGCGCAATCCTTTGAACTGGGTGGGTGGAGGCCAAGATAGGACGGGACTAACTTCAGTCAGCAAAACTGCCAATCACTGATGAAAAAGAGACGGATTGCCCCAGTCGGTGGGGGTAATTTCATGTATTATTCGGAGTGAAAAAGGATGTCAACGGATGCAGAGACCCGCCTGATTACCCTGTATCCGATATGTTCCAGATACGAGTTTGAAACCTTCAGCCGGAGTAAGGATTCGAGTATTTAATGATGCGAGACATTAAATCGTGAACAATAACTAAACTAACAAAACCCAGATATTATTTCCCACTTCTGAGGTCAGAAACTAACAAGCGTTTCCAGAATATTTAGTCCACCTAATTCTTTTTCAGTAAACACTCTCCTTTTGTGGTTGCTGACGGGTAACAGGCCTTCCCCCTTAGATCTTATTAACTAGAAGCTATTTCAAAACTAAATACAATTTAAACTTGCGTATCTAAAGGAATTAGGTCTAGTTTTAGTTGGATCTA
>JASMLX010000094.1 GCA_030748495.1 Candidatus Poribacteria bacterium | reverse complement strand
AGTGAGGTTAGTCATGGTAGATTAGCCGCATCGATTGGCAATCAAGTCACAGCGGAAATCCGAGCGGCTGTCCGCGTCAAATTTAATCGCCACAACCACGCGGCAATGATCGCGGGGATTAAGCTCCTACATTCGTCCTAAGTATGAAGGGCCGTCATTTGTGCTATTGTCGATCTATTTCATAGTTGAAATCAGAGACTGATTTGGCTCCATCTCCTTCTATTATTTTGAAGTGCCGCGGTGATTTTTCCCAAGCAGATTGATACCGAAAAATTAAAGGGCATCCACCTGCTTGGGTTTCATATTATGCCCGCCGCCGTGCAATCCGTAATCGCCTTGGCTGGGCCAACGTAGCCCGTAATGCCTGGCCCGATTTTGTTTATAGCCGGCGTTGTAGTAGTTGCTGGTCGCTAACCAATCCAATAATTTGAGGTGTAAGTCATTTTTCAGAGCTTGATGTTCCGATTCATACCAGAGATTATAGAGTTCGTGTGGATCAGTTTGTAGGTCGTAAAGTTCGCCCTCTTCTGCTTGACCGATGTAGTAGACTAGCTTGTGGGTCTGGTTGCGCATCATAATCTGATAGTTATCTTCACAGAAAACAAACTCACGCGGCCTGATGGCTTCGCCTTGCAAGTAGGGCCATAGGGATCGCCCTTCCATATAAGTGGGGATATCAATGCCGGCTGCTTCCAGAATGGTTGGCCCAATATCCATCAACGAAACCAGGTCGTGAACTTCGCTTGGTTGCTCGATGGAGCCTGGGTGGCGAATAATCATAGGCACGTGAACGATGGGATCATACATCAGCCATTTATAAGCCAGATTGTGGTCGCCCAAGAGTTCGCCGTGATCCGAACAGAAGATGAGCAAACTGTCTGCCAACCAATCTCGTTCTTCCAGCGCGGTCAGAACCTTGCCCAGTTCTTCATCCACGGTGGTAATTTTGGCGTGATAGTAACGTTTCATCTCGGCAATGTCAGCTTCACTAGCGCCACGTAGATCAATCTGAGACTCGTGTTTAGTGGTCGCATGAAATTCCTGATGAGCCTGATGTTGAGGCGGCTTTTCATCCAATTCACCTTCACGCATATAACGTGGGGGCATTAGTTTATCTTTGTACCAGTCTAGGTGACGCTGGAGTGGATCCCAAGGCTCATGGGGGCCGGTGAATCCCACTTGCAGAAAAACAGGCTGATTGCCTTTATAGGCCTTTATCCAAGACTCAGCCGAGTTGCCAATAAAGACATCACTATGAAAACGTTCTTCATAATGCCAGGGCACGCCTTGGTATTTCTTGAGCCAATCCGGATCTGTTTGATTGCGATCGTTAGGGCGTTCTAAGCCATGAAAACTAAGATAACGGCCCCAGTCATCGTCAACGCCACCGCTGGCTTGCGTTTTGTTGGTCGGATTTTCGACGATGATTCGTTCGTGAAAGCCGCCCGATATATCGCGAGGGCTAAAGTGCATTTTGCCGATATTGACACAACGGTAGCCATGATCGGCCAAATCTTGCACCCAGGTACGTTGATCGCCCCAATATTGAAAAGTATAGGTGCCGGTAGTATGAGGATACATGCCCGTAAATATCGCTGCCCGTGAGGCAATACAAGTTGCGCCGGGGCAATAAGCTTGTCGACACGAAAGCCCTTCTCGCACCAAGCGATCCTGATGAGGGGTAATGGCATGATCGTAACCCCACTCAGCGATGGTATCAAAACGTTGCTGATCGGTCATAATGAGGATGATATGGGGGTATTTGGGCAGCATAGGAAGTTTTCCCTTCGAAAACTGTGAGATGATTGCTAACGCATCTAACCAGGTTACAAACTAATTCAAGCCGTAAGTAGAAAGTCTAGATTCACCTTTGCTGAAAGAGGATGGCAGCTCCTCTTTCGTCCTGCTTGGCCGGTCTGAGGCCAGGTAACACCGTCCGTCTTCCGGCTATAGGCAAACCAGCCGGTCTGGATAGACCGGCTGGTTTGCTGGTTGGTATCAAGGGGTGGTTCTTGAAACCCACTCAGCGGATAGCCTAGAGATGGACCACCCGCACTACCTAAACTTAATGGAGTTGTTTTTTTATCGGTAGGTCTTTACCTCACCCCAGTAAACCGCAAGTTTATGGGCAGAATCCACTGCTTGGATCTGTTTGACCCGTTTAGCCAGGTAATGAATTAAGTTCTCGAAAAAGGGTTGGTTAGATTCAGCTTGCCCCTTGTTACCGTCTCCTCGACATGGCGTCACGATGTATTCACCCAACCCGTGCTTCAGTTGTAAGGTGTGTGGGGTGTTCTTACCCTTACTTTGAGCTAAGACGACCCACGGTTTATCCACCTTCTGGTAGGTGTCGTCTTCGATCACATTCTTGATTTTGTTTGGTTGATCAAAAATACCTAGTTTTCTTCCTTCCGCAGTGACTTCAAAATCTTCATCTCCATTTTCTTGCATCAGTAGTTCAACCGGGAACATATCACCTTTAAAGAACTTGTCGTCACTGCTGTGTACCAGAATGAGACCGCCATCTTTGACGTAAGAGATCAGGTCTTTTTCAACGCCCTCCAAGTGATAACTCCCCCAACCACCGATACCGTGGGTGCCAAATAAAACCATGTCATACGGCTTTAGATTGGCCAACTTGAAATCCTTCTGCGCCTCGGTGGTCAATTTATAGGTAATTCTGTCATTTCCTACTTTCTTGATGTTATTAGTCGTAACCTTGTAGAACCACTGCTCACTCTTTTCAAATTCGTAGAACAGTGTTTTGATCTCGGCCAGAACTGGAGTTGAGATCAAAACACCAATTCCTAGGATTAAAAACCATTTTTGTTTCATTTGCTTTCTCCGACCATATCCGAGTCTTCAAATCATTGAATACTGCTTTAAACCTAGCGATTTAAAAAATACCGGAGGCTAAAAATTACTGATAATAATGTAGCACAGGAGATTAAGGAAGGCAAATAGTAAAAAGGGGCGTTTAGTCCATTTTACAGGTCTACTTGAGAACCGCAGTATATTCTACTGGAGATCACCTCACCAGTTTCCGTTTGGCCATTCCGATAGTTGCCAGGTTTTTAAATGGGAGCTGAACTAGCAACTGGAGATCTTACTTCTCTTTGCTTACAGGTATAAAGACAAGGCAGTAAAAGTTCTTGACCACCTCTCGGCAGCTGTGATAGATTGAGACTTAATCAGTCAGGTGATTGAAATGATGAGAAATAACTTGGATTCAATGGTTGATTATCATAGCCACCAAAAAAAGCGGTGTCATCAGTAGTGTCTTGTTGGAGAAGAGGATTGATTTGCTAGTCGGCCGCCGCTTGAAATTAAGAGGACAGAACTGGAGTCGGCAAGGTGCTGATAAGCTGTTGGTTATCGATATATAAATTAAACACAATAAAACTTAGGATATGGAATGTTACAGATCAACTTGTCAGGAAAAATTGCTGTTGTTACAGGTGCAAGTGGGGAACTTGGCCGTGTCATGGTACGTACGCTAGCGAGTTGTGGTGCAGACGTTGCCATTCACTATTTACGAAACCAAGAAAAGGCGAGTGAACTCGCTAAGGAAGTTGAATCTATGGGCAGACGAACCGCTCTGGTTCAAGCTAACGTAACGATTCAAGATGAAGTATTTACCATGCGAGATAAAATTTCCTCAACACTTGGTGTCCCTCACATTATTGTTAACAATGCGGTGATTCAGTACAATTGGACAAATGTGCTAAATCAAGAAGTTAAGGATTACGAAAGCCAGTTTCAGTCATGTGTGTTACACAATGTACTGATGGCTAAGGCATTTGTACCTGCAATGATCAGCGAAAATTATGGACGTGTAATCGGTATCAATACGGAATGTGCTATGCAAACATTTGAGGGACAATCAGCATATGTATCGGGTAAACGCGGCATGGATGGAGTTTTACGCGTACTCGCCAAAGAGGTTGGGAAACACCAAATAACCGTAAATCAGGTTGCTCCTGGTTGGACAATTAGTGACAAGGATAGGCAATCAGGTTTGAAAAGGCAAGAAGGTTATGAATCCAAGGTTCCTTTGAATCGACGTGGCACAGACCAGGAAATCGCGAATGTAGTCGCATTTTTGGCTTCGGATCTGGCAAGTTACATCACCGGAGTATACATTCCAGTTTGTGGAGGAAATGTAATGCCAAGAATTTAGGTGCTAAAGACAAACGAAAATCCTCTCGTGAAATGTCACGAATCTTGTCTGAAGATTATGGCCTAACTAACGAAAAAGACAGCCCCTTCAACCCCAAATCCATTAGTTAATCAGTAATTTGAACAACAATCTCATTTGAGGCCGAATTTATGATTTCATCCACCCCCCTTTCTAAAGAGCAGGTACAACATTTCAAGACTCACGGCTTTCTGGTTTTGGAGAATCTGTTCGACCAATCCTCACTGGACCACTGGCGCGAGCAAATCTGGTGTGAACTAGAAGCTAGTTTAGACCAGCCCGACAGTTGGCCCAGGGAACGGACTGGATTAGATGGTTACCAATACGATCCACCGGAATCGGCTCTGGTTCATCATTCTGCCTTAACCCCTATCATACAGCAGTTAGGTGGTGATGACTTTGTGGCGAGTGGTGGTGCTCCCATCATTCGTTGGCCTGAACCGGAGAAATCTTGGCAGATGCCTCAATCGGGACATATTGACGCCTATGGTGCTGCTAGTGGCTGGTCCCCTTTTATGGTCGGAGCTACTACTTATTTATATGACGTGCAACCCAGTGGAGGAGCCTTCATATTTTGGCCTGGTAGCCATCATACGGCCCATCGCTACTTTCGACAAAACCCTGCACTAGTGGATGGTAGCTTTCTGACAGAAGAGGGATTTTCTTGGCATACCTTCAGCGATAACCTCTGCGATAACCTTCAGACTGGAGGCCAAGAATTTGTAGCTCGCGCTGGAGATGTGGTCCTTTGGCATTCCTATTTGACTCATGATGGCTCAATCAATGTCAATGATTGTCCACGTATTGCGCTGTTTGCCCGTTGGCCTCATCAGCATCAAAGACAAGTAGCTGAATTTCGATATGAAGTGCCAGAAGATCTGTGGAAGTACTGGGCCATATAACCGGATCACTGAATTAAGTGTTGGGTTGTGGGGTTTTAGGAATCAAAAAAACAGGTGATATAGTCATTGAACCCAAATATGATCAAGTTGGTAACTTTTTAAACGATCAGGTGCGGGGCAAAAATTCTGTTGGATCTTTTGTAATAGATAAAAAAGGGAAGATTTTATCGTGGATTTATTATCGAAAGGTAAGAACAAAGTTGTAAGTTAGAGTGATCCTATTTTAGGATTACCAAGAAATAATCTTTCATCTTCGTCGAGTAGTATTAGAAGCAAGGTTCATGAAAGCATGTCTACATCAGTTGATGATACAAACTCGCCCAGCCAGAAGCGGAAACTCGTAAAATTGACAGTAAAACCCGCTTAATCAGTCATTAAAATAGACAGGAATTTCCTGCTGAAAGATCATCTCATCCAAAGTGATTTTGGTGGTGATACACCAAACCTTTACACCGCTGGCCATCGCACTTTTCAGAGCGGCGGCAAATTTCGGATCCCGCTCGTGCATGGGTCGGAATTTTTGAGCATCCGGACGTTGGCAAACAAACAGAACGCCAGCGGACTGGCCAGTACAAACCATATTTTCGAGGGCTTTTACATGGCGTGTACCTCGCTCCGTTACCGCATCGGGAAACTGGGCGATACCATCTTCAACCAAGGTCACTGATTTCACTTCCAGGTAAAAAGGTTTCTGGTTAGCATCCTTTAAAAGAAAGTCCAAGCGCTGCCTTGCTAAGGATACTTCCGCCTTTTCCAGACGGTAGCCCTCCAGTAGCGGCAACTGGTGGTGCTGCAGGCTTTCCTGGACAAAACTGTTGGGTAGGGCCGACATCAGCGAAATCAAAGTGCCATTATGTTTGACCATAACGGTGGTGTAGCGTGTTTTTCTTTCCGACTCAATCGGTACTGGCCGTAGGTATAATTCGGCACCGACAATCAGCAGTTCTCGCAGGCGGCCGGGATCGGGCAGGTGGCTGTCAACGATTTTACCGTTCAGTTCAACCCGTGTCAGAAACCGGTTGGGGCGTTCTATAAACTTGCCTTTAATTAATGGACCTGGAATTTTCATCGGCCGTCTCCTGCTGGGTTAAGTCTAATATTTCAGCTTCTGTCGCCAGGCATCGCGGTTGTGTGGCGCACGGAATAGTACGTCACTTTGGAGTCTTTGAATGTTTATCAGTTTTCAGTCAAACACTCCAGAGCTCGTCGATAAACCGAAAAATCGTCTTCTCCAAAGAGAACAAACCGGATCTCTGAGACGGTCTCTTCTTGGCCTAAGAAATCGGCGGCTGCGCTGAGTGCAATTTTTGACGCTTGCTGAATCGGGTACCCGTAAATACCTGTGCTAATTGACGGAAATGAGATTGTTGTAATCTGGTGATTGGTAGCCAGGGTCAAGCTGGAGTGATAGCACCTGGCTAAAAGTACGGCTTCATCATTGACTCCACCCCGCCAAATAGGGCCAACAGTATGGATTATATAAGTTGCTGCCAGGTCGCCGGCCGTAGTTAGCACGGCTTGTCCTGTGGGACACCCACCTCGACGAGCGCGGATCTGATCGCACTCGGCAGTAATTTCGGGGCCACCTGCACGCCTGATGGCCCCGTCTACACCTGACCCTCCCACCAGTTGTGTATTGGCTGCATTGACAATGGCCTCCGTGTTCTGTTGGGTAATATCACCTTCTACTACTTGTATAAGTCCGCGATTGATTTTAATCTGCATGATCGTCCTCCAACTCATAAAGTCAAGATGAGACCTCCAATAGATCAAACTGGATCAGGCCTCGACTTGATGTCGTATCTGGTCTAAGTGAAAAAAAACTCTCCGGATAAGAGCCTCAAAGAGATAAATAAATGTTATGCCATCTGTCAGAAGTTGACTGGGTGGGTGACTATGTTTACAGATTTATGTGAAGATGATGCAGGCCCGGACTTGGGTTTAACCTACTTAGAAGCCATTCCAAAACGGCCTCAATGTAATGAGGATGCAAGCAAGGTGAAAGAAAGCTTGGTAGATTTAGACTTTATAGAAGGGTCTTATCAGCTTAATACTGGACACTATTCCCTTCCGTATTCAGCATATGACTCTAACTTTGGCTAATGTTGATGATCTGCCTACAAGAAAATATCGATATCATCGAAAATTTTCTTCCGGAGTCCATACTTATCAGTTTTACCAACCCCGCAAAAAGGTATTCTTACTCTAGGTGCAAGGACAGATAGCATAAGGCTGGGGCGTCATGTCAACCCGGGCTAGACTAGCAAGCAGCCTTTGGCTCAGTTTTGACTTTTGCTAGACCGACTCTTTATATGAAGATGTATGTTAATAAATCCTAATCTGGTTTTCCCTAGCTACAGATCGAATGTATTCAGCCGCTAGTCGATATTCCTCATCTGTTGAAAGGTGTTCCAGCATCAGCGGAATGTCGGGTGATAATGTGTCCAACTCTTTAAGGAATACTGCGTAGTCTAAGCCACCTAATCCCGGCCGTGTTTCATCCAAATGCACGGTAAGGTTTTGTGACATAACAATATCTTTGCCATGACAGCTTTTAATATAGGGACCTAGCAACTCAAAGCATCGACTAATAAGTCGGCCGGTATCAAAAAAACGGGACGGACTGTTAACAATATTCACTGGGTCCAGATGAACGGCACACTGCGGACGATCAATGGCTTCAATCAAACGGAGATAACTCGTTGGACTATCAGGGAAAATCCAGGGCATCATTTCTAGTGTATAGAAAGTGTTCACCGGCTTAACATTGTCAATGATGGATCTGGTCGTTTCAACGATCAGATCGAAAGTTTCAGCAGAGAGGTTGTCAGCCGCTGGTCCGTCCCATTTGTTACTTCTAGAGCCGGCAATATTGACACAACATAACGCCCCCATACGATCGGCATGAGCTAGCAGGTCCTGGCATTTCTGGATTGCGGTTTTGCGCTCTTCTTCATTTGGGCTGATCGGATTACTCCAGGCGCCTACCTCTGCAATCACAATATTATTTTCTCTAGCTGCGTTGGTGTAATCCTGTACGGTTGCATCGTCAGCCTCAGGGCCGATGGGGCAATAGGCCGCACTATAACCATGTGCCTTAATAGAAGCCACCCAACCGGCAGCATCTGTAGTCTGATCAAATAAAGGACCACCAAGTCTCATTTCATTCTCCTTCTATATTCAACGTGGTTTGAGTTAGTAGAAATTCGTCACTAATGACGAATTTAGTTTTTCGGCGTGGCAACTCCAGGTATTAACGGAGAGTCGTTATCAAGCGGAGCAGATGCAATTAGCCGAGATGCGTTCTCGGTCGTTTCTGTAAAGGCTAAAGGTTGTTCTAGTGGCTAGATCCTTAAACAATTTTTTGAGAAAAACACAGTTTAGGTGGCCAGTAATCTGCGTAAGTACGTAACTGCTAAACCGATGGCTTCTAGATCGCTGACTTGGTTTCCCTGCCCTTCAAAAACGATAGACATATTGCCGTTGTAGTTGACGGTGCGGAGGATTTCAATGATACGTTCGTAGTCAAGCCATTCTTCTTTACCGCTATCTATTTTATATATTTTAGCACGCACATAAGTAGCATAAGGTGCCGTCTGGACCATAAAATGGTAGAAATCTATCGCAGGATCAGTTACACCTGTAGCCCCTGCGCCCGGTGAACCTTGCCACCAGCCGGTATCAAGGATAAAGGTGAAATTTTCTCGATTGACATCATGTAAGATCTTTAGAATATCGTCACCGGTTGGGGCAACTACAGGCGCGTGGTTATGTAAGCCAACCAGCACACCTTTACCCGCGGCATAATCACAGACTTCTTGAAAGCTGTGAATGACATTTTGCCATAATCTTTTATAATTGGTCGACTCTTTTGGAATACCTCCACCAAATAGCCGTACCAGGGGAGCGCTCATAAAGGCCGCTAGATCAATACCCTCCTTGACGGCGGCGATAGACTGGCGCAATTCAGTAGTAGACAGTGGAATACCTACGACCTGACCGTCAATTACCTCTCTTTTGATGAAGCCGCTTCCCACGCCTAAAAAACCGATGGGCAAGCCACATTGCTGACAAAGAATTTTGATGGAGCGTAAATAAGCTAGAGTACGGTTTTGGAAACCGCGAAAGAGTTGAAAGTCGACCAGGTCTAGATCCCAGGCACGAATCTGGCGTATGAGAGTGGCAATATCTAGCCAGTTGCGTTGGTCTAGCTTGTTGGGATAGGGTGGATTTTCCGCTACCCGTAGCATAGCATTACAGCCCAGTTTAATCATGGTGTCATTTGGTGAAGAGTGAGGAGGTTGCAAAAAATACGTTTATATACTAGCAAATCTTAATGAGCCATGTAGCTGACTATTAATCTGAAGGAAAGTATAACCTTCAACTTTCATAACTATCCACAGACGAAATCGAGCTGTCCATCCTTTACCATCGGTACCAAAGTGTGGACCAAACAGCTGATGTATCGGCCGAGGCGTTGCAGTTGACTCTTCAGACAACATATATGTCACCGGGTATAACAAAGGTATGTTGACTGCAACAACACAGGTGAAAGGGAGATATACCTGATCAGATGCTAAAAAACCAAGCGAATTGATGCTGGTGAAGCTCCAGTAGTTTATGGTACGACAGGGGTAAGACCAAGTAACCTAAGTTCAATACTGACAGACGACTGTTCGGCCAGCGCCCTCGCCTGGATATTGTCTCGAGTTAGCTCTTGGGTAGGCAAATCCATTGATAAAAACATGACGACTTTTGTTCGAACGGTTAGGTTGGCTGCCATGAATAGAGTATGGGTGGAAAACGGCTACACTTCCTATCTTCATTTCAATAGGCACTGCGTCTTCTAACCTAAACTTTTCTGACTCTAAACAATTGTTTAAAGTTCTGGGGAGATTCAAGTGGCCTAATTTAACTGAATTGGGAATGAAGTAAACTGTCCCGTTCCTTTGGCTAATCTCGTCTATTGCAGTTAGGGTTTGAACATAACTGCCCCGACCATTGACATCTTGCCAATATTTGCCCCCGTAACCGCGATGGGTACTGTCCTGATGCCATTCGAACTCTACCTCATCCCCGGGTAACTTGAAATGGGCTTGATTGATCAGTTGGCTCATCTCTTTTGATCCCAGCAGCTGACTTGCAATAGACAATAACCTGGGGTCGTTCCCATATTCGGACAATAACGGCTCCGCTGCCCCACACCATGAAACCCGACGAATAGAAGGTTGGCCACAATTGATCCCTTGCCGGATCTGACCCAAAACGAATTGTGACCCTTGATGCATCACATAGGTTTCTTTCTCCGGTTTTAATTCCTCTGAGTGGAGGTTGGCCAGAGAAAAAGCGGTTTCTTGAAGGGATTGGAAACTACTCTTCATTTCATCTATTTCATCTGGTCTGAAGACATTTGACAGAATGAAGAAACCCGTCTGAAAAAAGTCGTTCCTCTGCTTATTTGTTAAATCAATCATAGATAACGAATTTGAATCATCTGTCAATCGACTGCTATTATCTCACATTTTCCAATCTCCGGCAGCCTTGCAGATGGGCATGACCGATGGAGCTACACTCAACGATTGCGGCCTTATAACTGTGTAATTTTCATTTTGTATTTCCTGATCATGGGGCAGGCTTATGCTTCTCGGTCGAGTGGCCGGTACCAGAGCTGGCCCGTGCAACATGTGGACGGCCCTTTCATTCTGCGGCTAAGCCTTCGACCTCTAGGCCCAGGGGTCGAGAACCACTTTGCCAGCATCCCCGGTGGATTGCTGTTTCCAGGCCTCTTCCACTCGGCTCATACCAAAACGATGAGTAATAAACTTATCCAATTGGTCCCCAACTTGGCCAATGACTTTGATCAAAGCCGGGAAATCAGATAGGTTATAGTGCCAGATGCCGTGCAGTCCAATACCTTTACTAATCATGTCACGACTGGCCCCCAACGGAAAGTCTCCGCCTTGACCGATGAAACAGGCCTGTCCTTTACGGCGCAGGGATTCGACCATTAGCCGGTGGGCAGCGGATGCCCCCGAGCAGTCCATGGCCTTGTCCACACCTAGGCCACCTGTTAGGTCCATGATCTGATCCTGAGTATGTTCGTTGGTGGGGTCAAAAACCGCGGTAGCTCCGAGTTCCAGGGCTAATTTGGCACGAAACGGCTGGCTCTCCACCGCAATCACTCTGGCCCCGCGATAATGAGCGTTGATCACTCCACCTAACCCGACCGGGCCCAGGCCGGTAATCATGACGGTGTCCAGAGCGTTGACATTCATTTTTTGCATAGCACCAAACGTCGGACCCAGGCCACAACAAGCCATACCGGCGTGATCATAACTGATATCTTCAGGAAAGGGAGAAAGCAACCAATCCGGCTTTAGGATGTATTGGGCGTAGGTTTGTCCGGCCGTCTGACCTTGCGGCAAACGCCTTCCGTTTTGACAGTGGATGTGTTCACCATCCAAGCACAACCAGCAACGTCCGCACCCGAGTTGAGGTTGGACGACCACCCGGTCTCCGATCTTGACTCGACCGGGCTGGGCCAGTTCTACTACTTCACCCGCGGCTTCGTGGCCAAAGCCGACCGTATCTTGATCACGTTCATTTTTAAAGCCTTTGTATTCCGTGCACATTGGCACCGAATGAATTTTTACCAACACAAAATCATCGATCGGTTGCGGATCGGGCCGGTCAACGGTACCGGCAGAACCATCAGCAAACATAGCAGCAACTTTCATCTTAATCCTCCAAAAAGGTACTTGGCGGTTTAGGCAGCGACAGCTTAAAAATAGATAATCATGCCTTTAGTGCCAGGAAATTTTTCGCGAAGAAACCTATACATCCTAACAGGATAAAGGGAAAATTGCAATGAAACGTGTAGGAAGTAATTTGGATGTTTCAGTCTTACGTTCTCCGGCCCAAATCTCTTCCACTTCGTTAGAGGTCAGCGAAGAGTGATTCGGGATTTCAGCTTTATACACTACCAGTAGTTCTGCTACCGCCTCAAAAAATGGTGGCACGTACGTATCATCGGCCGAGATTTCAACAGCTAATTATTTAAATTTTGAGGAGCGTTATTGTTATGTTATTCGTTTTGCGTGATTTCTTGAAGCTCGCTAATTATTCCGTGCTAGTATGTATCTCTGCGGGTTTCTGTCTGTTCGTACCGGCGACTCTGACCTGTGGCCATGTAGTTTCGCCTAAGAAATAGGGACTTCACCTTCGGATTGTGTTACTAATGGATCTAGTAGCCGAGGTGGGCCGGATCTCATCCGTAGTCCATCGTGGCGCGTGGATTCGCCTATCGCAACGCCGTGTGTTAGATGATCCTTAGTAATTAATCACGGTGCAGAGCGAGAGGATCGTGCGTTACATCACTCAGCTACAAAGACGGCCTTCAACCTTGCCATTAATGGCTTGGGACGCTGTGATTCTTCTAGTTGCAACCGTTGGGATTCCATTGTCTTCTGACTGACAGCGTGGAGTTGTTGGGATTGATCAAGAGCCTTATTGGAAGCTGCTAATTGCTGCTCAAGGCAGCTTATGTGTCTGCTCTGGGCATCCAATGTCTGCTGTGCTGATTCTGGGGGGCGATCGAGGCTGCTGGTGGGGCTGCTCTGGTGGTTTCCCGTCACCTTAGCTGTACCTTCTTCAGCTAGCTTGAGGCGGACAAATTGTCTGACGAGAGCAGCTACAGATGTTTCCTGTTTTTTTGCAATGTGCTCTACTTTTTGGTAATCTTCAATTGGTAAACGGACACTAAACTTCTTTAGGTTGGCATCTTCGGGCATCTTTCGGCTGCTCCAGGTAAGTAAGGGGGCTATGGTGGCAGCTCAAAGCTGCTATCGTGTTTTACGTTAAAATTGAGCTATTGTTACGCTTTATTGATACTCTCACAAAAATTATCTACAGACAAACGAGGTTTTGACTTGCCTGCTAGCGGAAAGGTCTGTATAATCTGAATATCTGATTTTGTCTGGTGATGAAAGACTAGATAACCAGAACAGAATTAACTGAAAATATAAACAATAAAAAAAGCCCCTACTCTAAGAGCAGGGGCAAAGCTCGTGAGAGATTGTTGATCTCCGCAGTTGCCGGATTGGACACCCGCAATTGTATCAGATCAAACAGTCTCCTTTCAAGTAACCCTTTCTATGAGGAGATTTTATAATGGCATCTGCTATAGCCGAGCATTTAGACCAATTCCAAGCTGAATCCAACCAATCCAACGATTTCCAGAGTCGTCGTGCCACGGTCGACTACATTCCCAAAGCCCATTCCAAGCTGCCATTTCTCTACGCCCCTGTAACTTGGGACATGTTCGATACCGAGCAGGCACACCGATTGTCCGATGGGGCCCGAGTTCTCTACTCCTACTTCTGTCGCCATATTGACCTGCGCATCAAACAGAAAACCCGAGGTAATCGAGAGTACCTGATGGGCCGAACCTTCCCCAAGAAGTATCAAACTATCGCTCAAGAGTGTTGGGGCGGGGGTAAATCAGCCAACACTATTGGTAATTACGTTAAGGAACTGACTGAAGCTGGATTGATCGAGAAGAAAGCTGGACGTGGTAATATCTATACCTTCACCATCATGGCTTTTCATCAAACAGATAAAATAGCTGAATATGAGACTAATGCTGTCCAGCGGGAGTATCAGATTCAGCAGGCAGCGCTGAAAAATAATAAACTGCGTCTGTTGCGTTATGAAACAGATGAAGTCATCGAGGTGGATGCTCCCAAGCTAAAGGAAGAGAAAGAGTCTCCAGCGGTAACTGAACCCGCTGTTGAAACCGAGGCCCCAACCCTAGACCCCCAACTAGTCAAGTGTCCAGATCCCCTACCGGTTGTGACTCCCTTTATTAATAAAGAAACTTATCTAACAGAAACTCCTCCTCCTAATTCCCCAGATGTCCCCACTCAGTTAGAATTTGAGCCTTCTTCTGATGCGGATTATGATCAGCTTAAGTTACAAACTCTTGAGTTGTGGTGCCACCAGCAACAAAAATTAAGTAATCCCTCCCCCGCTGCTGGCGACCGCTATCAAATCATGCGTCCTGATCATCCACTTGGTATCGATGCTTTCGTGGCTGATACCATCCGTTTCAGCCCCAATCTCACTCCAATACAGGCTTTAAAGCTGCTCCAATCTTGTATCAACCTCATGCCTAAAACCGGCGGCAACAATCGCCCTGTCGGTCGGCCCGGCTGGTTCCTTCTCTCTGCTTCTGACCAATTCTTCAAACGGGCCTGGTCCAATACCTTTGACTTTTTGCCCCCACACTGGCACAATCAACACAAATCTTCTACTCAGCGCTCTTTTTACCGCAATAAACCTCGAGCCAGCCATTTTTAGACCCTACTTCAGCATGTTCTCAGTTTATCCCTGTTTCTTGATCTCCATTCCTCACCTGTGATAGGTCGAGCTGACTATTATGGGCTAATGCTTCAAATAATTAATTTATTCTTTCTGCAAAGTCTTATATGAAACCTACCAAGATAAAATTCGAATTAAAGAACTTGAAAACTTTCCTTTCCCTCAATAATTAGGACCGTCTGATTGTTTTCGATATTGTTAAAGGTCTGAATTATTCCACTGGGCCATTTTATTTCTAATCGGTCAGCTTTGGTAGACATTCCAATACCGAAATACAGTTCTTTGGCATTGGTAGAGAAGTAACTAGTTCCTGAGATTAGTGGTTGTATCAGTACTAGATCTCCGGCCGTAACCGTGACCTCGGCCCCGTAGGCATCCCGGTTAGACTTGGTTCCTTCCAGTCTCACTTTAAGCCACCTATTTTTCGTTTTCGATTCGTTGTGGTAAAGGACTCCTACTCCTTGAGCCTCATCAGCTACAGTATTTCCTTTGCCATCCTCAACTTGTTGGCCATTGTTGGAAACATAGATGTCGACAAGTCCATCATTATCATAATCTGCGAAAATGGCTGAGCGGTGAATGCGCTTTCCACTGGCCTGGATGCCCGCAACCGCAGATATGTCGAAGAAATGGCCATCGCCATCATTTTCAAAAAGCAGGTTCGGTTGGCGATTATCTCCACTCACTGCATTAAGATGTCCATTGGCGAAGAAAAGCTCCAGATCTCCGTCGTTATCCAGGTCGTAAAGGCCAGTTCCCCAACTCACCATCGGCCAACTCAGTTTATGGACCAGTGAGGAATCGAAATCGTGAACAAAAATGGCATTTTTCAGTTGGCCGTCATTGGAACTCTGGTTATCTACAAGTTGAGCGATGACATTCACCTCAGCGGCATAATTGGTGTAAACGATATCGAATTGACCGTCTCTATTGATATCGCCAACAGCAATTCCCATACTCCCGTCGGTTGTGCTGAGACCGCTAGGACCAGAAAAGGGTTTAAAGGTACCGTTCCCTTTGTTAAGATAAAGACCGTTAGCATCGGTATCGTTGGTCACGAAGATATCTGGCCAACCGTCCCGGTTAAGGTCGCAAAAGATCGCATTCATCGACTTACGGGCTGCATCGCCAACACCTGCGGCTTCGGTAACGTCGGCAAAAGTCCCGTCGCCGTTATTTTGGAAAAGGATGTTTGGCAGTCCTCCGAAATCCGCAGGGAAACGGAGGCTAGTATTTTGGGGGCGATGCGAAAAATCAACGTAACCAGCGACATATAGATCCAGATCCCCATCACGGTCATAATCCCCCCAGGTAGCTCCCCCGTACCACCAATCTTTCTGGCTTTTGGGAAAGGCGGTCTTTGTTACATCAATAAAGGTTTTATCTTTGTTGTTGCGATACAGGTGAAAATTTCCATAATTGGTAACAAATAGGTCAGGGTAACCGTCGTTATTGTAATCGGCAACTGAAGCGGCCATCCCTTCCCTGACATTCTCAGCCCCACACCGTTCTTTTTTGCTAAAAGATCCATCGCCCAGATTTTCGTAAAGAGCATTAGAAATGTTGCCTTCTCCCTGGCAGTTGACCAGATAAAGATCCCAATCGCCATCGCGGTCATAATCTAGCCAAGCCGCACCGGAACCATTCATTTTAATCAAGTGAATATGAGCAAATTCCTCCAAAGTAAGCAGCCTGTTTCCCGATTGCCAGAATTCTTTCTCTTCAAGGAAAACCCGTTTCAGTCCCTCATTGGTTGCTGCGCCCTGCACCGTGGGGCCAATTTCACACCAGCGGGGACGAGGGGCGTAGTGAACAAAATCAATGCCGACTTGTTGCTGGACATTGCTAAAATAGATACTGGTAGATATGTTTGGTAGGGGTTTATCTTGTCCTTCGGTATCAATCATCCAGAGGAAAGCCGTTATTCCTGCCAATAAAAGGCTGATTCTCTTCAGTTGGTTGTTCACTATACTTATTATATGCATCGATCTCTCCCTTCTTTTCCTTGATGCTTTATCAAATACTGCTACCGTCTATCGGAATAGGACTACACTTTTGGCTGGATGATAAGCGATAGTTACATTCTAACTCTTTCACCTATTATAACTATTCCATTTTTCCCTGATACCATAGGGGTTTTTACGATTATTAACATACTATATATAACAGACACTACTCTGTGTCATCAAGTGTGTCTTTTGTGGCCTTTATCAAAATAAAAAGAGTCAGCCAATTGGCACCTTTTTAGACGTAAGATTGACCAAATATTTTCCAGGACGAAGTTCAGTATTTCTGCTTTACCACCGAGTTAATCCGCCACAAACACGGCTCGCAACAATCGCCCCACATCTCGGCTAATTGCATCAGTTCCGCTTGATGACGGATCTCCGCTAGGATCTGGAGCGGCTAGGCCGAAGATGGTGAAACAACAGGCCGGGAGCCGAGGTGTGGGATTCGGTTAGACCTCCTACAGGCCAAATGGGCATGTTTTTTTAAGACTGTTAAGGTGGTATTCTCAGTGGCCGTTATCGTTACCTGCCTGATCTACGTCAAAGCTGAACTGAATAGAGCCTACTATCCGCCATTATACTCGGCCAACCTACCAACCTAGTTGGTTTGTCGGCTATAGCCTTGGTGTTGTGTGGAGGAAATGGTGATGGGCACGGGAATGTATACTAAGGCCTCGCCAGACCTTTCCGAATTTTACCCCACGTGACGGCAAGCTTGTTTCGGATATTAACGGCTAAATTTCCCGGCACATTTTTTCCTTCAATCACAATATCATCAAACGTGGCTTCTCCTTGCCAGACAGATAGACCTATGGCACCTGTTTTGAATGATTTTTCTTTATCTTCCCAAGTGTTGATTTGTTTGCCATTGAAGTATCCACTTAAAGTGAACCCTTCTACCACCAACTTGATGGAGAATTCTTTCTTGAGATCAAGAGGAATATTGTCTACGGTTTTTTGGGTATAGTTTCCCTTCTTTATGTACAGATCTCCTTGCTTGTTAGCTAGATCAATCCACCAATCGTAGTGGTTATTAATATCCACCCATCGAACACAAATTGCCAGCCAAGCACCTCCGGCATTCCGCACTTTGACCTCAATGGAATAGTCCGGCCCCCAATTCGGATCGCCGATCAAAACCGCTCCTTCTACACTATTGGGTTCGATTCCATGATATCCGCCGTCTTTGATTTTCCAAGTTCCACCAACTTTCTTCCATCCATCCGGCTTGTGATCGCTAAAATCGTCAACGAATGTTCCCGACCAAACTGTTAGCGTTGTTATACTCAGAACTGCTATGGCGAAAAAGGACCAAACTCTAATGCATCTTTGTGAGGTCATCTGATTACTCTCCTTAATTGTTAGGTTATATTTTCTTGGGTTTTACCCTCAAATTCAGGCTAAGGGATACGTTCTAGCACTTCGGAGAGTAGCATAAGACAGGATAGAAATCAATAATAGACCTCTGGCATAATTGTCTATTGTCAGTTGTTCGATGAATACTGAGCTGTACCGTTCTGCTTTGGTATCCTAGGTGGTATTGTGGAGGGGAAAATGACCCAAAATCTAAGTCTCAGTTTGTCTGATACAATAGACTGGCCTGGGTTTGATGGCCAGATTCGAGGATAATGAGTTGAACTGTGCCCCCACCGATAACCCAAGCGATAGTTCTCCCGGTGTAACCATCCCGCGCCTGGAGGATCCATCTTTAGTTTGTTTTTAACTTAGGACAGGCTACTTCTGGTCGATTTCGACTTCCTCAATGCCTTCGGCCACAAGTGGTTCTCCAAGTGTTTCCGCCTGAGGCCTATCCATTGATAGGTGGTGGTCGGAAAGAGATCAAACAATTTGGCTAGACAGCGGAAAAGACCGGTGTCAGGTTTTAATGCCGTTGAGGAATTGAGGCCAGAATCTCGGGGGGCCAAATTGTAGTCAGTTGACTGGCATTTGTAGCGCTGCTGGTCTGGTACGGTTCCGTTTTTGACCGAAGTCTCAGGCTGGCAAACCTGGCATTGAATCTTGGCCATGCACCATTTGCGGTTAAATATCGGCACGATATCATATATCTATCTAGGTGTAAACACCCTCTAGGACTGAACTTAGCTTCTATTAAAACGAATGAAAAGATGGTTATCAATAGTTAACTATCATAAGGTTCTGGGTAGGTCGCAGTTGTACAGAGAAGAAACATTATATAGATACTGTTCTTGTACCTGCTTCCGCTTGCAGTTAGAACCGAAGGAATGGTATAAAGCGGCACCGTAATTTCTCCTGATAGACAACGTAATATTGATATTGTTATCATTTCAAAATAAAGATTATAACGTCCTAAGATTTGGGGCGGTGCATGATTTTCCTACTTTTATTTGCCGGTTCTTGGTTGTTGCCGGAGGGAATCAAAAGAGTGCAGTAGAGCAAAGCTATGACTGAAACAATGGGCCGAAGCCATCGCAGACTGTTTGCAGGAAAACTTATTGCGATTGTTCTTTTATCCTTCCTTCCTACCATTTTAAACGCAGGATTATTAGAACTTAATAAGGAACCGATAAATTATAAAACGACACCCGTTTGCGATCGGATATATCTGTTGAAGCAACAACTGGAAGCCGGCACAGCTAGACTGAAGTGGGATGAGCGAGGTGGGTGGTTGCCTTCCGTTCTCAAACATCTTCAGGTGCCTGCCTGGAGTCAAACCCTTGTCTTTTCAAAAACCAGCTTGCAAATTAACCGTATTTCTCCCGCAACACCCAGAGCCATTTATTTCAATGACGACACCTATGTGGGTTGGGTTAATCACGGAGATGTAATCGAACTCTCGGCTGTCGATCCGGAACAAGGCGCAATTTTCTATGTTTTGCCGCAGAAAAAAAACGTTCAGCCCAAGATTATTCGCGATCAGGGCGACTGCTTGTCTTGCCATTCTTCTTCCAAGACCAAAGGGGTGCCGGGTTATTTAGTCCGGTCGGTTTTTGTGGATCAAAAGGGACAACCGTACTTTGGTTTTGGAAGCACGACCACCGACCACACCACTCCCTTCGACAAGCGATTTGGGGGATGGTACGTTTCGGGAATGCACGGCCGTATGAGGCACCGGGGAAATGTTATTGCTCGCGATGATCTCTCCGACCCTGTTGATGCAAATAAGAGGGCGAATCTCACCAATTTAAGTGGAATATTTCCTGTGGATGATTATCTGGAGCCGGGCAGCGATATTGTGGCGCTGATGATCTTAGAGCACCAATCACAGATGCATAATTTGATTACTTATGCTTCCTATGAGTGCCGTCACGCTCTTTACTACCAGCAGATCATGAACCAGGTTTTAAACAGACCTGTGAATTATGAGACTGAAAGTACCAGGAGCCGCATTGTTTCGGCCGGTGAAAAACTGCTTCGTTACATGCTTTTTAGCGATGAATACAGGTTGCAAGCACCGGTCAGAGGATTTTCTGAGTTTTCCAGGCGTTTTTCTTCCCAAGGACCAAGGGATAGGAAAGGTCGTTCATTACGAGACCTGGACCTTGAACGGAGAATGTTTCGTTATCCATGCAGTTTTCTGATTTATTCGGAATCCTTTGACAAATTGCCTTCGCCCATGCTGAACTACGTCGAGGAACGATTGATCCAGGTGCTACAAGGCAAGGACCAGAGCGAGGAATTTTCGCATCTGTCTCCCAGAGACAGAGCGATCATTCTTGAAATCTTGGTTCAGACCAAGGCCGGGTTTCTGGACAAGGTGAATGCCTTAAATCAATAAACACCCGCTTCTAGATGGACCGCAAGAACGCTAAAAGGGCAGGTCAGAAGTCTGATTGTCCAAAGCGTAGAGCAAATTATCCACAGGGAATGAAGTTGTAATGAGATTTTGGCGTTGGTTATTGATGCTGGTCGCTACGCTTGGGTTAGCAAGCACAGAAGGCCCAAGAGAAGTAGTCGTTGAAAGTAATGAGGAACTGAAGGGGGTTACTGCCAAGAAGGTGATCTGGAAGAAAGATGGAGCCAAGATGGTTTTTATTCCCGCTTCGGGCAAGATCCAATCTTTTTGGATGGATGCGACAGAAGTCACCGTCGGTCAGTTTAAGAAATTCTTGTCGGAAACCAATTATCAATTTGATCGCCAGCTAGGCCGTCAATTAGACGGCGACCTATGGAGCGACGTTTATGAATACTCGCCAACTGATAAACACCCAATGATTTACGCCAGTTGGCACGATGCGACGGCTTATGCTAACTGGGTGGGGAAAAAGTTGCCAATGGAACAGGAATGGGAGTTTGCCGCCAGAGGCGGGTTGGTTGATAAAGAATATGCATGGGAAGATGATAAGGCCAACAAGGATGTTGAACTCCTCGCCAGGATCTATGCCAATTACCAAGGTACTGAAGGTAACGACAAATGGGAGTATTGTGCACCGGTGGGCAGTATGAAGGCAAATGGCTACGGGTTATATGACATGGCTGGTAATGTTTGGGAATGGTGTCAGGATTGGTACGACAGCAACAAAGACGGTAAAGTTATCCGTGGCGGGGCTTGGACTGACAGCATCTATTATCTGCAGGTAGGATACCGCGCCCGATACGCACCGCGCAATAGGGCTTACTATCGCGGGTTTCGATGTGTGTCGGGATCGAATTAATTACCCTTGAGCCACATGACGTGCCTCCCTGTTACGAGTTCGCCACGAGAGCAGGATTTTTAGGGCGTTGCAGTAACGAGCGGCCCTTAATCTCGGCTAACTGCTGATGTTCAGCTCGATAACGGATTCCTGTTTCATATCTAGGGTTTCTCGCCGAAGATAGCGAGATAACAGGCAGTCAGCCACGATGTGCTGTTGGTTGGATTGAGTAGTCTATATAATTGCAGGAAGCGATTGGGGGGAAGTATGATGCGGAAACTAGGTTTGATTTTGTTGTTATTGCTTTCTTTCTCTGGCTTCAGCCGAGAAGTGGGCTGTACTGGTTGGTATCAACAACTATCCCAATGATATTAGCCCGTTGCGATATTGTGTGGCTGACTGAGGAGGTGGATTTTCGGAATGTTTGGGTTAATGTAACCGGATTCAAAGAGGATAAGATTTTCTTGATGACTACGGTTAGGAATTTTGGCTAAACAAATTCAGCCGGAGGATACCTTTGTCTTTTATTTTTCTGGTCATAGCATTGTCAATGATGGCAGTTCATTCCTGTTGGTGGCTAATAGCGATACGGTTACCCGAGAACCTTAGAAAGGAGTGCAGTTCCAGGCGAGTCACGTGAGTAACTATATAGCTTACACCACCGTTCCGCGGCTTATCGTTCTCGTCTCCCTGATTTGGTTGGTCGTGGAGCCATTTCGACGTTCCCTATCTCGCAAAAACGCTGGTGCTATTTTCGCTGCTGAAGCTCTGGTATTCGTCTGTTTCTGCTTTCTCTACTTCACTCTGCGCAGATTCCCACGAAACTATCTGACCGGATATCCGCTCCTACCCGCAACCCTTGCTTAAACTGACGACTGTCCGTTTATTCCAATCGCCTCGTTCCAGTTTCACTTCAATGTCCTCAAAATCCTTTTCGGCATTCACCTCGAAGTTCTGACGTTGCAATTTCGACCATTTTCTTTCACCTGCTTCCTGAGAGAAAGGTCAAATACTGAGATCCAAGTTCTGTACTGACTTGACGATAGACTTCGGTGATCCAACCATTCCGATGGGTCTGATGTTGCCACCTCTCAAGGGTTTGGCCAGCATAGACCTGGTCGTCAACTGAGTTTACAACGGTTTCTACTGAATTGTCCAATAAGGCCAAGGGACGCTGAATGGAGAGGTTGGCCTGGGGTAACACACCATCAGCAGCATAAAAAAAATAGTGCCTTACAGGTAGGTCGGCCATCAGGTGATGCGGGAGAACAGATGAGGCTTCGGTGTCAACAAATGGTAACAACAGGACATCAATACGCAGTTCGTTTATGATCTGAAAAATGCGATCGGCGCCAGCTTCAAGGCCAATATTCTTACTCATAGGCCAGATATCAAAATAGCCGTAGTCGGCGAGTGGGTCGTCCGGCCGAGCGGTGAGTTGGAAAGTGAAATAGTCTGGATAAACAAAAAAATGGCTTTCTCGCTGCCTATATCTCTCGTAAAACTCAGCCACACAGGCCGTAATGAAGTTGCTCGCTCCCAACGCATCCAGTGGTTGGTGCGTGATCACGGCTAAACGGGTCTGAGTTGAAAAATTGGGGATCAAGGATGAGAGTTGCCTCTGCTTAACCGGCTTTTCCAGTCGGTCAGTAGATATCTGGTCATGAATGATGAAGTCTGTTGGGCGTGTTTTTTCGGATAGATGCATATTGAACGTCAGTATTACAGATTAAAGATTTCTTGTTGGCGGCAGTCCTATCGCCACACCTACTAGTACCGGTAGCAATAGGCAACCGTCATCACTTTTCTGAGATTCGGGAGGCGCAGGTTTAGAGCTGTTGTAAGGGAACGGATGCGTTGGTTGCCGGCGCAAACCCACTGAAAAAGGGATTCGAGAACCGATCTGCATCTGTTTCCCATCGCACCGGAATCCTCCGCTAGCGCTTCGATGATATTACTAAATCTCATGGTCGTTCGTCGAACGAGGTGTCCCTCGCACTCCTCAAGAGCAACAAGGTTCTCAAGCCAGGATCGCGACGGGATGACGGCGGAGTTCTGCTTCATCTGCATCCAAATTGATCTCTTCGGCCCGGCTGTGGTGAGTTTCTGCGGCGAGGGAGCTTCACCCTCGGAATCGAGTGACCGGGCTAAGGTTTCGTCCACGACCTGATCCTGACTGAATGCGCGCCCAAATATCGTGCTCGCGACGTGGGCTACCTCAGCCTGTTGCGAGTCTTCGCCGCCCACTGAGATCATCGTGGCAAAACATCAAATATGTGCCGAAGGTCGTTGTACCGTGATCTGGCCGCGACAATTTTTCCACGGTGCTTGCCTTTTGGTCGGCAGTGCTTAATCGCAACAATGGTTGAGGCCAGAGGCGGACTTTTGAGAGCGACTCTTCGACTTTCTGTGTGATCTTTGGATCAGAGATGTTGACAAAACTATCGATATCGTGGGCGTAGTCATCAATGATGTGTTCGTGAGTCTCAAATAGGTTGATTATGTCACTCCCTCAGTCAATGAGTCAAATCCGTCCAGCGAGGTTTTCAAGTCGAACTCCGCATGTTTACTGTCCGTCCAACATCGCGTTTAATCGGTACCGATCGATCATTACTAAATTAACTATACCATAACCAATTTTGCTCACCATAGTCAACACTTCAGTTATAATATGATTAATCAATATTTGGTAACCGGTCATACCATCCCTTCGCCTACGAATAGAAGAAAGAATAGAAGAAATCGCCTTCCATCTCACAGGTAATCACCGTTTACCGGCAACTCCTCCTACAGTATTTCACGTAATCTTTCCTAATAGAGAGCCACCAACAAATTTATGAATCTCCCTCGTTTTTTCGTCTTACTCAGCCCAATACTCGGACTCTTATTTATTTTCTTCTTCGACTTAAATCCTGCCCGACCGGAAGTTACCCGAATGGCGGCAGTCGCGATCCTAATGGCCGTTTGGTGGATAACCGAAGCCGTGCCGTTAGCAGTAACCGCGCTACTGCCGGTCACCTTGTTTCCCGTGCTTGGTATCATGGATGGGAAAACGGTCGCTGGTCTCTACTGCAACCACATCATTTTTCTCTTTATTGGCGGTTTGCTAGTGGCATTGGCCATGGAACGGTGGAATCTGCATCGTCGTATCGCCCTTGGTGTATTACTGCTGGTGGGGGCTGAACCGAGTCGAATCATCCTCGGTTTTATGTTGGCCACGGCTTTCTTATCGATGTGGATCTCCAATACAGCCACAACGATGATGATGGTGCCGATTGGATTAGCTGTAATTAACGGCTTAGAACACCAAGCTGGCGCTAAATATCTCCGCAGGTATGCTGTGGGGCTGTTCTTAGGCATTGCGTATAGCGCTTCCATTGGGGGGGTTGCCACGCTGGTTGGGACCCCAACCAACCTGTCGTTCGTACGGATTTTTCAGATTAGTTTCCCCGACGCACCAGAAATCACCTTTACTAAGTGGCTCACTTTTGCTTTGCCCGTCTCGGTCACTATTTTGGCGGTGACATGGTTACTCCTCACCCGATTATTCTGTCAAAACTTGAAGCAGGTGCGATTGGATTCAGGCCTCTTCCAGGACGAGTTTCGCCTGTTGGGTCGAATGTCGTGGGCCGAGAAAATTGTCTTGGCCGATTTTATTCTTCTCATCTGTTTGTGGTTATTCCGCAGCGACATCCGAATGGGTGGTTTTACAGTCCCTGGCTGGTCGAACCTATTTGCCGATCTAAAATCCCTCAACGATGGTACAGTTGCTATCGCGGTGGCAACGTTGTTGTTTCTGATTCCGGCCGCACCGAACAGTAAAGGCAGCGAGCGACGCGTCTTGGATTGGGAAACGGCCTCCAAACTGCCGTGGCATATCGTTTTATTGTTGGGTGGTGGTTTCGCGTTGGCCAGTGGATTTAAGGTTTCAGGGCTTTCAGAGTGGATCGGAAATCGACTCTCCAACGTTGGAACCTGGCATCCGATAGTTTTGATTGGTACAGTCTGTCTATTGGTTACTTTTTTAACTGAGTTAACCTCTAATGTGGCTACCGTTGAAGTGTTTCTTCCTATTTTAGGTGCGTTGTCTAGTGCCATCAATATCCACCCTATATTCCTGATGGTTCCAGCTACCCTATCTTGCTCTTTCGCCTTCATGTTGCCCGTTGCTACGCCTCCCAATGCAATCATCTTTGCCACCAATCGAATCAAAATTTGGGAGATGGCGAAGACGGGCATCTGGCTTAATTTACTAGCTGTCTTTTTAGTTACGCTAGCTACTCTAATCATTGGTAAAGTTATATTTGATATTAACCTCAGCCAACCTCCTAATTGGATGTAGATGTGGATTTCCCAATAACGATAAAAATTCGGAGCTAAGAATTATGAAAGATGAACAAGTTTTGAACTCGAGCCTATTCACCGTGGAAGAACAGATTTCTTTGCGAAAACAGTTTCAGGAAGACGGTTACGTAAAGATCGATCAAGCCTTCAGCGGTGAACTGTTATTACAGATACAGCAAGAGGTCGATCAAATGATCGATCGGTCACTCAAGTCAGGTCGGCGCTTAGAGGCGCACTGGGGCGGTTCGTGGCGGGAAGAGGTAGATGTGGAAGGCGACAAGCAGGCCAGAAGCGTGCTGTCAATACACCGCATTCATGAACACTCAGCCTGTTTGGCCCAATTGTTGTTTCACCCTAACCTGGTTG
>JASMLX010000093.1 GCA_030748495.1 Candidatus Poribacteria bacterium | reverse complement strand
CCACCTTTGATCCTCAGGCGGAATTCAAGAGTTGGAATCAGTTAGCGTTTGTCGAATTTGATTTGGTTGAAGTCAGTACAGGTAAGTATGCGGCCCCATACGGAGATTTCACTATTCCGGGTGATTATTCGGTGGTGATAAACGCTGAGAATGCGGACGGCTTTGCAGACCCGGTGCAGACCACCATCACGGTGCCAGGAGCAGAGAGCAAACCGGTAGCCAGGCTCACAGGTGACGTCAATGGCGATAAGGTGGTAAACATCTTCGATTTGGTAATTGCAGCCGGCTCATTCGGCAAAACTGGTGCTGGCATCATGGGTGATGTTAATGGTGATGATGCTGTTAATATCTTTGATTTGGTGATAGTAGCAGGAAACTTCGGTAAGTCCTTAGTCGCAGCACCTGCGATGACGGTTAAAATTGAACTGACTACTGCACAGAAACATCATATTGCTCATGCCATTGATCAACTAGAATCCAATAGTAATCGCTCTTATGAAGAAGAAATGGTGCTGGGTGTTCTACAAGTCATTCTACCCGAAAGATTGCCCACACAAACTCAACTGTTAGCCAATTATCCTAATCCATTCAATCCAGAAACATGGATACCTTTCCAATTAGCCCAAGATGCCATAGTGACGACTAAAATCTATGACCTAAACTGGCAAGCAAATCAGGATGATTGAGTTAGGTCATCTACCAGCAGGGAATTATGTGGAATCAAATCGGGCAATCTATTGGGATGGGAAGACAGAAACTGGAGAGTTAGTGTCTTCAGGCACTTACTTCTATCAACTGCGGGCTGGTGACTATATTGCACCAGGACGTTGACCTGTAAATGGAGAAGGTAAAGTCAAATCCTTGAGATCCGGCATCTCTATCAAAGTTGAAGAGAACAAAGCTACCATTGAACGGGCTCAAAGATTGTTCGGCTGTTTTGTCATCAGGAGTAATATTGCTGAAGAGGGAGAGAGCGCTGGTACTGAGACTGAATTATTGAGAGCAGACAAAGAACCGCATGATGTCGAAAAAAACTTGGCTTTGCTGAAGGATCCGCTCATTGTTAACCGACTCAAGCTTAATATGTCTGAGCCTCTGGAGGCACTTGGTGCAATATTGTGACTCTCATGACTAGTTTGGCGCTTATTGGAAAAAGTAGTGAGACGCCATGTCACCCAAACTCAAGAGGAACTAGAAGGGCTCAATCAAAAGAAGACAACTCGGCCAACAGCAGATCTGATCACTAGACATTTCAACCAGCTCATGGTCGCGAAAATAGGGCACGAGCGAGTTTGATTACCACCACTGACTTTAACTCAGAAACTGCAGCTAAAAGCACTTGGACTCGAAGAGTCTATCTTGCGTCAATTTCCTGGCGGTGAACCAGAGATCCATCTGGCCCCCATCGGTCAGGATGATTAGCTGGGTTTGGTCACTGATACCCACCTGTCTAGTACAGGAAAATAGTTTCCGACTCCATTCTGAAACCCGAGAGGCAGCGGCCAACATATCGCTTATTGAGCAATACGTTTCGTCATTGGCTGGTTGGCGAAGATGATTGCCGCTTTGGCCTCCAAAAACCTGTTAGTTGGCTGTGCATTAATAAATCCGCCGTCAATACCGAGATAGGTTGGCGAAAACGGTGAATGGTTATTCGCTGAATGCTGGACGGGTTCGATCCGTACCGGCTGGGGTTGATCAGCCACCGATTCAACCAATGCTTCCGTCGTCTCCGCTAAAGCTTCCTATTCCACTTTGTCATACTCAGCCGGATCCTGTGTGCTGACAGTTTCGGCTTGATTGGTACACAACCAGCGGATGTGGCTGAAACTAAGCTCAACCCCAGTGGTAGCATGGAAAGACTAAAGTGTGTGCTGACACTGTTGGCACTTCTGGCCTGGCAGGCGGAAGTGAACTGGCCCGAAGACCGTTTTCAAGACTCGAGCTCGGTTGCCCCAAGCCATAGTCTCTGTTTTTTGACAGTTGGGACAGGTTGATGAGGTTGAATCCGACTGGCTTTCAGATTGACCCAGTTGAACCAGCGTGTTGGTCAAGAGTTAGCGCTTGATCTGTTGACCCAGATGGTTAACATACTGTTCCAACTGGTTGATGGAAGTAATGTCATCGGCAACTTGCAGGCTAAGTTGTATGGTTTTCATCGCATAGTCTCCTATAGGTTAGCTAGTAGATTGGATGACCGGTGACAACGATGACAATTATCGCGACATTTCATCAATCTATCTATTAGCCGTTAGCCCTGCTGATCAAATGGATCTGAGTCAACCACACTATTTCGCACCCTTATCGCCAGCAGGTAAAAGGAGATAGTGGAATAGTAAGTGCGGGATACATAGACTGGCCAGATGGACTTCTATAAAGAAGAGCCACTCACGGGAAGTAAAAGCAAGCAAAAGATTAGTAAATATTACTAAGGCTTCCTTTTCCTTCTAGTTGAAAGCATAGGATCTTATGTGTTGCGTTTTGTCCAACGCGCTGAACGATCTTTTGGGATGACTGGAAACAGACTTTACAATATCGAAGCCCGACCCTATGAGGCCTGCGCCAGCAACTAGGAAAATTTAGCGTGCTCTGGACGCACAATTAGATCTTCCCTGAAAATCGCTAGGACCTTTAACGTTTTTACCTAAGAGGCCACAACAACTGACCAGTCTGGAGATGGTTCAGTTTGTCCGCAGTAGTCTCCGGCACATCAACAATGATATTTTGAGTGTCGCCGATGGCAGTTTGTTTCTCTTTACAATTTTTGTGTTAATCGCAGAAAAACAACCACCTTTTTTCGACCGTCTAAATGAAGGGTCGACCATGCTAGAGATATCCGGAGTTCGTTATTCCAGTTTCTGCAACGCAAGGGTTTGGATCACTAAATCAGCTTCGCATTTTTTCAACGCTTCTGTTATGCTAAAATAAAATCATAAGTTGACAACCCGTTTAGCTTGGAGGGAACTTAACGCTCTAAGTCGAGATGCCTGAGTATGGATTTCCTAAATCAGACCTATATTGCTAGTACTGTTTTTTCTGTCAGCGTCACCTTGCTAGATTTGATGGGCCTGATTGGTCGGGGTGATCACGATGGTGAGAGCTCGCATGCTGATTCAGCTGCCGGCGGTCATGAGACCGACTTTGCAGCAGACTCATCGCCCGGTACGACCAGCCTGGAGGTGCATGGAGATGCCGACAGTGAAGCACCTGTTGAATATATTGATAATTCAATGGCACATAGCGGTGGCACCTCTATTTTGTCTATGCTGACTTACTTGAGAAGTCTTGTGTACTTTTGCCTGGGCTTCGGTCCAATGGGTCTTTTCTCGCTGGCAACGGATGTTAGTGGAATCAAGAGTCTATTGTGGTCTGTGCCAACGGGTGTTGGTGCCACTGTTTTAGCTCGTCTATTTTTTCGTTTTCAGCGCAGTGAGATAGATTCCTCGCTCAAACCCCAAGAGATCTTGTTCCAAGAGGCAACTGTTATTGTTCCCATTACTCATAGTCGAATAGGTAGGGTTAGAATCCAACTGGGCATGAATATCACCGAAAGATTTGCTTTGGCCAAGGCGCCTGACGAAACTTTTGTCAAAAACGAAGTCGTTTGGATCACTGAGGTAACAGATGAGCATGTTTTCGTCGAGCGAAATTTAATTGAAGAAATTGATTGAACTAGTCAAAAGGAGAATATATGATGGCTGATTTAATATACAGCGCTTTCGCCAGTCCTAATGCTATGTTTTTTGGAGGTTTAGGGGCCGTTGCTTTTTTTGCCTTGATAGGTGTCTTGAAAGCCTTTATTCGCGTTTGTCCGACCAACCAAATCCTGGTTATTACCGGCGCCAAAACTAACGTAGGAGGGAAACAGTACGGATTCCGCGTCCAAAAAGGGGGATGGACGACAGTGATTCCCTTTATTCAAGGCGTGGAAAAAATTGATCTGGGTATCATCCAAATCGACGTACAGATCGAGAACGTTAATTCGGCGAATGGGATTACAGTTGGTGCAGATGCAACTGCTTGTGTCTGTATTGACGATACTGTTGAATCTAAGCTCTATCAAGCAATTCAACAATTGTTAGGTAAGACAAAAGATCAAATCCGAGATCAAGTTCAGGCTACGATGATCGGTTGTTTCCGATCTGCACTTAACAAAACAACACCGTTACAGGCTATTGGCATGGTTGAAAGTGCCGAAGAGATTGGTGAAAAGGAGCTCACCCCAGAGTCGAATGAGCTTGTAAATGCCGATCTTCCAGTAAATGCGGACACCGATGGTGAAAGAGCCTTATTCCGCCAAATACTAATTCAGGATTGTCAAGAAGATCTCTCCACCTTTGGCATTGATGTAGTTTCAGTATCACTTCAAAAAATTTGGGATACGTCTAGCTACATACCTAATTTGGCCAATAAAACGTTATCTAAGAAGCGTCAAGAGGTTGAAATCGAAGAGACTGGTCTCCGGGCCAGAGCAGAAAGGGCAGAATCCGACTCAGAGCGACTAATCTCTGTTAGCCGGAGTAAGGCCGATGAGGAGATTCTTAGGATTCGGCAAGAGGTTGAATTGTACCGCCGTGATGCTGACGCCAAAGTTAACCAAGCCAAATTCGAGTCTACTAGTTCAGTAGAAAAGTCAGATAGTCAAGGCCAGGCAAAAGTTCAGGAACTAACAGTAGAGTTGCAAAAGCTAAAAAACCAGTCGGAAATTACCATTCCGGCAGAAGCTGACCGTGCAGCAGCGGAAATTCTGGCTGAAGGGGAGGCCAAATCGGTTGAGATTATCCAAGAAGCAAAAAACGACCTGCTACAGCAGAAAGCAGAGTTGCTCTCGCAAGCTGGTGATATTGGCAAAGTTGCTCTCTTTTTCACCAAAATACCGGCTCTTTTTGAATCCTATGCCGAACATGCCAAGGATTTAAAAGTAGATAATCTACTGGTCTTAAACGAAAAAGAGGGATTCAATAGTGCAGTCAATAGAGGGCCAACAGCCTTTGTCGATTTTCTCCAGCAGTTCGAAAATGGTTTTGGTATCAGCATCCGTCAACTAATGACCAAAAGCGAGGTTTCAAAAGGAGATCAATAATGGGTCCTGTCATTTTCTTATTAACACTAGGTTCACTTATCGGCGTCACTTTAGTAATACAGTTAATCTCACGGATGAAATTGGTTCCGCCTAGCGAATTGGCTGTGGTTCACGGTCGAAATAAAACCTATCGGGGTGGACGGATCTTCATTTATCCATTGATTGAACGATTCGCAAGTATGGATTTAACGCCACAAACCTGCACTGTGGTTGTAGACTCAGCCATTGCTCACGGCATTGTTCCACTAACGGTAACAGCTACGGTTAGTTATGCCATCTCCACCAGTGAAAAAGGCCGTCAAAATGCGATTAAGCGCATTTTAGAGATGAGCAAAGGCGAGAGTGGATTACAAGCTCTTGCCAGTACGATTATTGAAGGTCATCTCCGTGATTCAATCGCAGCCATGACACCTGAAGCGGTGATGCTGGAAAAAGATCAGTTAACCTCCAACATGATCCAGATTTGTAAGTCTGATTTAGAAAACATCGGTTTGGAAATTACGACCATGAACATTGCCGATGTCGACGATCACCGACTGCCAGAAGTAAAAGAAGAAGACCTATATATCGATCTTCTAAAGCGGGTGCAAACCACCAATGCTGACTCCCAATCTCGTGAAGCCAAGGCCTTGGCGGAATCAGCCGCCTTAGAGCAAGAAGAACAAAGGCGGGCTGAGGTCGAGACACGAAAGTTGGAAAATGAACGTCAGAATTTGGAGGCTGAGCTGAAAGTCAAAGTAGCACAAGAACAGCAGCGGGGTGCTGTTGGGGCCGCCGAAGCACTGCGAAACGCAGAATCTGAGGTGGCGGGAATTGAGTCCCAGATCGAAGCGGAGACGCAGCGGATCGGGATGGTACGGGCCAAATGCGAAGCCGAGGTTATTATTCCAGCTCAAGCTGAAAGGGATAAAGCCATCGAAGCGGCTAAAGCGGAAGCAGCCAACATTCATGGGCAATCTCAGGCTGAGCTAACACAGTTAAAACGCACCATTGAGATTTTAGAGTCGGCGGGCGATCAAGGGTTAAACGCCTATATAATTGAGAAATTCGATGAGTTGGTCCAGCCTTTCGCTCAAACGCTCGACCTATTCCCGGTGCAAGATATCTCTGTTATTGCGGGCAATACCCCCTCTAATGGCCCAATTTCATCCATCCATCCCAATGCTGTTGATTTGGAACTCAATCGAAGAATTGGTGGGGTTATGGCCAGCGGTGGTACCGTGCTATCTGAGGCCATGATCACTGAAGATATAGATGTGGAAGAGGTGTCTCCAGCAGTTAAATCAAATTTTAAAAAATTTAAAGGTACCATCAACCAGGCTGAGCGAGAAGAAGCCTGAATCTGATCTCGCTCAGGTCAGCATAAATTTGCCATTCATTTGTCGTCCGGGTTAGCAGGGGCCAGCCTGGATTCCAACCGGTCGATATAGCGTTTAGCGGTAGAGAAGATCATGTCCAGCGCGGCGATATCCCGCTGTTCCAACCCTTTACGGGAAAAAACGCGTCTCACTGTATACATGAAAGTACGCCAATCGTCATTGATCGGCTTAACCTGGATCTTCTGTATCAGATCGTGAACCCGTTCATAGAAGGACTGGACCTCGTTAACAGGCGCGTAAACCATCTCCGTCGGCTCAACTACGCCACTACTGGCCAAGAAGATCTCATAAGCCATAATCTGCACTGCCTGAGCCAGATTTAGCGACGGATTTTTAGTAGCCATCGGAATGCTGGCAGTCAGTTGGCAACGGCAGAGTTCGTCGTTGGTCAGCCCCAGGTCTTCCCGTCCGAACAGAATGGCCACTTTATGCTCCTGAGAGATACGAGCCACCTCTGCGGCCGCATGTCTAGCCGAAACGGGTTCCGACAAACGACGACGACGACGTCGGTGTGTCGTGCCAACCAGAAAATGAACACCATCAAAGGCCTGGCTTAGGGTCTCTACAACACGGCAACCCTTGATGACATCCTGCGCCCCGTGTGCCATATACCAGGTCTCTTTCTGGTTTAGAAAGTCGACCGGATTGACTAGCCAGAAATCGTTGATTCCCATGCCTTTGATAGCACGTGCTACGGAACCGATATTTAGCGGCCCCTGCGGTTGACAGAGGATAATGCGGATATTGTCTAAATTGGTAGGGACATTGGCCTCAATAGCTCGATGGTAGCCGGTGGTGTCGGTCTGGCTCATGACCTGCGGCTAACAACGTGCCGGTCCCCTTCACCACTTTTTGGGAAACGCTCTATGCCGAAATCGGCTGGAATGTAATGCCAGACCACCGTGTAGCGACTCCGTTGACTACGGTTGTCATGGGTCCCGTGCAAAAGATTGGGAGAAAAGAGTACCGCTGTGCCCGCCGCGATTTCCAGGTCGACGGCCAGCGTTTCATCCACCTCGGTAAAACTTCCATGCCCATTGAGCATCCGCTGATGTGGGCGGATGGCTTGAGGTAGGTGGCTCTTTGGAATAAGCCGCAAACATCCGTTTTTCCGATCCGTATCTTCTAAATAGATGGCGCAACTGACGATCCGCTCTTGGCTGGTACCAAAGTAGTAATTATCCTGATGCCAGCCCACAGATGTACCACCATGGGGTAATTTGGGAAAGAACTTGGTGCCAAACACATCTAGTTGCTGATCCAGCAGAGTTGTGGCATAGCTCAACAACGGTTCTTCCTGAGCTAAGGGCAAGAGGTTAGGTTCTACCAGGAAAGCCCCCTGCACCTTGTGCAACATCCCTGGAATTGGCTGACGATCCTCACTAAATTCGAGTGACCAGTGAGGTTGCGGGTCGATCAGTGATTTACCCATTTCGACCAACGCATCTACCATTTCAATATATTTCTTTAGTTTGGTAGAAGATAACAGTTGCGGAAAAACCAGAAATCCATCGTTCTGATACTGCGAAATCTGTGCTGGCGTAAGCATGGACAAGCCTTAAGGTATGAAAAAAGTATAACAGAACCGAGCTTGAAAATCATGGGCATTCAGGTATAATTATGATCAATGGCCAATAACCACGGATTGGCACACCAAGAGATCAGTTGAACGTGATCAAGTAGGTTTGGAAATTTGTCAAAAGAAGAGCTTAAACACCAACTTCACCGATCAGGTACAACGGTTGGGAGATCGGAACTGATACAACCCGTCCGCTTCGGCATCATCGCTGATATTCACAAAGATGTAATGCACGATGCTGACTATCGATTACAGTGTTTCATCGATCACATGAGCCGTGAACAGGTCGACTTTATCATTCAGCTGGGTGATTTCTGCGTGCCGAAAAAAGAGAACCTGGATTTCCTGCAGATCTGGAATCAATTCCAGAAGCCAAGCTACCACGTCCTAGGAAATCACGATACGGATGGTGGCTATACTCGTCAACAGACGGTCGATTATTGGGGAATGGACTCCCGGTTCTATTCCTTTGACCAGGGTGGTATACACTTCGTCGTCCTCGATGGAAACGACACCCCCACTCACCACCAGTCAGGTTATCCAAGATATATCGCCGGTGACCAGGTAGAGTGGCTACGCAACGACCTGTCCCAAACCGGGGCCCCCACCATTGTTTTTGCGCATCAGAGTATCGAATTCGAAGAGGATGACGGTATTGAAAACGGGGCTGAAATCCGTAACTTGCTGGAGGAGACCAATCGCCAGGCCGGTTTTCAGCAGGTGATGGCCTGTTTTTCAGGTCACCACCACCGCGATTATGCTCGCTGGATCAACGATATCCTGTATCCACAAATCAACAGTGCCTCTTACTATTGGGTGGGTGGAGACTACCTGGAAGTGCGGTACAATCAGGAAATAGATGACCGATACCCCTGGATTAAATACACGGTTCCTTATCAGAATCCCATTTACGGTATCGTGACCGTAGATCTTCAAGAAGGGACAATGGAGCTAAACGGTCGTATCAGCCAGTTCGTTGGATCCGCCCCTTGGAAACTAGGTAAGACGAGGGAGTACTGGAATGACCAGACGCTGACAGCCAGCGTCTCGAATTGGAAGGTGTTATTGTAAGGGAGAAAAGCTCAACCTGTCGTGAATCAGGGCCAAAACCGGTAGACGGATTCACCCGTCCAAACAGCGGTCAGAGCCCAGACACCACCGATGATCATCTCTCCCAGGATAACCCCCAGAAAGAATGGAACCAGGCGTCGATAGCCGGAGATCCCCGTATACTTGAGTACCAGCCATTTAACAAGACAACTGATCAATAGGCAGGTCCAGATGCTGAGCGTGGCCCAGTCACTGATCATGGCATATCCTAACGGGTGAAATTGCCACCATAGGAAACGCCTTCTCATCATGGCTAGAAAAGCGGCCACACAAAATCCAACCCCAATGAAGGTTAATCCCAGGTAGTCGACGGGCAAGCGATGGTACAACCGTTGCTGAAGTTGCTGGAAAGCGACTCCTCCGTAGAAGTGGGTGTGTCGGTTGAATCGAAATGACTCCGCTCCTTCTTTATAGATCAGGTACAGCCATAACCACATAAAGCTAAGCGTTGCAGTAACTGTGGCAATCATCATGGACAGTGAAGCTGAAGTATACGCAGGCACAGGATCCCGATGATTGCGCTCCCCGGAGAGGCCGAGGGCTTTCTCTGAGAATATATACCGCCTCTTTGTCTCCTGGTGTCGCTCGACACCTGTATGGTCAATCAACTTGAAACCTTCGAGTTGGTGCGGCATCGGATGGCTGGCCCAATCGAAATTAAACCAGCGATAGAGGGCGAATATGGTGGAACTCTGCGGATCAATTTTCCCAGAGCCGATTGTCGGTAACAGGATAAAATAGGGGGTTGCGTGCCACAGACTGTGGGCCGGAAATCCAAACTCTGCCCGCAATCGGGTGACTGACACCGAGAGGGCAAAGTAGACGATAAACAGCAGGCCGGCCAACCACCAGGCCATCCCGGCTCGGATGGAGAATAGCGTTAGAAAAATAAATCCGCCAATCAGTCCCCACCAGGCGGTGCGGTAGGTGAAACCCCTCTGACCGTTATCCATCGCTGACTGTCCAAAAGCAGACAGACATATTTGATGGAGGTGTGTCCTCGCATTCCAGACCGCTAGGACACAAATACTGAGAAAAGCACCAAAGGCCTGTTCGTTGTAAAAAGGCGCGCGGGGTATTGACTGCCAACCGACCATGGTGGTAAAGATCAAGGCAACCTTGCTGAGGACAAAGAAAAACCAGCAGGAAAAAGAGAGATCCAACGGTATTAGAAACCCTAAACCCATCATAAACGGGTAAAAAGAGACGGTGATATAGCCATAGGCGGTTAGGGCATTCCATGGAGGATCAGTCAACAGATAGTTGATGTTACGTCGTCTGGTCGGAAGAGCCGGAAAGGCGGGAAAAATCGAATGCAGGCCATTGATTGTAGTGATGGTAGCGGCAATCAGGAATCCGGTCCAAAACAGTCGATTGCGGAAAATAGGGCTATTTGGCATAACCATTGTGCGTGGCAATTCGATGACCGGGTAGGTCAGCCGCTCCTTGTACGTCCATTGACTGCGGATCATATAGCATCGACCAAACTAAAACCGCCAGGAAGGTGGACCAGCAGGCGATTGGCCATAACCAGGCCTGTAGGTGGGCCGATCGATGAAAACTAGACCCTCCTTCATAGTAGCCACGCAGAATCCGAAGATCGCTGACGGTCAGCCAGTCGGGCAGGTATCTGAAGAAGAGGGATTTCCATTCGTTCTCGGCTGTAGCGTACCAAAAAGGGTATCCGATAACCGGCATCAACTCGGTTAAGAGATGATTGCAGGTTAATGCAGTGGAACAGGACAGCATGATATAGATTAGGCCCAGTTCCGACGGCTTGAGGATCGGTTGTAACCGGACAGCCCGGCAAAAGCCGTTGATTACCAGCAGAACGAAGAGGAACAGAATGACATTATAAAAGGGAACAGCAAAGGTCGGACTGACCCGTGCCAATAGTATCAACAGACTGTTGATCGGGATCAGTACCAGTCCGACCAGGATTGGTTTCCAATTCATCAGAGAAAGATTCTAGGATAGAAAAGAGGCATCGGTGGAATAAAAAGATCGTCTCGGCGGTATTGACCTATCCCTGTGAAAGCGAAGATCGGAGTTCTTCGGTTGGCGATAGCGAAGCGATGTTAATACTGTGGGATTCAGTGTTGATCTGTCCACCGGTTGACCTGCGTATTAAGGTGGCCTTTTTAACCTGGTGTACTCTTAATCGGGAAAAATCTCCTCGGCTAATGCAATTCGCTCTTCCACACCGGGATGCGTTCTGGCATCTAGCATTTGACGATAAGTGGCATCGGTGGCGAAGTTTTGTTGTGAATCCGGATGCGATACCAGCATATCCTCGATCACTTTTCCCATGAAACCTTTCCACCACATTAGCTGATTTTCTGCGCCTTCGCCCCGATAGTAGGCTGATCCATACATTAGGTCCGACTCAATTTCAGAACGGAAGTGTGCCATCGTGCTGCTGACCTCAGCAAAAATCTCTTCCAGTTTAGGTCCGGGATCGCCAGGATCTGACCGCAGTGCCAAGACCTTTTCCAATATTTCCGACAGTTGGTAGGCCAAGCGATGGCCCTTTCGCACATAAGCTACTCTTTGACGGGTGATTTCGTTTTCTGCTAACGAGTAAGCCTGATCGATCTGTTCCCGGGCTTGTTCCCGATCTTCACGCTTCCATTCTGATAGTTGCAGATATAACCGGTTCAGCCCCAGAAACCACTTCCCCGGACGGTTTTTCCGGTTCCAGCCTCCTTCTAGGGTATCGAAATAGGCGCGCATCTGCGGTGCTACCTCTTTGAACATTTTGGTCGACCATTCTTCCATCAGTTCATCCGGATCGAGAGATATATCCCACAACAAGCGGGTAACCAAATAGAGTTGGGCTCCAGTATGTGCCCAGTAAGAATACGATTCACAATAGAACCCTTTGACACCGACTGTTGGCAGGAATCTAAGGGGCCGGGCAACGATTTGTGGATAGACGCGTGGTGTGAACCAGCTCAACCCATAGTAATCATAGACCGCTAAATGGTGGGCTACCTTGGACCACATTTCTAGGATGCCATAATCCCGCGCCTCATAGCCGGGATCGTAGTATTGGCTGGAATCCTGGGTCAGATAGATCACTACATTCGAAGGTAGAGTGTCAATCTGTTGCGATGGCAACTCGGTTGTCCAATAGGCATAAGCACTAACGTAGCGGTCCGGATAGCTATGGATCAGTTCGTTGGCCACCGTATTGATGTAGTAAAAATAGCTGTTGCTATTCATTCTGCGATCCCGATAGGCTTCCATGCTATTATCGAGCTCAAGGCAGGACGAACATTGGCAGAACTTGGAACTCTCGTTTGGACAGAGGCTGTAGGTGCTGACCTCGGGATTTTGGTTGAAAAACCGGCTGACGGTTTCAATCGCAATTTGAATTACATCGGGATTAGTCAAGCAGGGCTGGATTGGTGTATGTCCGTCCTTATCGGGCACCTGTCGCCGGCCGTCTACCAGGACATAGTATTCCGCATGCTGACCATATCGACTGGGTGGAAGAAGATTGTAAAGGTTGTGTCCATGGCCGTAGAAAGGGAGTTGCCGGCTGCCATTATCGATCCGGTTTCGTCGAAGCCAATCGGGGTCACAGCCGCTGAAAACTCGAAACCCGAAGGCCGGTTTTTCGGTACGATTGATCTCAGGAATCGCAACTGTCCTGCGTTGTGGAACCTCTTCAAGGATCGGGTTTGCCATCCCCCAGACAACACCGAGCTCATTTGTCAATAGATCGTAAATACCGTGTGAGAGGCCAATCGAAGTTTTGGCCGTAATCATCAGCTGGGGTGATCCCGCGTCGAGGACAGTAGAAAATCAGTAACCGTTGACGGGCAGGTCTGCCCAACGATTTTGCCCTTTCTGTAGACGGAGACACTCGCTTGTATTACCGATATGAATTTGTGGACTACTGTGCTGGGACGTTCCATCTTCAACCACCGGTAGTCTGGCACCGCTCATTTTCTCGATCACGCCGATGAGATCTTCAACCGATTGATCCATCGAGTCCAGATCGGGGGCGATAACCACCACGGCTTTAGGATTTCCATTCTCGACTAAAGTAACTATTTCATTCCTCCCGACGATATGATTTTGAGTTGTAATAAATAATCAACCGTTTGCCGTCAAACGCTTCTGGGAGTAGGTTTAAGCTACGTTTTAATCTGGTAGGAGATCAAAATTGCGTTTCCAACCCGGCGACACAGTCGATTCGCCTTTTCAATTTCGCTTTATCTATCTGGTTCGATGGATATTAGCATTGTATGCAAACGGAAATCAACGGTCAAAAGAGACGATCCAGTAGGTAATGACTCCCCTTTGCCCCTTTCTGCAGAGGTTAGCAAATATCGCTTCGTTTCCGGGTATCTCCACCTCGCAGCAGCGATGGAAACCCCTGCTCCAAGTTATTATTAGGCGCAAGTTGAGGTCTCGAAAAATGACCGTCAGGGGCCAAAATGCAGATTTGGGATAAAAATGAAGCGGCTTCGACTAATGCTCAAATACCTCTAATTTCTTTCCAAGAGCTTCTAAAGTCCTAATTTTTATCAAAATTTTTCAAAAAAAATGAAACCGATACAATCATACCAGCGTAACGTTATGCAGTTGTAATTTCATGACATTATAACGATGCGCATCTACCGTGTCCGACTCTGATAAAAGGTGATCAGTAAAAATGGCTGGTAAAACCGAAAATCAACAGAAGGTGGCGAAATCGGGCAGCAGAAAAAGAGATATTGTGAGACAAACAGCCTACTTGCCAAAAGCTGTACACGAGCAACTTCGGCAACTCGCGTTCGAGGAAAGGCTAAAAATGCACGATTATCTAATCGAAGGCTTAGATCTGGTTTTCGCCAAACGAGGTTTGTCATCAATCCAAGAGTTGATGTCCACCCGAATGGATAAATAAGATGTCTGCCTTCGACTCTGATCGGGGGATGTCGCAACGAAAGATTTGTTGGAGTTTTCAATGGCAAGATCTATCCACATAAACCCAATCGATTCGGTACTCGAGACTCTAGAGGTCAATTCCATTATCGAAGATGAAACGATCCTTTGTGCGGGGCACGAAAAAATTCAGGTGGCTGACGGAGAAATCAGCGTTGCGCTCCGGCACTGGATCTGGCAAACCGAAGTCAATATTGATCTAGAGAATCCGACCCCTTACCATCTAGAGACCCACGATTGGGAGGCCCTTCAGTACTTTACTCTATCCGATATCGATGACTATTGTCGGATGTTAACCCAAGCCTTATTGAAGATGAATTGACTGCTGCCGACGCTCAAAGTTTATACAACTATTCTAATGGGCTAGCTCCTGAACCATCGGTTATTCCAGTCGAACCATTCTGGAATACCTTTTAGCCAATTTCCCAGGCGATGCCCAGTATCTTCCAAAATGGACATATTCTCCCCGGCCACGCTCAGTCAGGGTAAACGGATCCAGAAAATAGATATAGTTTTCAGTGTTATGATGTGAATCTTCAGTCTGGTAATAGCCATATGATGAGGTTCTATTCAGAATACTTCAGAAATCCATCCCTCATCTTCTGTCTCTGCTGCATAAAGGCGTCTTCGTTTCCCGTTACGAAGTAGTATCCGTTCCGGATGTTGGTAAATTTCCCTCATCGCGCTAATCTCCTCAGAGTCGTGTAAACTGACTTTTCTTGACACCCCCATAATTCCAGGGCCCCTGCAACTTATCATCTAACTTACCGTAATTCCGGGGGATCGGTGCGACGTCCTGATTCCAACCTTTCAACAGATGAAACATCCTAACATTATTTTTCTATTAACTGATAATCAGAGATACGACCTCATGAAATGTGCGGGTAACCCCACTGTTTACACACCCAACATGGATAATCCGGCCACGCGAGGAGTGCGTTTCACCAACACGTTTGCCACGACTCTGATCTGTGTGGCCAGCCGAGCCGGCCTTCTCACTGGGCTCTACGAAAGAAGCCATCAGTTTACATTTAATACTCCACCGTTACGCAGTGAGTTGACGGATATCAGCTATTCAGCTCTTCTGCGGTTAGCCGGTTTTTATACCGGATTTATCGGCAAATTCGGTATAGAATCTAATAGAAAGAGCGTTTACAGTTAGGTAGATTCGTGAATTCATGTTAAGATATGGTTTTCACCCTAATTCTGGAACTGATTCCTCAACCAATGTCAGAATTACAGCCGCACCCAATCTGTTAAAAATGGCCTGGATTGTGGGCCGTCGTAATGAGGCAACGGCAGGAAAATTATACCACCAGCTATCACAGCTAAAAGAGTGTATCTTTGACACGAATGGCTGGAAGGGTTACCGCCAGGTTTGGCCAACAGAACGGCAGGTAAGAGGGAAAAAGCACACCATTTGCCTGGAACCAAAGAGCTCCAATACCAGACACTACCTTGGAAGAATGAGCGGCAGAAGCAAAATAGTCAATAGATCGGAAGAAATGATTTCTCTATCGATGGCTCGGTGACAAGCACAGACACAGGCGGAAATCTTTCCAGATTATCAAACAAAATTTATCTATAAGTGAACACTCTCTAAAGATTTTGTAAAAACTTTAACCTTTGATAATGGAAAAAATTTACCCCACAGGAGGAAATCTGTAAGAAATTAGGATGTAATAGTTATTTGGCCAAACTAGACCACTCCTGGCAAAGAGGACAGAATGAAAATGCCAATGGCTGACTAGGTCAGTACTTTCCCAAATCCATAAAAGTCGATAATATTCATAATCATCAACCGATGCAAGTGGTCGATAAATTGAATAGTAGGTCGCAGAAAGGTCTGAAATTGAAAACGCCTGATGAAACTGGTCAAAAAAGTACTGGAATTAATTTAAGAAAACTAATGGGTGTTGCACTTATCACTTGAATTCAGGTTTTACTCTCTGAGGAAGACTAGTTTCCGATTTCTAGCCAAACTGTTTGATGTTTCTCCGGCAACGGCTTCTCAATGGCTAGGCCAGACCGCAGAAAGACTCGGAGAAGCTGTTGTTTCAGCAGGAGTCAAGGAAATCGAAATCGACCAGAGGTGGCATTTCCTGTCATCAAAGCTCTGGATCGTAACACACGGAGAACTGTGGCCTGGGTTGTCGCTGGTGATGATGCGGCAACGGTCAGAAGATTATATTGCCAGCTAGAACACTGGAATGATTGTCTTTTCCAGACCGACGATTGGCATGCTTGGGCCAAAGTCTGGCCGCCAGAGAGACAGGTCAGAGGGAAAAAATATACCCTAGCCATCGAGCCAGACAACTCAAATCCCCGTTATCGTCTGGGCAGAATGAGCCGAAGAAGGAAGATTGTCAGCCAGTCAGAGGAGATGATCAGCATTTCCATGAGGTTATGGCATGCGTTGACGATGGCCGAGATCTTCACTGAGTCTCAAAGGAAACTTATATCTATCTATATCTCCTACCTCTTAGCTGCTAGCCCTGCTGATCAAGTCTATCTAAGTCACCCACACTATTTCGCCCCACTTATGATAGGATCTCATTCTTTAGACTTTGTCCTAACATATCGTAATATCGTATTTGGAGACACATGCTCAACCCAGAACAGGGAAATATATCGTACACGCACATCGTAGAACAGCAAAAGTCGTTTTTTCAATCAGGTCAAACAAGAGGACTCGGTTTTAGGCTCAACGGCCTAGCCCGGCTAGCACAAGTCATTGAAGAGATGGAAGATGAAATCCTGGAGGCTTTAGAGGCAGATCTGGGAAAATCCGAGTTTGAAGCCTATATCTCTGAGGTAACCCTGGTTCTGAATGAAATTCGCCTTTTCCAACGGAATCTAAGAAGGTGGATACAACCCAAGCCTATTGGTGAATCGATCATCTCCAAGATGTTATTCGGCTATCCTTCTTCAAATCGGATCTACTACGACCCAAAGGGTATAGTTCTCCTGATATCACCGTGGAATTACCCTTTTCAGTTAACAATGATACCCTTAATCGGTGTCTTAGCTGCCGGTAATTGTGTGGTTGTCAAGCCGTCCGAGATTTCTACCAATACGTCTAGCATAACTGCAAAAATTGTTGGGCGAGTATTTGAGGAGGCTCATGTTACCGTTCTTCCTGGTGGGAGTGAGGTTGCTACACAGTTACTAGACTGTCGCTTCGATCATATTGTTTTTACCGGCAGTACCAAAGTCGGAAAAATCGTAATGGAGAAAGCGGCTAAACATCTGACTTCCGTCACACTAGAATTGGGAGGGAAATCGACTTGTATTGTGGACCGAACAGCCAACCTCAAACTGGCAGCCAAGCGAATTATCAATTTCAAACTGATGAACGCGGGGCAGACCTGTGTGGCACCCGATTATGTCTTAGCCCAGACCGAAGTTAAGGACGCCTTGATTCAGTGTCTTCAGCAGACAATCGCCAGTTTTTATGGTTCCGATCCACAAAAGTCGCCGGATTACCCCAGGATTGTTAGCCCATCGCACTTCGACCGGTTAGTTGACCTCATCAGCGATCAGGCAGAGAAAATTGTCCTTGGTGGTCAGCTTAACAGGGAGAGTCTGTATATCGCACCAACAATTATGGACCAAGTTGACTGGAGCGATAAAGTAATGCAGAGTGAAATCTTTGGTCCAATTTTACCGATCTTATCCTACGCACAGATCGAAACTGCCATAGATCAAATCAACCAAGTTGCCAATCCGCTGTCTCTGTCAATTTTCACTCGCAACCGGCAGTTGGCGCAAAGTGTGATTCGGGAGTGTGCCTTTGGTGGTGGTTGTGTCAACGATGTCGCCACCTATTTCGCCAATTACCGATTACCCTTTGGTGGCGTTGGCGATAGCGGTATCGGCCGCTATCACGGTAGGTACAGCATCGAGGAATTTTTACATCAAAAGCCGATTACAGATCGAGGAGGTTGGCTGGATATGCCGATCAGGTACCCGCCTTTTGATCAACCTTTTCTTGGCCTTAACAAAATTAGGTGGGTCAAAATGTTGAAGCGTTGGTTTTGAAAAGTTATCCTTCACCAATTGGATATATCCACTGGCACTCCGTATAGCTACCTGCGGCATCGAAGGGTTAAAATCGGGGCAAGATTGGAAGCCCATAGCCCATAGATCTAATTAGTTAGAGGTTATGGCTAAAGCGACCGAATTCTCTATACATAGCCGCGGATAATTGGGTACATTAGAACCCATCTGACTAGCATTACCTCGAAACCTAGATAAAGACTGTGATGAGTTGCCAATACCAAGAGGGGCGAAGAATGAGAAAAGCGGCATATTTATCTGTATTGTTACCATTGCTGACGATAAGTTTATGGGCGCAGGAGCAGGAGCAGGAGAACCGTGTTCCGTTGGTGACTAACGTCAAGGCTGAACAGGTGGACTTTGAGCATGTCCTAATCCGCTATGATGTAGAAGATCTCGACGGGGATACCATGACGGTTAGCGTGAAAGTCTCGGCTAATAACAAGCGGTCCTTTGGCGTACCAGTGACGGAGCTTGAGGGAGCGGTAGGCGAAGGTATTACCAGCGGCACAGGTAAGGAAATCGTGTGGACTATCATTCAGGATGTGGCTTTGCATCAGTACGGAGAGGGTTATGTGGTGGCGGTGATGGCAGATGACAGGGCTGAGCCAGAACAGCGGATCACCTGGGAGAAGGACGGGGCAGAGATGGCTCTGATCCCGGCTGGATCGTTTGAGATGGGGGACCATTTGGATGGAATGAGTAATGCCTTGCCAGTACATACAGTGGAACTGGATAGATTCTATATGGATGTAAATGAAGTGACAGTGGGTCAGTTCAAGCAATTTGTAAAGGAGAGTGGATATAACTATAATCGTTGGGCTAACCCTTTCCCTGACGGGTCAACTGTGTTGGGATCGGTTGTTAAGTATTCGCCTACTGATGATCATCCCATGATTTATATTGATTGGAATGATGCTGTGGCTTACACTAAGTGGGCTGGCAAGAGATTACCTACGGAAGCCGAGTGGGAGTATGCTGCTCGGGGGGGATTGTCGGGAAAGCGCTATTCGTGGGGGGATGACGTAGATGTTGCACAGAATTATGGCAATTTCCATGGGGTTAATGGACCGGATACTTGGGGGGAATATCCACAGGGTTCTACTGCACCAGTAGGTAGCTTTGAGCCAAACGGCTATGGCCTCTATGATATGGCTGGTAATGTATGGGAATGGTGTGCAGACTGGTATGCAGAGGATTACTATAGCAAATCCCTAGCTAAGAATCCACTAGGGCCGGTTAACGGAACGCTAGTCTCTGGTCGTTCTAGGCGAATAATGCGTGGAGGGGCATGGGCAGCTAAATTAAAACCTGCTCCTATTTCTACTCGCTCTTTCAATGAGCCAACACGATTTATTTATTTTGTCGGGTTTCGATGTGTGTCAGGATTGGAGTAGGCCCCTCCGACGATCAAAGATCGCGCCCTTAGGAAGGGCGCCCCTTTGGAAAAGAGGAGGAGGTCCGAAGGACAGGTGAAGGTTGACACCGACATTTGCAACTACCTAACGGCACCGTGTAGGGGCGAAGTAGCACCGATGGGTTTAGTATTCAGTTAGTGTTGGTGCGGGGGAGTGATGTGTTGGTTTGTGTGGGTGGTACACTTCGCCCAGAAAACCCGATGGTGTAATCAAATACAAGGTGAAGCATACAAACCTCGTCGGAGGTGAAATCCATCACCTGCGTGGAAGTTAGAGAAATTACCAATAGCTTGGTGCTGCTTCGCCCCTACAGTGTAAGGTGGATTGGTTATGTTTGGTAGGGATGGAGTAAACCTCCTCCTCGATCCTCCCCCTTAGTATAAGGAGAGGAAGTCCGAAGGCCAGGTGGGGGTTACAAAGATAATGTCCCAAATCTAACTGTTCTGTTGATAAAGGAAAGCGATAAAAACTTCGAAGACATACGACTTTTACCGAGAAACGTTATGGTGCTATTCGAGAATAGCGATAACTGGCTGGGTACCGTTTCCGTCGGCAGTATGGAATTGGCCGATTTGTAGTGGACTTTTATTACCCCTGCTAAAAGTTGGCTATTGAACTGGATGGTGAATCTCACCACAATTCAGACCAACGCCGGTATGATCAGGCTAGACAAAGATACATCGAAAGTACGGGGGCCAGTTCCTGCGATTTAGCAATCAAGAGATATATGATGACATGGAGCGGGAGCTAAAAGTAATTTCACACTGGCCGGAGATTTCTGCTCGGTCGAGAGCGTTGTCAGAGAAAAACCAACTCCCTAATCCCGTCAATCTAATTGGAGCTACATATGACACCTAAACTTATGTTGTCCTTTTTGTTGTGTGCCATAATGTTGGTAAATAGTATTTATGCCGCCCCTCAAGCGGTGGGAATCGGTTATTCAGAGCCATTTACCATTGATCGTCGGGTAAAACCGGTAATCACCAGTATTGACCCTGTTGCCGGCACAACCAAGGGGGGAACAACTGTCACTGTCAAAGGCGACAAGTTCTACACCGGATTGACCACCGTCGAATTGGATGGCCAAACTGTTGCTTCAGTCAATATTAAGTCGGAGTCTGAATTCAGTTTTAAGACGACCCAGGCTAATGCGGGCCTGGTTGATCTGGAGGTCTTCAACCCTAACGGTGTTTCCACCCAACTAAGCCAAGCATTCAAGTACCAAGCGCCAAGAGTCGAGACGGTGACAGTTACTCCAGCCAGTCCGTCACTGGTAGCCAATGGGGTGGCCACTATGTCAGTGGTGATTAGGTTGCTAGATCAGAACGGAGAAGTGATCGAGGACGAGACAATTAATCTGGTTGTCGACCGGGGTAAAATTAACTCTCAAGCCACTAATAATAAGGACGGCACCTATACTGCTACCTACACCGCTAGCCAGACAGAAGGCACAGCTACCATTACCGCTGTCACCAGTACACACGGTCAAACAGGTAGCGCCGAACTAAAATTAACCACCCGCAAAGTATCGGTGGATAAATCCAGTTTGAGCCTGGTCTCCAAATGGGCCATGATGGGCCCTCCGGGTACCCAATTAACAGTCAAGGTGGTAGACCAGCAAGGGTTATCTATGGCCGGTCAAATAGTAACTGCCATTCTAGAACCGTCAGTTCAAGCTACTGTTGGCCAGGCTGCTGCTACTGATGCGGAAGGCCAGACCCAACTTAATATCCAATCTGAGATAGCTGGCGACCGACAAGTGACGGTTAAAGTGGGCTCAATGGTATTGAAACAGACAATTATCGTTAAATTCACCTCCAATCAGGTGGCTACAGCAGAGGTCAGTACCAGCGGAGTCAAAAAGGTGGGAGAATTGGTCACGGTGGGCATTACCTTGCTCAACGCCGATCAACTACCCGTCAGTGGACAGCAGGTAGAGGTGTTAGTGGAACCGGATGAAGGGGTGATCTTAACCCAGCCCAAAGAGGCTAGTGATGATCAAGGGCAACTGGAAGCCCAGCTATTATCTGAACGGGCCGGATTGAAAACAGTCAAGTTGGAAGTTGGCAACGCTGAATTAGATGTCAATGCCAGCTTAATCTTTCAGGCAGGACCGGTTGACAAAGTCAAAATTAGCGCTGATAAAGGATCGCTGTTGCCACAGCAGACCGGCCTGCTGACACTGACGGTGGTGGACCAATATGGCAATCCATTAAAAGGCCAGGCTCCGAAAGTACAGACCACACTGGGGGAATTGGGAGCCGTAACCGATCAGGAAGACGGTACTTACAACGTGACTTTTATCGCCCCGCCGGAGACGGGTAGCGCTATTGTAACGGCCAGTTTGGCCGGTAAATCAAGCAATTTGGGCTTGCAGATCACCGATAAACCAGCTTTAACCATCAGCCCGATGCAGGCGCAAGTGGAACTGGGACAGACTATCCAATTCGAAGCATCGCAATCGGTACTATGGACAGTCAGAGATAAAATTGGCACTATTGATAATCAGGGCCTATTTACCGCCAGCCAACTGGGAATCACCAGGGTGACAGCCTTCCTGCAAGACGACCCGACCATCAAGATCAGTAGCCAAACCATCGCTGTAGTAGAAGCCAAATTACCAACCACAGCTCTGGCTTTTGACTTACCCAAGCAGGTGGAGTTTGGATTGGAACTAGATATTAAGGGTCAACTGATAGTGGTAGATCAACCGGATAGGGCGGCCAGTGACCAGGCCATCACCATTGTCTTCGTTAAGCCTAGCCAAAAGAGCTTGAAATTCGTGCCTAAAACAGATACTGAAGGCCGCTATACACTGAATACAGCGGTTAAATTTAATGAGGTGGGAGTCTGGCAGTTGGCTCTCAGTTATGCCGGATCGACTCAGTATGCCAAGACTCAACGACAGCAAGCCATCAGTGTGGTTCAGGCGGAACCCAGTCTGAGATGGCTGAGCACAGAGAGCGCTGAGTTGGGTCAGCAGTATCTGCTGGTGGGGGCTTTACAACCAGCGGTTGCTGCCACCGAGGTGGCGGTACAGATCTTAGGCCCCGATTCACGGCTACTGGAGCAGCAATTGGTTACCGATGCGGCCGGTGGCTTCAAGCATCAGTTTAAGCTAGATTTAGATGGCCGTTGGTCGGTAACAGTCAGTTGGACCGGTGATGCCAACTACCAAGCGGTGACAGAAACTTTCCAACTCAAGGTGGTTAAGCAGTTTGGCAAAGTAATCATTGGTCTGGGTGGCGCCGGTCCCTCGGAAGTCCACGCCTGGTCTAAGCTGAAGTCAACTGCTGAATCGGTTTATCAAGCCTTTGTTAGCCGCAACTTCAATCCGGAGCAAGATATCTATTTCCTGTCCAGCGATCCAACCCAAACGGAAGGGGCCAATGGACAGACCACACTTAAGACACTGGAATTTGCCATCACCAACTGGGCGGCCAAAGAGGTCAACCAGAATATACCGCTCTACATCTACCTGTTGTCGCATAATCTACGGGATAAATTTCTGGTGGAACGGCGGGGGTTGAAAGACGACTATCTGACATCAGATCAGTTGGATTTGTGGTTAGATAAGTTGCCAGAAGGGACGCCGGTAACGCTAATAATTGAGGCCTGTTATAGTGGTAACTTCATTAACGACAGATTGTCACATCCGAACCGAACCATTATCACCAGCGCCAGTGCGGATAAACAGGCCATGATCATGCGCTCATCTTCCTTTACCCGCTTCTTCTTTGATCTGATTCGGGCCAACAATACCATTGAGCAAGCCTTCAGTCAAAGCAAAGACAAAATGGAACGGTTCCTGGCCCATCGGACACAATCGCCTCAGATTGATGTAAATGGCAACGGTATAGCCAATGAGTTGTTGGACTTACAGGCTCTGGGAGAACGGAGGATACCGGCAGATATCTCTAGTTTGTCACTACCACCAACCTTTGGTCAACAGATAGCTGCAGTCACCTTGGAAACGGGTGCTAACAGGCACCAATTTGAGGTGGAGATAGTGGGCAGTGAAGTGGAGGAGGTAACGGCAGAAATTCTGCAACCCGGCTTTGATTCCAATCAGCCCTTTTTGGAGTGGAAAGAGATAGAGAAACAGGTACAGGTGGTAGAATTAACGAGGGTTAAGGCCGAAGAAACCAGCAGTCAGTACCTGTTAGATTATCAAGGGTTCGATCAAATGGGTGGCTATACCATTATCTTTCAGGCCAAGAATGTAGACGGCTATGCCGAACCAATCCAAACAACTGTCACCGTACCCGAGGCTGGTAAACAGCTAGCAGCCAAGCTAACGGGTGATGTCAACAGTGACGGCACAGTAAACATCTTCGATTTGGTAATTGCAGCCGGCTCATTTGGTAAAACTGGTGTAGGTATCATGGGAGATGTGAATGCGGATGGTTCAGTCAATATCTTCGATTTGGTCATAGTGGCAGGAAACTTCGGCCAATCAGCAGTTGCGGCAGCGCCATCTATGGTAGCCAGGATAGAACTCAGCACAGAGCAGAAGCATCATATTGCTCATGCCATTGACCAATTAGAGTATAATTCAAATCGCTCGTCTACAGAAGAAATGGCACTTAACGTTCTGAAAGATATCCTGCCAGAAAGATTGCCAACTCAAACGCAACTCCTGCCCAACTATCCCAATCCATTTAATCCAGAAACCTGGATTCCTTTCCAGCTGAGTCAGGATGTTGAGGTCAGCCTGCAGATCTATGATAGTCAAGGTCGTCTTGTCAGAAAGCTAGAGCTAGGCTGGCAAGTAAGCGGTTACTACACCACCACTACCGAGGCTATCTATTGGGATGGACGCAATACATCAGGTGAATTGGTGTCCAGTGGCGTCTATTTCTACCGATTACAAGCGGGGGATTACAGTCAGGTGCACAAGATGGTTATCCTGAAGTAAGTGTCAACCAACATCTCAACCGCTCCAGCCCTTTTACAAACAAGAGGTCTTTTTCGTTAACAGCAAATATTGGAGGCTAGTTGGTAGTTACCTGTTTTTCGCTGTCGTTTATTAAACCCGTGGTAAAAAGGAAAAATTAAGATAGGCTTTCGGGCACCTCACCCTTCAGCTAAATCCATATTCTAAATTTCTAAAGAGTAAGATGATTGGTGAGGATTCCGGTTTTCTGGTATAATTGATGACATCTAAGTATCATCAGGTAAATTGATTGCCTTGAAGTTAAGGGACACTAACTAAACTATGGGTGAACGCATCTTTAATAAATTGTCAACACCAGAGGAACTATATCAGGATCCTATTTTTGTTTTCGCTGCCGACCCTTTGGCGTCAGGTGGCATTCACGGTTTAGGGCAAATTACATCGCCCAAACCACACTATCGAACACACCCTGAGTTTTTACAATTACAAAAAGAACTGGTCCAAGATGGAACCATTGATGGGCTGTTAATGACACCTTCGGATGCCGAAATTTTGGCTGTTGAAGAACGTCTCTTTGACAATACCGATGTAACACCGATCGTCAGAATGAATTCAGAGACAGCTATCTGGAATCCCCGATACGGAGACTACCGAAACCAACACTCCTACCCGTTCCAGACGGTCTTTCCTGACGATATGAAGTCTTATTGTGAGTCTCTGGTATCCCCTGCCTTAGACTGTCATATACGGCTTGGCCTCTACTCAATCACGTTGAATAATGATGTACAGGCCGACCAACGGATGCTGGAATCCTACATTCAGTTTGCCCATATTGTGGGCGAAATCTCGGGCTTTGATCATATTCTGGAGGTCTTCCTGCCAAATGTAAGACTGGTGGGGTTTGATGATGATAAGCGAGGTATGTATGTAGCAGATTCAATTGTTAGAACCATGAGCTATCTGCGAAAACATCAACGCCCATGCTTTTTGAAAACCGCCTTTACCGCACCTAAGGTCTGGAAAGAGCTCACCGACTTTGATCCGTCGTTGATTATTGGTGCACTGGGCGGCCCCAGACAGAACTGCCGCTATACTCTGCAATTAGCTAACGATGTGGCACGAAATGGCGGCAGAGCGATCCTCTTTGGCCGCGCTATTTTTCAGGAAGAAAGCCCCGTCGCCATTGTTCACGCCTTGCGGCAGGTCCTTAATCAGCAATCATCTGTAGACGAGGCACACGCTGAGTATCAACGTGCACTTCGTTAATCTCTCAGACGTTACCAGTTAAAACCGGCAACATAACTAATACGCAGCCCTTTTTGGCTGTGTTTGGTGATTGTCCCATCTGGTTCTTTGTGCTCAAGGTCTCCTTGCAAATTGGGCGTTAGAACTAGCGTGGTCGGGAAGTTGAAATCACCGGATGTATTGTGGTGTATCGCTATGCGAATAGCATTTAACTAGCACTTAACATGCCACCGCTAACAGCCACCGATTTTCAAGCCTAGACTAACAATTAGGCTTATTATCATCTACTTAACTGAGATATTTGTGTCGCAGTGTAACATGAATGTTGCACTATTCCCTTTCATATTAATTGAGTAGATCTAATCTGAAATCATGTGTGACCGCTTAAGCGCAAATGTCTGTAATATCTAACTAACCTGAATTCGGGATTAAATGTAAGAAATTAAAAAAAAAGATCCTCGGGCTTGTACGCCCTCACTCTTTTCTTCA
>JASMLX010000092.1 GCA_030748495.1 Candidatus Poribacteria bacterium | reverse complement strand
CGAATCAAACCATTGGTATTCTCGTTCCAGCTAGGTTCCCAGGAATGATAGGGATAGGCAAAATATGCCTGCGCATGCAACTGCTCGGCAATCACCTCATGGCGCGCAGACTCCTTGCCGTTATCATAGGTTAGCCTTTCTACCTGAGCCGCCAAGGGGGAAAGCGCCCGAAGTATTGCATCCTTAACGGCCTCGGCCGTTTTATTGGCGGCCAGGGCTATCATCGTGAATCGGGTTTTCCTCTCAACGGCGGTCATCAGTACTGATCCACCTAAACGGCCAATGATCCAGTCCATTTCCCAATCACCCACACGCTTGCCTTCGTCAACAATGCCTGGGCGTTCATCGATACTCACTAGATGGCGCTGGATTGTATCAGCTAGCCACATTAGTCTGGAAATTGCACTTGCAAGTTGAATCTAAGAGTTAATAAAGCAATATTTGGGCAATTCAGAGATTATAAAATGAACTCTGAACTCGATCTAGGAATGTTGACATTTAAGGATTTCGTTAAAACGAAGCTATCTGAATTAAAGTTATCTAAACGTATTAATGAGCAAGAGGTTTAGCCTGCTCTAGCGCTGAACGGGCCCTGATTTTGGACTGGCCGACAGGTCTGGCCTTGCTGGCTTGATTATCTTCTCGCTACCGGGTTGATGCCTTCAATAGACGCTGATAGTCTTGAGGTGTGTCCATGTCTCTCAGAATGCTGTCTGTCTCTACTGGCAGGTAGTGGATCTGTTCCCGGTGTCGATCCAGAATCTCTTTCATCCCTCGGCTTTCCCAACCCAGAGCCGAAATTTCAGCGATGAATTGACTGTCAAAGATAGCAGGATGACCCCGTCGACTTCGGTATTGAGGAATGGTAATCGGCATGGTCGTCAATCGATGGGCTTCCAGAACTTGATTGATCGTCCCGGCCGTAATTAGTGGTTGGTCTACCAGCATCAAGGCAAAAGCCGGACTGGAAGGCGAGATCTGCTCCAAAGCGACCTGGACCGAAGTCAACATGCCAGCGCGATAATCTGGGTTGTCGACGATTCGCAGTCGCTGTCCGGTCAGTTTGGGCTTGATCTGCTGATAGATTTGCTGTCTCTGATGGCCTAAAACAACCATCACTTCAACCAATTGAGAGGCCATCAACGTATCGATCACCGTATCGATCACCGTGCTATGGCCAAAAGGAAGTAGTTGCTTGGGTTGTCCCATCCGGGTGGACATTCCAGCCGCTAGTAAAATACCTGAGATGTTCATCATCTAACATTCTACTTATGGCCTTAGTGATTGTCAATAGGTTACCTTTGACTGACACTAGATTTCACCGATTCTATTGTTGCAGAAATGCGAAAAACTTGGTATAGTCAAAAATACGAAATCGAGTGTTCCTGTCGATTCGACCGGGAACAGGTTTTACTAAGAAGGAGTATAAATCTTGCGTGCTTTAATAACCCAGCCTCGAGCAGACGGAAAACGAGAGAAAGTTCTGGTTGATAATTGGGACGATCTACCACCACTCCAGGTAGACGAAGTCCGAACCGAAACGTTGTTCACCGGACTGACCAACGGTACTGAACGCAACGGCCTGATCGGTGGTAATTATGCGCCGTCAGACCAGTCATTGCCAGCAGGCAGTGGTTACCAGAATGTGGGACGCGTAGTTGAAGTCGGTTCGGACGTGGACGATTTGGAAGAGGGCGATCTGGTCTATTCTAGCCAAGGCCACTACGAATACTGTACCCTGCGACCGCATAAGTTAAAGGGCCTAATGCCTCACCAGAGACACGATGGATTGTACGTCAAACTTAACCCGGAGATCGACCTGATCCAAGCGGCACTCTTTGGGGTTTCAGCGGTGGCGATGCGTTGTTGTCGCAATGCTGACTTGCGGATGGGTGAACGGTTTCTAGTAATTGGGGGTGGTATGGTGGGGCAGATGGCTGCCCAGATTGGCAATGCTATGGGGACGCGTGCTACTCTCTGCGACATCGACCAGAGAAGACTCGATATCGCCAAGGAGATTGGTGCTGTCGAGGCTACCATTAATGTCGGTGGTGACGGCTGGGAGCAGCAGGTTCAAGAAGCTAGCTATCGTACCATCTTAGACCTAGCTGGTGTGGTGGGGATGGAGGATCAACTGATTCGGGCGGTGGAACACGGTGGTACTATCCTGTTTATCGCCGGTCGATTCAACGTCGAATACAATTTCAATTTGGGCCAGCACCGCGAGATTAACATCAAGCAGAACAGCCACTTCGACAAGGACGATCTGGGTAACCTGCACCGATTGGTTTTCAGAGGTCTACTCAACATGGCCCCCTTAATTTTAGATGTGGTGCCTGTGACAGAGGCTCGACAGATCTATGATAAACTGAGAGATGCCCCACAGGCACTACTCGGTACCGTTTTTGACTGGAGGCAATAGCAGACCATGAGCGACAAACCGATTCGAACCGCCGTGATTACCGGTGGACATAGCTTCAATGTCGTCGATTTTTACCACCTTTTTCGGCAGTTGGAGGGCATTGATGCTTATCTCCAGCACATGGACGATTTCGCCTCGTCCTCGGCTACTGTCAGAAATAGCTACGATGTTCTCCTTTTTTATACCATGTTGCTGGATGGACCAACCGATGACGATCTTCCCTGGTATGCGGGTAAACCCAGGTCAGCTCTGGAACAATTGGGCCAAACCGAGCAGGGGATTTTCATGCTCCATCACTCAATTCTAGCTTATCGCGAATGGCCGATTTGGCACCAGTTGGTAGGGTTGCCTGACCTGAGCCACGATGTTACCATGGCCCAAACCTTACCGGTCGAGGTAGTAGCCCCCGACCATCCGATTACCGAAGGTCTATCTGATTGGGAGATGGTCGATGAAACCTACCAAATGTGTGACCCTGACCCGCAGAGTCAAGCCTTGTTGACCACCACCCATCCAACCAGCATGCGCGTTTTAGCCTGGACGCGGCAATACCGGAAAAGCCGAGTATTCTGTTTTCAATCTGGTCACGATAACCACACTTGGGAAAACCCCAATTTCTCTACTATTGTTCATAGGGGTATCCGTTGGTGTGCGGGTCGAATTTAGAGCTGAAAGAAAATTCACCGCCGATTATACGAATCATGGGATTGTAGATGTTAGAGGTAAATACTGACCATCATCGATGCTGGCAGCAATAATCTATAGGACTTCTCCCTCCTCCATTGTTCTATACTTAACTCAACCTTTTCGAGTCCTACAATTAGTTGCCTTGAGGAGGATTGATGGATCTTACTGGTTGTCATTAAATCAGAATTTATCTAAAATAAACCTTGACAGAGCCAGTATTATGCCTTAGCATGATCGCTACCTTTTTTATCCAGCTACAATCAGGAAGGAGATCGTAATGGTAAAGAAAACTTTAATATTTGGTCTGGCTGTCTTGGCTCTTAACTTTCAAGCCTTTGGCGCAGCCTGGTATAGCGAGAATTTTGACAAGTTTAATGATGGTGATATTGTAGGCCAGGATGACTGGAACATTGCCATGGGTCAAAAAACTTGTCAAATCCAAGGGAAAGTCAAGCACGGCGAGATGGGCAAAAGCGTTTTAGTTACCGAAAAAACAATGGTAGTGAGGAGTTTCAAAGGTTCCAATGCCAGCACTCAGTATATTTCGTTATTTGCCAGAAAGGACGATGGACCGGGCCCACTAATGATTTATATTGGCGGGGACGCTATAAAGTGGGGAGCTGCGGCCAAAATTGATATTAAGGAGGGCGGTATCATCACTGCAAACAAAGGAAATGCTGATTTCCCGGAAGTGGTTAAGGGAAAACTGGGCCAATGGCATCATTTCCGACTAGTTTTTGATTTTAAGAAGAAAAGTTATGACTTTTACGTGGATGGGGAAAAAGTTGTCAATGCCTTTGGTTTCAGAGGTGAGGGAGGAAAAGGCGGTGTGAATCCATCTTTGGGCTGGTTTTTTTTTGGATGGGACCACCCGCAAGTATTGACTGCTTATATTGATGACATTGAAATGGGAGATGGTGAGGGCGAAAATGCAGGTTTGCCGAAGGCTCTCGACCAAAAAGATAAACTTGCCTCCTACTGGGCAAATATCAAAGCTGGGGATTAGCACCGGTACAAACGCGACTGTCATCGGGAGAACGAATTTTAGATGCTCCACTGGGGGCTAAGATACTTGGCTGCCCAAATAGTCGGTCTTGGTTACGGATCAATTTAAAAAAAAACTTGTGGGATTCTTGCCGTTATACAGGAGAGTTTTTAGATGAGGCACTTAACACTCATGCTTAACCAAACTGAATAATTTCGACCGGATTCTAAAGCGGTTTAAAAAGCTAGGCGAAGTTGCTTATGATTAGGCTGTTCAGGAAATCTATAATGGGGGCAAACTTGAGGCCTTGATGTCATAAGGCGGAATACGACGTTTTATTGTCATGCCCATCGTATGGGCCGTCAGCCCCGTTGTGATAAGGTGCCCCTGGACCGAAGCATATAAAGCGTGTTCAACTCAGGAATTGCCAAACGAAAACCAGAGAGGTCTAGGTGAATTTCCGCGCACCGATATAGTGTACGCGTTGAATAGACGCTGCCGTCTCCACGTGACTTCCAATCGAGGGAAACAACTCCCACCCGGTGTTATTGGTTTCTATCCAGCAATTTAGGGAGGATCCAAAACCGGATGTGGGCTCCGGCATAACTATTTGGGACGAAAAAGACGGTGTTTGCACCCCAAATCAAATATGATACTATTCTGCCGCTGCTGCCAATTCAAAAGAGGTGGAACTTTGTCTAGATGGTCAGCTACAAATTAAAGAGACGGCTGACCTGCAAGGAACGTGACATCTCAATTGGCGCCTCGCAAGGTAAGCAGAATTTCTACATCGGCAAATTCGACGACTTCCGATTGTGGAGTTGTTCCCAAACATATATCTGAAGGAGTGTTAGTGAACCTGAATCGCCTTACAAGAGGCCACAACATTGAAAATCTGGCTAGTGTAAAATAGAATCTTTCTCTACCGGAACTCTACGAAGAGTCCATCAAAAATAACGAAGTTCAAGTTGTCACTAATGGCTCCATTGTCGTCAATACGGGGCAACATACTGGTCGTTCACCCAACGATAAATTCGTTACGAAGAATCGACAACTAAAGACTCTATCTGGTGGGGAAAGGTCAATCGTCCAATTTCTGAAGAGCAATTCGACCTGGCTCACCGTCAGATGCTAGCCTATTTACAAGGGCGAAATATTTATGTCAGAGACTGTTATGCCGGTGCAGATCCACGTTACCGCATTTCCGTTCGGATTATTAATCAGTTCGCCTGGCATACATATGTTCATCAATAACCTATTTATCGCCTGTGAAGGCGCAGTGCAGGGAGATGAAGGGTTACCAGAGGATTTCCAGCCTGACCTGACGATTATTGACATGCCCGGTTTTGTGGCTAATCCATAAGTGAATGGTACTAAGTATGTGGGTGAGATGAAGAATTCGGCCTTTACCTATTTAAACTATATTTTGCCCAGTAAAGAGGTTTTTCCGATGCATTGCTCGGCTAATATGGGCAAAGATGGTGATGTAGCCATTTTTTTCGACCTGTCAGGAACTGGTAAAACTACCCTATCTTCCACCTTTGGACGCCAGTTGATTGGGGACGATGAACATGGATGGGGTAAAGATGGGGACTTCAACTTTGAGGGGGGTTGCTATGCTAAAACAATTCGTTTATCACCCACCGCAGAACCGGAAACCTATGCTTGCACCGAAAAATTCGGAACCATTTTGGAAAACGTAGTCATCAACCCTACCATACGTTTGCCGGATCTAGATGATGGCGATTTGACCGAAAACACACGTGCAGGCTATCCATCACATATCTTCAAAATATCGTACCGGAAGGGGACGCTGGGCATCCCACTAATCTGATTATGCTGACCTGTGACGCCTTCGGTATTATGCCACCAGTTGCCAAGCTGACTTCTGAACAAGCTATGTACCACTTCCTATCAGGTTACACAGCCAAAGTAGCGGGTACGGAGCGTGGGCTGGGTGAGGAACCGCAAGCCACCTTTAGCTGCTGTTTTGGTGACCCATTTATGCCGTTAAACCCAACTATTTATTCTAATATGTTGGGAGACCGAGTTCGTCAACATGGTGTTGATTGCTGGCTGATTAATACGGGTTGGTCCGGTGGTACTTATGGCGAAGGTGAACGGATGTCAATTGCCCATACTCGTGCTATTGTAGATGCGGTTTTGTCCGGTCACTTAAAGAGTGTAGAGACAGTAGCAGATCCGATCTTTGGGCTGTACATGCCCGTCACCTGCGATGGTGTACCTTCAGAGATCCTCCAACCGCGCAATACCTGGAAAGACAGCAGCGCCTACGATGCACAAGCGCAGAAACTGACACTGATGCTCATCGAGAATTTCAAGCAGCTCGGTGATAACGTTAGCAACGAAATTTTGGATGCTGATCCTAAGATCTAGTTGAATGGTCGCTTGCTGAATGCAAGTGGAGGTATGAGAAAATAACCTTCTAGGGCAGGATCGGATAGGCTCTAGACAATATCGAGTAGAAACGATCTCAAAATAAACAGCGATAATGGAAATAGCTCAATAAACACTAAACATCCGCATCCATTCGAAGTGTGCAGGTGTGGGTGTTTAGATGTATAGAGCAAGGCAACTAAAGTCGAGTGGACGCACACACTGTATTTCTACTTCCGCTAGGATTTAAGAATGATTTCTCCATGCCGGGTTAAACTCTGCGGCACAACCACGGTCGCCGATGCTCAACTGGCTTCTCAATTCAAAGCCGACTACTCTGGTGTGGTGGTAGAAGTACCGTTCTCCGAACGATCAGTTACCGTCCAGAAAGCACGTCTGCTAGCCGAGAAAACGGAAATTTCAACAGTCATTCTGGTATTTAATCAACCAACAGACTGGATTGTAGATGCTATAGACAGCATCTCGCCTTTTGCGGTCCAACTTTTGGGACACGAAACGCCCGATCAGGTTTCTCAACTCCGGACTCAAACCCGCGTTGAAATCTGGAAAACACTGTTTATGCCTATCGGAAGCTCAGCCAATTTAGCGGATCTACAAAAACAGATGACAGGTTACATCAAAGCTGGCGCTGAGGCTATTTTGCTAGACACAGTAGACTTATCAGAAAACCGATTTGGTGGTACCGGTAAAACAGGAGACTGGCAAGTGGCCGCAGCGTTAATTGCCAACTGCCCTGTTACCACCTTTTTATCAGGCGGAATTAATCCACAGAATGTGAAAGAGGCAATTCAAACAGTTCAGCCAGACGGTATAGACCTCTGTTCAGGTGTTGAAGAAGAGAAGGGGAAACGGGATATTGAGCGAGTTCGACAGTTAATGGCTGAAGTCAATAAATCGTAGTCTGACTCTCTGTTACCACCGACCGTATATATTCAGAGATTCTCCGGGACTCCACCGTAAATGGTAGATGTTCCGGCGTCAGCGGTGGTGCGTGATATGAATTTACTTTCAAAATGATTGGATTTGAGGAAGTGCCAATTAGATTAACACCGTTGCCGATGCGATGTTGGTCTGCCATACTATTACGGAGCCAATCCGCCATGCTTAGGTGAATTGGCCTACTTAAGATCGTGTAATGCTTAGTAAAAGCCAACTCCTCCGAGTTGGACTGACTCAACTTGATTGGGAATTGACCGGGAAATTGAGATCCTGTCATGGCTCAGTCCGATCCAGACCAACAACCTGTTGAAGAACGCGCTCATCCCGTTAGAATCCCCGACCCCACGAGCGTCTCTGTGCCTACCACGGCCTATTACCCCCTAGAAGAAAATGAAATAGATCTGCGTCAATGGATACCGATCGTCATACGAAACTACCGAACTATATTAGTCGTAGTCTGTCTCTGTTTAGTAGTAGTAGTAGTTTGGCTGGATCTATCTCGTCCTTTGTACGAAGGAGAAACGACCATCTGGGTTCAGCAAACCCATCAACAACTGATCCCCTCCCTGAACGCCTTGTCCATTCCGGTCACGCTTCCGTCTGACCAATTGACCACCCTTATTCACATTATCAAAACACCGACGATTTTGCATCCAGCAGTAGATGAACTCATCCAAGAAGGCAAACTAAGTTCGCTTGAGCCATATTATGGCCACCTCCTGGGTTGGCTAGTGGGAAAAATGACGTTAACTCACGCACCACTAGATAAAGGACAACATACAGCATGGCGAGATGAACTGATGAACCAACTTTCAAGTGAGAGATACTTAAAAATCGTAAAGGTTTCAGGCACTCGCTTGATTCAAATCCGTGTCTATCAGCCAACACCGCAACAAGCAACTGCTCTAGCCGAGAAAATTGCTCTAGTGATACAGCGGTTTATTAAGGAAGATATGCAACGAAAGATGAAGGCCACCCAAACATTTGCAGCCGGGAATCTAACACAGGTTGAGGCTCAGCTACTATTGGTAGAACAACAGATTCAGGACTATCAACGGGAGCATCAAGCTATCAACCTATCGGTAGAAGCAGAAATGATCATCAAGAATATTAGTGCTTTAGATCTGCAACAGGCGCAATTAAAGCAACAAATTGTGGGTGCAAAAGCAAGAATCGAGAGTCTGGTTAACGAAATCGGTCAAATTGATGCTAGGGTTATATCAGCAGAGACATTAACCGATAATCCCGTTGTCCTTCGGTTGAAACAACAATTAAAACAAGATCGAATACGGTTAGCGGAGTTAAAGAAAAAATATCCAACCCAAAAACATCTGGAGATCGAAACCCTGAAAGCGCGAATTACACAGACCGTATCTGAAATCACAATGGCAGACCAGCAACAGATCTTAAGTCAGACTACCAACCTAAATTTGCTACATCAATCGATACAACAGCAAATTATTGAGGCGGTAGCAGAACAACGTGCAATGGAATATCAGTTGGCCTCGCTGGAAGTAGAAATTAGCAACTACGAAAAACAGATGGAGCGATGGTCAGAAAAAGACCTACTACTTGGACGAATGAAACGTGAAAAGCAGTTACAACAAAATCTCTATTCGATGCTGAAAAGAACTCGACAAGAGGCGGAAATTGCTAGTGCAGCTGAGTTGGGTAGTGTATTGGTATTGGAATCCGCAGAGGTTTCGGACCAACCGGTATGGCCAAAATGGCGGTTAAGTCTATTGGTTGGCGGCTTTGTCGCTCTATTACTGTCTTTTGTAGTTGTGGCGGGAAGTGAATTTTGGCGGAGTAGTTTTAAGTCTCAGGATGAAGCACAAGCCGAATTCGAGACGCGTTATCCACTCACTACATTTTTAGGAGTCGTACCGGCAGCCGAGATTAAGGAAGGTCTGCGCTTACATCTGATCACAAACGATATTCCTCACACCCCATTTTCGGAACGGATTCGGTCTGTTCGTACCAGGCTGCAGTATCTTAATCTTAAACCAGAAACAACCTGCAAATCGATTCTCATTACCAGCGCTACACCAGAGGAAGGAAAAAGTACAATTGCATCCAATTTGGCAATTTCTTTATCACAGTTGAGTCGGGTCGATGTGCCTAAACCGAAATCAGACTCCGACGGGAACCGGTCTGTTTTATTAGTTGATGCTGACCTCCGACAACCAACCTTGTCTACGGTCTTCGCAAATGCAAGACAAGAGCCTCTTGGATTGAGTGAATTTCTGATGGCCAGTTCTCGGCAATCGACAACTCGTCCTGTTATAGATCAAAGTGCTGGCACCCCTCCAATTGCAGACCTGATGACAGCCAATGACAATGTTTCGTTACTAGACGATTTTGCAATTGCAACGGAGGTCGAGGAATTATACTTCATCGGTAGCAACGTTACTCCACCGAATCCATCTGAATTGATGAGTACCATTTTGATGAAAAACTTCATTGAAGCAGCAAAACGGCGCTATGAGTTTGTGGTACTTGACTCTCCGCCAGTTTGTGCGGTCACCGATCCAGTGATTCTCTCTCACCTGGTGGATCTTGTAATTTTTGTCTTTGATCTGGCCAAAACTAGGCGGACTGACATTCGACACGCGCTGGACCAACTCTATCCGTTAGCGCATATAGGGTTGGTTTGCCACTTTACAGATCCACGTGATAGCCACTATTTCGGATACGGCCACTACGGATACTACGCCAACTATGGTGGCGATGAAAGGTTCCGGACATAATCACATAACGGGGCAGAAATAACTTCCTGACTTTTGATTTTCCATGGCGCAATTAATCCAGGGTTAAAAAGCGAAAAAAAACTCTCGAAGATTTGCGAACACACTATCTCAGTTATCAGGAAGTCGGTCTGGTGTTTGTAAGTTGCTGCATCTAAGTGACAAAACGGTTCGTAAAGGCTTCGTGGCGATAAATCAAGTACCACTGCCTGGCCTTAATCGTCAGTGCATAGAAAGTGATGACCGCAAAGCGAAATGGAATGATCCAGAATTAAATCAAGCGCAAATTCAACTCATTCAGTGCAATTTCGGTATTAATGGATTTAGTGAGGTGAGATGAAGGTAGCTGCTAAGGTGAAAGACCGTTATTGAAAGAATTTAAACAGTGTGGTATGCTGAACAAGGTGATGGTGATTTGGGAAGATGAGCTTAGTCGTCAACCAACGGCCGAAAATGATGATAGCTAAACCGGACGAGATCACAATGCACTCGGTTTCATCGTGTGGATGGCAGATGAAAGCATCAAAGAGGAGAGAAATAGACGAACTTAGCCATGCCGCTGTTGAAAAACCATTTCACGTAAAACACCTTTCTGCCATGGTTCTGAATCCCAAGACCTTAACCTCTTTCCACGGTGGAATGGATCAGAAACTGGTTGAAACTGAAGAGGTTAAACCGATTCACCACATTACTGTTCAGCACTGTTCCGCAAACTTATTAGCAAGAAGAATAATCCGTTAGCCAAAACTGGATTATGCACCAGTGGTGGATTAACACTGCGACCATCTAATCACCAAAAAGGAGTGTACGATGTATAATCGATCTATTGATTTTCGACTTTCTCTCTTATGGACAATGTCCCTGTACCTGATCATTAGCCTCTCTATAGGTTGCTCGGACTCATCTTTACCAGATACGGCGATCACGGCTGGTAAGTACATTATTATCGATACCCGAACCGATCAAGGGGACCGTGCCACAGCCAAGAAAAATGCGGAGAATACGCTGAAAAAGTATCCAGACATTGATGCCATGGTCGGCTTATGGGCCTACAATGTGCCACAATGTTTGGAGGCTCTGAAAGATGTTGACAAGCAGGGGAAAATTAAACTAATCTCCTTTGATGAGGATGAATTGACGTTACAAGGCATCAAAGATGGTTATGTTCACGGTACAGTGGTTCAGCAGCCATACGAGTTCGGCTATCAATCGGTCAAATACCTGAAAACACTGGTTGAAGGTGAAGCAGTAGAAATTCCGGACGGCAAGCAACTCGATATTCCAACCAAGGTAATCAAGAAGGACAATGTAGATGATTTTTGGGCCAATTTGAAATCGCTTCAACAGTTGGGGGAAACAGCCAAAAATACCCCCCGCCCAACAGAAGGCGACTACTTTGCTTTCGTAGTCAACTTGCCCGATCCCTTCTGGAACTATGCTAGGGCCGGTTGTTACAAAGCTGAGCAGGATTTTAAGGTGATCTGCGATTTCAAGATCCCACACGATGGATCTTCTGCCGAGCAAAATCGGATTCTGGAGACCTTAATCCAAAAAGAGGGCTTGGCAGGAATCGCCGTTAGTCCGTTAGACCCCAAAAACCAAACTGAAATTTTGAACAAGGTAGCGGCTAAAGTTAAGTTGATCTGCCACGATAGCGATGCTCCGGAGAGCAACCGCCTATTTTATCTGGGCACGAATAATTATTCCGGTGGCCGACAGGTTGGAAAACTGGTAAAAGAGGCTCTGCCGGAGGGTGGTAAAATTATGATTTTCGTAGGTAAAATGGATGTCTTGAATGCTCAGCAGCGTCGGCAAGGTGTCATCGACGAGTTAATGGATAAGCCACTCTCACAATAGATGCCTCACCCACTTTTAACGGCTCGGGGAATCCACAAACACTTTCCCGGTGTACACGCCGTCAACAATGTGGATGCTACCTTCCATCTGGGCGAAGTGGTAGCAGTGATCGGGGAAAATGGGGCGGGCAAAAGCACCTTGATGCGGATTATCGCCGGTGTCGATCAGCCTGACGCGGGTGAGATCCAACTTGAAGGCCAACCCGTTACCATTTCTTCCGTTTCCCAAGCCACCGATCTGGGTATCGCTTTTATCCACCAAGAACTTAATCTAGCCGATAACCTCAGTATTGCAGCCAATATTTTCTTGGGACGAGAACCGAAAAGATTTCGTCCCTTCAACCTGATCGACTTTCCCACTATTACCCGTCAGACCGAAGGTATTCTATCTCGACTTTCTCTGGATCTATCCCCTCACCGGTTAGTTGGCGATTTATCGATCGGTCAGCAGCAGATGATTGAAATCGGCAAAGCGCTCTCTCAATCGGCTCGACTGATTATTATGGATGAACCGACTAGTAGCCTGACGCACCACGAAACTAGGCGTCTATTTTCGTTGATTCGAGAGTTGAAAGGGCAAGGTGTTTGTATTGTCTATATTTCCCATCGCTTGATGGAAGTCAATGAAATTGCTGATCGAGTCATCGTGCTTCGGGATGGTCAGAACAGTGGAGAACTGCAAAAAGACGAGATAGAACACAGTCGGATGGTCGCCTTGATGGTAGGTCGTGACTCGACTGACTTTTACCAACCCCAGACACGGCAAACCGGTGCCGTACGGCTTCAGGTTGAAAATCTGGTTGTACCCGGTTTGTCTAACCAACCCATCTCTCTCTCTCTGCGGGGAGGAGAAGTGGTTGGAATGGCAGGGCTGGTAGGAGCAGGTCGCACCGAACTGGCCGAATCCATTTTTGGTATTCGACAACCGGTCAGTGGTTCGATCTCGGTGGACGACCAGCAGATCAGGATTAACTCGCCGAAAGATGCGATCCAAGCAGGCATTTTTTTGGTGCCGGAGGACCGGCGGTTGCATGGCCTGATTACCGCATTCACCATTCGTGATAACATTGCGCTACCTGGTCTGGGCCGTTACCAGATGGTCGGATTTATTCAACGTAAGACCATCGAAGGTGTAGCAGAAAAAATGGTCGAAGAACTAAGTATCAAGACCACCAGTATCAATCAGGAATTGGGTTTATTGTCCGGAGGAAATCAACAAAAAGTGGCTATAGGAAAGTGGTTCTCACTGCAACCTAAAGTTTTGCTGCTGGATGAGCCAACACGTGGAGTCGACGTAATGTCCAAAAGTGAGATCTACCAACTGATTGACCAACTGGCTGAAATGGGAATTGCTATTTTGGCCATTTCTAGTGACCTGGAGGAGATTCTACGAATTTCAGACCGGGTACTGGTGATGCATAAAGGGATATTAGCGGGTCAGTTAAATCGGGACCAACTAACAGAAGAAACTATTATGCACCTAGCCACCGGTACGGTCTGAATTAACATCTTCTGGGAATACAGGCAGGCAAACAGAAAGCCGTCAACCTTACTTGAGGCAACGGCTTTTCTATTTGATTCAAAGACGCAATCTTTATCCAGCCGTAACTATCTAGCCCATATTTTAGATTAACTTTCTATGTTTCGCCCTAAAACCCATTTAAGATTGACCCCATTGGGCGAAGTATATATATTCTTCACCTGCACTAACCTCAACTGAAAACCAAAGACCTCGATGCTACTTCACCCCTACAATACAACAAAAACCGTGGTGGATGGCCCTGTTATTCGAAATTAGACTGTTTTTAACCGCCCAATCGCTCAACCGTCAGGTAATAGGCGCCGGCTAATGTATCGCCCCCCGTATTATGCCACCAACTCTTGAAGGTGGTGGTGCCCGTTGCTAATTCTGTCTCAAACGTCACCTGGGTGGCATCTGGCACAACGGGTTTCTGTTGCTCGATATCGTCAGCCTGTAACCAGGCCGAGGCCACCGGTAGTGCCTTGCCTTCCGGCCAGGAACCATCCACTCCCTGCATCACCGGTGCTGGAGCGGAGATGCAGAGTCCCGACTCTTGCGGCCATCGACGCAGCGTCAGGCTATAACGTCCCTCTTTAGCTACCTCTACGTGCCAGGTACCACTATCCATCACACAGCCGCGAATATTGCCCTGATTGTCAGCGTAGACCCAAGCCCAGTCGCAACTACAGAGTCGCATCGGATTTTCGTTGGCCGTGCCGATGGTCAGCGAATGGTAGCGGTCCAAATTTTGACCCACACCGTCCCACCAGGCTTGATAGTGATCGCACAATCGGCTAACGATGTCGGGATAGTCCGCAGACAGGTCGTTGCTTTGGCCCAGATCGGTGTTGACATCGTAAAGTTCATGGCCGTTGACCAGTCGCCAATGCTGCCACATAACGGCGGCTTGGTCTTCTGCCGTATAGCCCCAGATGCCTTCGTTGGGATGGCCGAACTGAACGACAGAAATTCGTTCGGTTGAGACCGGTTGACCCGTTTGCAGTGGATCGGCTAGTGACAGGCCGTCGAAGATCAGGCCGTCGGGCAGATCGAGCCCGCAGAGATCGATCAGGGTGGGCAGCAGATCAGTGCCGCGGGTTAAGCCCTCAACATCACGTCCACCCTGAATATTACCGTCAGGCCAGCGGACGAAGAAGGGAACGCGGTGGCCTCCCTCGTAGAGCGACGATTTTTTCCCCTTCATGTTGGCGTTAAATACATTCTCACCTGAAGCTGTTCCATTGTCGGTCATGAAAATCAGGATCGTATTCTCATGCAGTCCATTCCGGTGCAGATACCGGTCCAATCGGCCGAGATTTTGGTCGATGTTGGCGATCATGCCGAAGAAACTGGCTTCGTTGGCTCTGACCTGGTTCCGATAGGGATCCCGGTAGCGGTCCGGCACCCATAACGGACCGTGGGGCGCATTGGTGGCGATATAAGCCAGGAAGGGCTGATTGTCACAGCGGTCGATCCAGTCCATAGCCTGCTCAAACCAGATGTCAGTACAGTAGCCCTGGTACTGCTCGATCTGATCGCCGTGGCGGTAGTGGTCGTCGAAGTAGTCGTTGCCGAAGTAGTCGGCGGCAGAGGTAATCCCCCAGGACGGATGGTGGATAGTCTCCTGAAAACCACGATCTTGGGGGCGGTAGGGATAGTTGTCACCCAGGTGCCATTTGCCGAAATGACCGGTATAGTAGTCGTTGTCAGCAAAAATATCGGCCATAGTGGGTAGATCGGGGTGGAGCAACGACCGCCCCATGCAGACAAACGAAGCACCGTTATACAGGGCATCCCGTCCGGTCAGCAGTTCACCCCGCGTGGGTGTACAAACAGGCGCCACGTGGAAGTCAGTACAGCGAACGCTTTCGCCGTGCAGTTGGTCCAGGTTCGGGGTGTGCAGAACCGGATTGCCCAGGCAGGAGAGGTCGCCGTAGCCCTGGTCGTCGGTCAGAATGAAAATCACGTTGGGTTTGGTCGCATCGCTCATTGGATACCTCCCAAGAGTGGTGGATCTTTACGGGTGGAAAGGGTAAGTACTCTAAACGACAAACTGGCTCAGGTAGCGTTGGCTCTGGATTAAAGAAGCTTTTCGTCGTTCCAGTGAGCCCTCGTAGGCTCGATCCTCGACCTCCACACAAACCGCCCCTTCGTAACCGGTATCGGTTAGGGTGGAGAAAAATCTGCCCCAGTCGACATCACCCATCCCCGGCAACTTGGGGGTATGGTATTCTGACGGGTTGGCCAGAATACCGACCTGGTTTAGCCGGTCACGGTCGAGGCGAACATCCTTGGCGTGGACATGAAAGAGTTTGTGGGCAAAATCAGCCAGGGGTTGGGCATAGTCAATCTGCAACCAGATCAGGTGAGAAGGGTCGTAGTTGAGGCCGAAATGGTCGCTGGGAATCGATTCGAACATCCGTTGCCAGATGGCGGGAGAAAAAGCCAGGTTCTTACCGCCCGGCCACTCGTCGTCGGTGAAAAACATGGGGCAGTTTTCGATGCCGATGCGGATATCGTTCTCTTCCGCCAGGGCGATTAGCGGTTTCCACGTCTGTTCAAACTGTGGCCAGTTGTCGTCGATCGAACGGGCCCAGTCCCGGCCGACAAAGGTATTGACGTTATTTAAGCCCAGTGATCTGGCCGCCAGAATCACACTTTTGATATGGTTGGTGTAGGTTTGGGCCTCTTCAACATCGGGGGTTAACGGGTTAGGGTAGTAGCCCAGGCCACTGATACTAACGCCGGTCTTCTCGACCAACCGGTGGACCTGGTCGATTTCCGCCTCATCCAGGTTTGCCACATCGATGTGGGTGACACCCGCATACCGCCGCTCGGCTTTCCCTTTGGGCCAACACATGACTTCTACACAGTCGTAGCCGGCCTCAGCGGCAAAGGTCATCACCTCGGTCAAGGACAGTTCTGGTAGAATAGCGCTGACAAATCCAAGTTGCATTTTTTTCTTCCTTTAATTGGTAGTAATTAGTAGTTGATTGTCGTTTGTTGTTTCCTACAGGTAATCTCCATTTTCAGCGCTAAGTTCCCCATTTTAGAATAACGCCCAGCGATTGATCGCGCTGGTCGCGCAACAATCGGTAAGCGGTTTCCGCTTCGGTGTAGGGAAGTTGATGAGAGATCAGGTGGTCCACATTCAGCGTCCCCTGACAAATATATTTTAAGATCTGGGCCCGGTTGTACTGCTGGGTCCAGGGGAATATGGCCGTTGGCGTGGTAGGGCATTTGGGTTGATGGGCACCGATCATGATCAGTTCTTTTTCGTGGAACGGCATCAGGTCCAGTTCCACTTTCCGATGCCAGATCGATCCCAACAGCACGATGCGCCCCCCGATCCGCATCAGGTCAAACAGTTCGGGGAGTAGGTCTGGGTAGCCGGAGGCTTCGATCACCACATCCAGGCCACGCCCTTCAGTCAACTGTTGGACCTGACTTTTCAGATCACAGGTAGTCGGATTCAAGATATGCGTGGCACCGGAGATGTCAGCCTTTTCCAGCCGTTGGTCGATCAGATCAACTGCTATGGCCTGATCGCAACCTGTCAGCTTAGCCAGTTGCAGTGCCAGTTGGCCGACCACGCCCATGCCGGTAATCATCAGACGTTCACCGAATTCGAGTTTGGCTTTGCGGACACCGTGTATCGAGACACTGCCCAGGACACCAAAAGTGCCAGCGGCAAAAGAGGCTCCATCTGGCAGTTTAACCAGAGATTGTGGGGCGTCAGAAACGGTGACATGGCTGGCGTGATGGCCCAGTGAGAGGACTCGGTCACCTACCTGATAGCCTTCGACACCATCGCCCAGGGCCAGGATCCTACCCGCATTGGAGTAACCGGGAGTAAAGGGTTGTTGCCGGTCCTGTTCCTGGGTACCCAGTTCGGTACCGGCGCTGATCAGAGTCGAGTCGGTCTCGATCAATACCTGCTGGCTAGAGGGGAGATCGACCTCAAAAGTGCCGATCTCAACCGTATTATCGGGCCGAACCAGCAGACGATGACCGTATTTTGGAATTGGTGATATCGCCATCGGTTGTTCCTCTTAGATCATGTCGCGAGAGCGCAGATATTCGAGGCTCATCCGGGCCGATTCCAGTGGCGAACGAGCGCAACGATCCTGTTCGACCACATACCATTCAACACCCGCTGTTGGCGCAGCGGCAAAGATGCCGTCCCAATCCAAAATACCGTGCCCGACCTCCGCAAATGGGCACTCCTCGTCGGCCGGGGCCGGTGCCCTATCCTTGATATGCAGGCGCGGTAGACGACCGGCATATTTATTGATGTAGGCCACCGGATCTTCGCCACCCACCTGCACCCAATAAGTGTCTAGCTCGGCCTGGATATCGGTCTCTGGGATGGTGTCGAATAGATAGTCGAGTCCGTATTGTCCATCGACCTTATCCTCGAATTCAAAGGCGTGGTTATGGTAGAGAATACGAAGCCCAGCTTCGGACGCTTTGGCACACCCTTCGGCCAGTCCGTCCACCACCCCTTTCCAGTCGCCATCGCTCTGGCGTAACTCCCCACCAATACCGCACATCAGCGTATTAATGCCGAGTTCGCTGCAGCGTTCAACAACCTGCGACAAATTGTTTCGCAGATCGGCGGTAGAGGTGCCACTACCGATCAGGGTTAAGTTATTATCAGCTAACAAAGAGAGGTAATCCTGGTTAGACATTCCGGTGGGTGTTCCACCTTCAACCCCCTGGTAACCGATCTCGGCCACAGCTTTGATGATCCGGACCGGATCTTGTGCTAAATCTTCTCGAACAGTATAGAGTTGTAGTGCAATTGGAATCATGATTCGACCTCGCTGAAAAACGTAACTTTAGACCTAAACATTTGAGACCTCGACTTAAAAGTCGTATGACCTGGGGTTTATACTAGCACAGTTAATCGCTTTTGCCAACCTGTTGCTGGCGGAGATAGCCAAACGAGCCAACTGGAATTTACCTGCTTGAAACTGAGGCGATCGTTATGGTTGAACGACCTCTGTCGCTGCTCCTCAATGACTCTAAGACCTAAGATGTATGCGACGGAAAGTCGGAGCGGGTTGAAGGTTACGCCTCAACATCATTATTGGCCTGTCGAACGAATTTCGACATGATCGAGACCTTCCTCTAGCGGCAAAGGCACCAGAGTTTTTGTTTTGTGAGAGATGTGCATGGCTGTGATTACCTCCAGCGCCTTCAGACCATCGCTTCCGGTAGAGACACTCTCCCGATCTTCGAGCAGGCAGTCCACCGCTTCCCGGGTCGCGCTGTAGAAATAGTCGTCCAGTTCAAGATCCTCGGGCATATTGGGAATCGGGGAGAAGTCGTAGCGGCTACCGTACCCACCGCTAGCCTCGACCAAAGGACCGTACTCCCAGATACCGCGCCTTTCGCAGAAATGGATTTGTCCCTCGGTACCGGCGATAATGGTATCGCTTAAAGATTGTCGCCGGGTGGCAATACAGTTGATAAAGACAACCACTCCTCCGCTACAGGCCACCATTCCGCCTCCTCCCGGATCGGCGACCGGTTCGTCGTTGAGAAATCCCGACACCCACTGCGGTTCCGCGTCGGTGAAATAAAAAGCGTAGTCCACCGTGTGCGTGCCGTTGTGCAGTAACGGCCTGGCACCGGAATAGGTGATAGACCTGACCTCTCCCACCTCACCTTCACTGACCATCCGCTTCAGCTTACGGTAGTGGGGTAAAAAACGACGAGTATGATCAACGATTAGCCTGCATCCGTGTTCGGCACAGGCCGCCACCATCTTGCGTCCCAACTCGACACTGATGGCCAGCGGTTTTTCAACTAGAATTACCTTGACCCCGGCTTCCGCCGCTTCGATCACCGGCTGATGGTGATGGAAATTATGGGTGGTAACACTGACGATATCCAGCTTGGAATTTTCGTACATGGCCTGGGCTGTCTCATATCGATGCTGACTAGGAATCTCCCATTCATCTCCAAACTGTTGTAACCTTTGCGGATTGATGTCGGCTACGGCGACCAGGTCGGCTTCCGGACAACGGCGGTAGCCTCCGGCATGGGAATTATCCCGTCCACCCAATCCACCCACGCTGCCTGCACCTACGATACCGACGCATAACTCCATTGTTGACATACTGTTTCCCTCCTGCTTTGATGCTTTTGGTTATCCTAAATTGTTAATGGCTGGGTCAGAGGCAAACACTTCATCCTCTCGTCATTCATCAGATATTTCTATTCATATATCCAGACGAACCATGTAGGCTTGTAGCAGGCCGCCATCGTCGGAGTTGAAGAAGCCGGTACGTCCGTCAGGAGAAAGAAAAGGGTGAATATGACTGCCCTTTTCCCACGAGGAACGCGGATTAAGCAGGTAGGTCATCTCTACCAACGGATCGGTTTCATTCTCCGGTATCTCTCCCAAGTAGATAGCACCACCGCTGTCTCTGGGGCCAGCATCGGTGATTAACCGTTTTCCTTCGATGTCAGTGGCAAAATGGTAATAATCAGGATGCGGGATCTGGCGTGACAGGTCGTTGCGTTGAGCTTTCGGCGTCTCGATGCCCGTGTGGTCGCTATGCTCGGAGGCTCGTGCTTCAATCAGTCGGCAACTACGTGGCGTTCGTGTCGAGGTACTGGTCAAAGCACGCTGACTTCTACCAATCCAGCATTGGTGTCCCTGGCAGAACTCGTTACCGTCACGCCCCCAGGGCAGGTTTCGGAAATTAGTGCCATCGTCGCGGATAACATGAATATCGGCGCCATCTCCACCGACCAATTGGGTGATCTGGCCGGATCTGTCACAAATGTTATCGTGATTCTCCTGGATCAGAATATCGTGTTGCGCCTCGGCGTCCAGCGACCGGCTGTACTGCGGGTGCATATTGCACCACGTTTGACCTTTAATCACCAGTTCTACACTGGCCTGTCCCAGGTCGAATACCATCAATCCCCAGGGCGCATCTACGGTCTCGCCATCACCTAGGAAGGCTGAGATGGCTAGCCGTTTACCATCGGAGGAGATGGTCGAAAGCGGATACGGTCGACTGGGTCGGAAATCGGTACCGGGTAGCGACGAATCAATGACCTGTATTATTTCCCTATTAGTACCGTCCAAATCGACTTTTTTCAGGATTAAGCTTCCACTGTTCAACTCTGTTTGATTGACAAAATAGTAAAGCATTTTACCATCAGGTGAAATAGAGGGGGCGGTGGCACCAGTTTCAGTTGTGATCGGCGTCAGGTGGCAGTTTCTCGACCGGGGTAGGTCACAGGCATCTTCCAGGTCGCAGATCAGGTACTGGTGTTCAGGGTCGATTGGATCCGATCCGTGCGGATGGGCTGACCGGTGCAGGATCAGTCGCTTTGAATCCGGGGTAAAAATCTGTGCCTCCATATAGATATGGGAACTCGGTACCTCGGTCTCAGTAGTCAGTTGAATGACCTCTAAACCTTTTGGACTGTTTTTATCCAAGAGATCAGGCCGGACTTTCATGGAATTCCTCCTGTCTTGAGTGCGTTCTTGATTGATATCGGTTGTTTTTAGAGAATTAACTTCATTGTATGATCAGTAGTTTATACTAGCACAGTTTGCCATTTTTGCCAACCTGTCGATATAGTAGACGAGTAAATTTTGGGCAAGTTAGGTTCGCAACCTCTAAAGTTTGACTAAAGAATTTAGGATGACTTGGCAATTTGCTACAGTAGAACTTGACAAAACATTAGATTAACTGGTATGATGTGGGAAGCTTTGTTCAAGGGTGACTGTTAAAATGGACGCGACTTTAACGAACCTAACCGGGATTCGGAATTTCTCCTCTCTGACACGAAATCGAAGTCGACAATCGATTGCTAACCTGCGTAGAGATGCGGATCTGATAGTTAACTCACCGAGTACAACAGAGGTTGACTCTGCCAATCTCCAATCCCAATCCCAAGTTGGAGATGCCCGACAAACTCAATTTCTAACTGACTCCTATACCGCCTCTGGCTTTAATCGCCAAACGCGAAATCAAAGCCTATTAATGCAGCCATTGCAGTCGGAGCAGCACCCTGCTCGTCGTGGCCGTCGATTGAAGGCAGCAGAGCCCGCCCAACCTAAAATTTCATCGGCTACAGAATTGGAAAAGATTCTCGGTCAGGTTGGACAAACAAATCAGAGTCTGCAAGAAGAGTTTAAAACCCTGGATCGCCTACTAATAGGCCTTCAAGAACAGGTTGATAACTTTGACGCTGATGACCAAAAAGATGCCTTTCTCGACTCCACACTGGTAAGAATTGACAGTTTGATTGTCAATCTGGAGAGACTGCTTCCTCGAGTTGGGGTGCGGGATCAACTGGTGATCGAACTTCAAGACCAATTTGCTCGCTACAGCCACTTCAGCGGTCAACATACCCCCTCCGATCAAACTACGGCCGATCTACTTAGCCAAGCTGGGGATTTTCAAGTAGAAGCTCGACGGGCACGAGATGCAAGTGTTGTTCAACCAGCGGCAATTGAAGGTGGTGTCAATTCTTTGGCGAAGACCGAACGTCTAGTAAATGGAGAGAAAGTCGAGATTATTCCTGCTATCGACGCCTCTGCGACTACAATTACGCTGAATCATCCCCCCACTGGGACCGGTGGCTTTGCCAGTTCTGGCGTGGCCTACATCGGCTCAGAGCGCATTTCCTATACAGATATTAACAGTGACAATCAGTTAGTCGGTGTGACACGTGGCTACGGCACCCACCCTAGTAGCCATTTTGCCTCAGAGGCAGTGGTAACTGAAGAATACGCGTTGACCTCCTCTTCTGGGTCATCTGTTAATACCGCTGCACAGGAAAATCGTTTGGCGGCGATCGAAGAGATGCGCCTGCTGAACAGGGAGTTTGGTGATTACCAGGTAATCGATGCGCTGATCACAGACATCAGCTCTTACGATCCCAACCAGTTGCCAAACCAATCCAAACTGCTCGATAATTCGGTCGAAACACGGGATAAGCTAATCCAAAGAATTGAATTGGTCGACCGCCTAATTTTAGAATTGCGAGACATTCCTCTAACACAACCGTCAGCTACTGACCCATTGAAAAAAGAGCCCGTCGTCACCACCGCGTTGAATCTCCAGCACGTATTGGGGGACGACTCGGTGCTTAGTTATAGTGATAGCCTTGGCGCTCGCCTCAGTATTCTAGATCAGCAACTGAACGAACTCGATGACATTACCTTTCCAACAGAAGACGATGAGGCTCTGACTTTTGCTGGCCCCACCCGCCATCCTTATATCGATTCCAGTAACAGGCCTCAACTTGGTAACCCAATCGGGATTCGGATTGCACAAGACCCACATGTTTCTGGAGCAGAATTTGTACAGCGACGAAGCGGAGCTCATCCATTTGAGATTGGCTCCGTTCAACTAGGTAGAGGCCAAGGAGGACTGGTGATTGAGCGTCGTCCTCTAGCGTCTGAAAGTTTTCAGCAATTCGCTAGTAACAATACCGGCTTACTAACCAATAATTATACTTAAGGTAGAGCTGAACGTTGCTCTGGGATTCTCTACCATGGAAACGGAGCGTTCTAGCTATGCCGAGTCAGCAAGAACCGGTATCCAACCAACCTTGGTTAGCGGATACAACTAGGGTTTGTCTTCTGTCCTTGTTCAGCTTGCTCCAAACACCTAATCTTCCACTTTTATATAATGATGACATATGTTCGCACCTAGTTTGTGGGTGAAACCAATCCCAAAGATGATTACCACTCAAAAGAGCAGAACGCTTACAATGTTCGCTCGAAAAAGATTACCAACAGTAGGAGAATAGCAAGATGAGCGACAATAATTTCCCGAAGCTTCACAACGCCATGTGGCCCGGGCTCGTCGGTAAGGGTGACGAGGAAGGCCAGGAGCCGCCGATCAGTCTTGAGCGCATGCTAGACCTGACTGCTGCCGCCGAAGTCGATGGGCAGAAATTTGAGGGCATCGATTATTTCCTGTTTCTTCCGCACACTGATCCCAATGCCAGTGACGACGAATTGAAGGCTATAGCTGACCTAATCGCTAGCAAGGGCTTCGACGTGGGTTCGTTAGTGGCTCCGATATGGCCGGGGACAGTGGGAGATTCAGCTATGGGAGACGACGAACAGCAGGCCAAGTTTCTGGAGTCAGTGAAGATGGCTTGTCGCATCGCTGGTGTCTTCAACGACCACGGTGTCCGCAAAGGTGGGGTGATTCGAATTGATTCCGCTGAGTCCAGTGTTGAACAGTGGCGCGAGGATCCCAGCGCTAATACAGCTCGCATCATCGAGACCTTCAAGGAGGCCACGAAAATCGCTGCTGACCACGGCGAACGACTCGCTGCCGAGGGCGAGATCTGCTGGGCCGGCATGCACAGCTGGAAGGACATGCTGGATATTCTCGAAGGGGTTGGGATGCCGGAAACTCTCGGCTTCCAAGCCGACTTGGCCCACACCTATCTCTACACCATGGGCTACAATGCGCCCGAGCACGCGCTCCTGCAAGATGGCTATTCCGCCGAGGAGTTCCAGGTGGCCTATACGGCGATGACCGATAAGCTCCGTCCTTGGACGATTGACTTCCATGTCGCCCAAAACGATGGCGAGGTGCACGGTGAGGGCTCGCACGACAAAACTGGCAAGCACTGTCCGGCGGATGACCCCAACGGCAAGCTCGATATCACCAATTGTTCGGGCTATTGGCTGAAGGGCGCTCCCGCCCGCGGAATCCGGCATATCTGCTGGGATGGCTGCATGTTCCCCAATGCGACGCTCGAAAATCCCGAAACCTGGAACACCATTCTCAAGGCTATGATGGATGTCCGCAATGCACATGGTTGGGCCGAATAGTCGGTTGCCTTCGCCCGTATTTGAGGTTTTCCGTACCGCTTGCAATCGATTCTAACGCTGGGAGTTTCAAGCCCAATGGCCAGTTTTTGGAACCATTCTGAACTTGGAACTGATGAAGGCCAAGCCGATAACTTCTACCTTAAACTATTCAAGAAAAATTTGCAGTTAGCCTTGGACTTGTCATCCCTGGCATTTCGGTTTGGAAACGGTGCGTAGCCGTTGCCGAAGATCGTGAAATTTCAATGAAATCTGTTGCCGGCTCGTGGGAGTCCGTGCGGTAAGATCGAGGAGGTGGAGTGTAAATAATGCAAAATTTCAACTGCTGCAGGTTTCCGCAATTAATTTTACTTGCCCTCTGTTTACTGCTTTTCCTATCTAATCCTCCATCAGTATCTGCTCAAGGGCGAGGGATGAAAACCGTTGCTACCGACGCCCTCTATGGTGGAGCAGTCGGTACAATTGGAGCCGTTGGTGTCTCGTTGCTGCAGGAAGACGCCGACTGGGTTAAGAATCTGCAAAAAGGAACTGGCGTTGGCTTGATTCTAGGGTTGGGCTTTGGATTTTATCGTGGCTATGTAATGGCGACCGCACCGGATCTCAATCCATTTCTCCTAAGCTACCGTAGTGGCAATTGGCAGTTGAGCCCTCATCCGGCAGCCTGCTCCATCCACATCCACCCCACGGAAGGCACCCTCAATTATTGCTTTTCACTGGTTCGGTTGACATTCTAATGTCAGCCAAAACCCGTCCATAAAAAGAATGGGCGATCTTTCCGCTGACGGTGGTATTTCTGCCCTATAAACCACAATACTCCGCAGAATTATCGTACGTACTGGTGAACCTCGTATTATTAAGCTGAGATAGTTGAGCTAAGCTGGTTGTCCATCTCCTTTTTTAGTTCAACCGAGACTAGCAGCCTGTCGGACTGAAGATTCAGCACCAATTAGTGGTAAATAGTGGATCAATTATTATCTTAGAATATCTTACAATGGGTTTTATTCTATTCTGAGGCACTAGACTAGATCTCATTTAAGAAATTGCACACAACTTTCCCTTGTTCATTTGATTTACTTTCCCGCCACTCACATACTCATTCTAAAGTTGTGCAACCCTTCAGCTATCGGCCGCACCTGATCTTCAAAATCTGCCCTCCGATGGCGGTAAATATCACTGATTCTGTTGCTAGGCTTGAGACCTCCAATAGCATCTTCTACATCAACCCGGATGGCAGAAACTGGTCGATTTAAAGACTTATCTTCTGCCCTGTCTTCTCTGTTTTTTAACTTCTTTCCAGGTTGATAGATCATAATAACAGCGGCTGGAAGATAGCCTTGGTAACCCGTGTCTGGCCAAAGAAGACTGCCGGTAGGAAAGACTGGAATCTCTTCATTTGCCATCTTCTTATGGTGACTGCAGCCCGGATGGCTATTTCCGACAAATAAAAAATTACCTCCACTTTGATTGCTGAGGCAGTATTTTTAATCCTATGGCGCTTCTTTTGGCCACTGTAGCCTTGTTTTGGCTTGGCCGAGTCTTTGGAACGTCTGACATTTCTTTCAACTCCATCAATGATGAAGGACAATTGCGGGCATATTTTCAACAGTTGATTGATGGAACCCATCGCTTTCTCTGGTCTACCAGCCCGGACCGGGAGTTGTTTTTCCTCAGCCAAAGCGGTCTCGAGTACAGGTGTTAAGCCATGCACCCATTTAAAACCCAACTTTTCTGCCCTGAGAACAACAGTCCCAGAAGGTGCTGAGTAGGATAAATACCAAAGCAGACTAGAATCAGGATCAATAAATCTTCTGAATTGAGTTTTGGAGTCCTAGCAGCACCTGTTTTTGGTTGACCTTTGTCTAGTGTAACCACAACCGATGAAGATTGATGTGTTTTCAATGCGGGTTTGAAAGTTGGCCGAAGTTTTTCTATCTGGCCTCGATTTAAAGCAGTTAA
>JASMLX010000091.1 GCA_030748495.1 Candidatus Poribacteria bacterium | reverse complement strand
CTGTAGCGGTCGTCTGGATTTGCCATGTTTGCGCTTATTTTGTTTTCACTTAGACTATGCACAATACCCAAAAGACCGTCTATCGAAATATCTTCATCAATCAGTGGCCAGTGGATACCATACCCGGATGGTGAAACCTCAAACTACTTTTGTTCTTCCTCCCTTGCATTTAGTCAGAATGGATAATAGTTCATTAAAATCTTTTTGAATGCTGTTACTATCAACGATGAGACAGAGAACACCTTTTTCGATATTTACATTTTGCACCGGATGAAACTTTTTCATGTCATCTTTCATGAAATTTCTTCCATTGACCTCTAATATAATCGAAGTGTTCAAGTATTATCTTTCGTATTTGTTTCTTGTTCCCTGGCGGCCCCCATAAGAATATGCTTCTTGCAATGTCATAATTCTCATCATCTATACAATCTTTGCATTCCATATCTCCTTTCCGACAATGCACAGGGATTGGTTCATTTCCTTCATTTGCATAGAAGAAAAGAGCCACCCCAATAGAATCAAGTATAGTTGGCATTTAGATTCTCACCTTCTCTGACCTCAGCGCATAACCCCGAGTTCACCTACCACAGTGCAGCGGAGCGGAATAGCGTTCAGGGACTGCGTCTTATTTGAGCAAGCTTTTCAAGTCTTTCCGCCAGCCAAAGCTTTATTATAGATTGGCGTGTCACGCCCACCCGGTTAGCTTCTTTATCTAATGAGTCGATTATCCAGACAGGAAAGTCTACATTGACTCTTTTTTGCTGTTGGTTGGGGCGTCTTAAAGTGGATAAGTCAAGATCCTCAACGATATCAGCCTCGTTTTTATCAAACTTTTTGTCAAGATCTTCAGATTTCATACAGTTTCACCTCCGATTTTCTAGAGCGCCTTACAGATATTATTCTGATTTTGTTTCCACGATGGGTTATGATAGCGGACCAATGATTTTCATTAATTCGACCAACAAATACAGACCGTGGTTCGCTATTGCATGCCGCTTGTATTTCAATGAGCCCAGGATCATGCCAAAGTTCCTGAGCTTCAACAAAATCTATCCCATGCTTGCGTAGATTTAAAACACTCTTGTTTTCGTCAAACTCAAAATCATACATCGTGTATTAAGGTATACCATAATTACTCATGTAACAAGGTTTATTATTGGGGGCTAACATGTATTAGACCGAATTGCATATATATTCCGTAATTACCAAGAAGGCCGTAGGAGCCATAATGTGAAACGGATTCGACCTCTCAAGTCATTTACGGCGTACTGGAACCTCTTGGTTTACGAGGCCACCAGCGAGAATTTTGATAGTGTTCATTGTACCATCAGTTTACGGCGTTTAGTGGGGTTCAGCTGGCCATTTTCAATTCCTCCGTTGTCATTTGAGTGCAGCCGAGAATCTCAATAACTGATACGGTTTCTTCCTTTGCTGAAGTACTATATTTGGGTTCTTTTGTTATGATTTTCTGCAAGCTAAGAGCCTATGGACTATCAAGATAGCTCCTTTACTTCGTTCAGGAGACAGATAGATTATGTCTTCAAACTGCATTGGTCTGACAATCCCACCCCAACACTATCTTTGGCTGAAACGCCCTGTTTGACTCTAGTCGTTTTCGACAATTTTTTCAGCCCATTGTAAGACCCGGTCAGCGATAGATAACACGGTTTCATACTCAGTCTCTGTAACAGGTTCACTAAAGCTTGGATACCTCGCTGAAATGGCGAAACGTGTTAGTCTTGCCGCTTGAAGGACAGATTTTGGAATGGGTGGATGTTCATCTTCGAGTATCGTCAACAATTGCGCTAAATCGTGAGAAAAAGGAAAGATCATACCATAATGAATAAGGACTGCCTTAATCGCTTTTTCCGCCGCTTGCTGAGCACGAAGCAAAGATCTTCTAGATAAACTTCATCTGCTCTCATGCCAGCCCGTACTAGATTGCTCTTAGCCCGATTCAACCATTCTCGTGTATCACTCGGGTAAAGCTGATTTCTCATAGATGACTTTGCCGGATTGAAGTGCTGAATGGATCACTAGATACGGATCTTGCCGGTAGATTTCAATATCTTCTGGCGTTGCAACAACGACATCGATAGCCTGTTTGATACCAAGCATATTCATATAGATGTCTTCTGCTAAACGCCCACGGTGAACAGGTGCAGATTTGATGACCAGAAGGTCTAAATCACTGTCCATATGCATTTGATCACGGGCAGCTGAGCCAAACAGGAGAATTTTATCTTGGTCAGCTACTTCGACAATACGACCAACCACTTCCTGAATTAAGTCGGTTGACGGAGAATAGTTACTCATGACATTCACAAACTCTTTATTGTCTATACTAAGCGGTCATAAGGGGAATCGTCAATTTGCATCGTTAAAATTTTCCTTCAATATCCAAGCGATGCATTTTTTCAGATCATTGTAACACAAGATCAGCAACAATTATGTCCTCAGACCGCGTTGGCCTAAGGATTGGGTTTATAAAACAAATATTTCCGTTCATGAAATTTTTTCGGTCATTTTCGGTTTCCTGGTCGTCATTCTGAGCATAGCAAAGAATCCCTGATGCTGCAAGACGAGCCCTTGTAAACGGTCCTCTAGTTTGTGAAAGTCCAGTTTCCAAATATGCCATTCCGGCAACATCGGCAAAATCAAGTCCAGCAATTCTCCTACATCATGGCTTCCGGGAAAAGTGATATTTTCCTTTTAATGCCAAGCCTTCAGATCCTTCTCGATAATCGCTGTACATAAAACGGATGGCATCGTAAATTAGCTAGGACAATTGAGCAAGATAGTGCTCAATGGACTAAAGAGATGAAAACCTTGTTTCTTCAGATTAAAGTAACCGTCGATGCAGTAAAAGGCAAAACGACGCCGCCTCCCGAGAAAACCTCAGCCTGCATCCAACAATACCGTCATATTGTCGATCGTGCCTTCGAACCTTATCTTACCGAACTCCTTCTCATACCCCGCCAAAACGAGGTCAAAAATCTTCTGGACCGGTTTGATAAATATCAGACCGAAACCTTGCGGTTCACGGTCGATTTTCGTGTCCTATTTGGTAATAATCTGGCAGAGTGGGATATTCAGATGGCCAAAGTCAAACAGAAAATATCGAGTACCTTCCGCTCCAACGAGGGAACCAAATTTTTTGTCGGATTCGGGGATCTGTTTCCACGCTCAAAAACAAAACTGCAATGTTCTCGAAGAATTAACCCAAACTTTCAAACTCAACCCAAATTAGGCAAGTTGGTTTCATGATTTTGCCCTCAATGTAGGGGCAAAGCAGGTGTCAAGCGCTTGAGGCAACAAAAAAACTGGGTTGTAGGAACTGACTTTCACTCGATATACTTGGATCCGCTTTACCCTACTCAATCTTCGTATATGGTATATTGGGCAAAGCATAGGTGGCGAAAATAGCATTAAATCAATCACCATTCCACCTATATCTATTCACTGACACAGTGATATTGCTTTGCCCCTACGAAACCTCAAGTGGCTGGAAGGCCACCACGGCTAGCTCCTCAGCAGAAATGATTGAGAAAAATCGTTGTCTATGGTGACTACAGTCAATCCGTTCTTCAGTGCCCGGCGTCTGGTTAAGTCCAGATCCAGGGTATACATCGCATCGTGGCCTTGTTCCTGCAGCCAAACGACGAAGACGTCGCGATGGTTGGGCATCGCAGCAGAGATCTTCCAGATAAACTTCAGTTTTATAAACACCAATTCATCTCATATCATTCTGTCGTCCATAGTAGTTGCAGAATTGTACGCTGGCGTAAAAGGGAATTCAGAATTAAAAGCGTTAGAGAATTTTATCTCCCTATTTCGGGTTATCCCAGTAACTTCAGATTACAGGATGCCTAAATTGTCGTGAAACCAAACGATGCCGAAACGTGTGAGCTTGGTCAACAGGTCGAGCTAATTCGCCAACAACAGGAACGAGAGTTCCAGATCGGTGTTTATGTTTCCTGGGCAGTTTTGTTCTTCTTCTTGATACTAGCTTTCAGTGGACTGAAAATAAATCTCTTCGGGTTTGAAATCAAGACTATTGCACTGGATCTTGGATTTATCACTCGATCTGGCCCTAACATCGCGGAAGGCATCGTCGTAACCATTATCCTCTCCACAGCCTCGATCGTTTTGGCCTGTTTACTGGCCTTGATGGGGGCGCTCGGTCGCCTGTCGCGATTTCCTCCGGCATATGCCACCTCGACATTTTATATTTCTCTGGTGCGTGGGACGCCCCTACTATTGCAGATCTTTTTTCTGTTCTTTGCCCTACCGCAAATCGGTATTCGGCTAGGACCGATGACAGCGGGGATTTTAGCCCTCGGCTTGAACTATGGTGCTTATATGGCAGAGATCTTTCGAGCTGGGATTCAGTCGGTTGACATTGGGCAACAAGAAGCCGCTTACGCTTTGGGTATGACGCGGAATCAGATGATGCATCGGGTTGTTTTCCCGCAAGCCCTTCGTTTGATTATCCCACCAATTGGCAACCAGTTTATTGCTATGCAGAAAGACTCCGCACTGGTCTCGACCGTCGGCTTTGTACATGAGATTCTGTGGCGTGCTGAAAAACATGGTCGTCGTGATGCTCGTCACCTGGAAGCTTTGTTGATTGCGGCTACCTTTTACTGGATTTTGACCATCATCTTTTCTGCTTGCCAGTCTAAAATCGAAGATCGATTTTCCAAAGGGGTACGTGAATGACCCAACCAATACAACCATCCTCGATGGTCCAGGTAGTGGATCTGGAAAAGTTTTTTGGAGCCTTGCAGGCGGTAAAACAGGCGTCATTTACCGTCGACATAGCTGAAGTGGTCTGTATCATCGGTCGAAGTGGATCTGGTAAAAGTACTCTTCTTCGTTGTCTTAATTTTTTAGAACAGCCCCACTACGGTAGCATCCAAATTGATGACGTTCGAGTTATAGCACGTCCAGACGGTCGGGTTGACCCAGCTCAAATACATGCTCTGCGTCTGAAAACAGGTATGGTCTTCCAATCTTTCAACCTGTTTGCGCACCGAACAGCCTTAGAAAACGTGATCGAAGCACCTATTATCGTTAAAAAGATGGCGACAACAGAAGCAACTGATTTAGGCCTCCAACTGCTGGAGAAGGTCGGTTTAACCGACAAAAAAGACCAGTATCCGTCCCGACTCTCTGGTGGACAGCAACAAAGGGTAGCGATTGCCAGAGCCTTAGCGATGCAACCTAAAGTAATGCTGTTCGATGAACCGACTTCAGCCTTAGATCCAGAACTTATTGCAGAAGTTCTGGGTGTTATGCGACAATTAGTTGATGAAGGAATGACCATGATCATTGTAACACACGAAATGGATTTCGCTCGAAACTTTGCCGATCGTATCATTTTCATGGATCAAGGTCATCTGGTCGAAGCAGGTTCTCCAACTCAGATCTTCGATCAACCACAAGATGCACGAACTCGCCAATTTCTATATGCCTTAGACCATCAAAATTGAGCTTGGGGAAAACAATGCAGAAATACAGGATCTCTTTGATCCAATTTTCTACTCTTTGTTACAGTCTAATCCTTTGCTGGATACTGATAGCCTGGACGGTCGATGCTGAGGGTCAGACCGCTCAAAATAGCATAGCTGAACGGGCCAGAATCCGTGATCTCGGATATGAAATCGGAATTTATCCTACAGGCCGGCACAATGCGATTACCGATGTAACGAATGTTAAGGTTGGGCATGTGACTCTCAATCAGGGGGATAACATCCGAACCGGCGTGACAGCCGTAATCCCCAATCCGGATCTAGAAACCCAACTGCTGGTGGGTGCCGCTTACACCATTCATGGCAACGGAGAAATGACTGGTATGGCCTGGGTCAACGACGCTGGTTACATTGAGTCACCAATTATGCTGACGAATACGCTATCTGTCGGAGCAGTTCACGAAGGCGTTGTTCGCTATTTGAACCACATTGCCTTGCCGATTGTAGGAGAGTGTTACGACGGTTATCTGAACGATATTCGGGGCCTACATGTCCGACCGGAACACGCTATAGAGGCGATCAATACGGCTACTGACGGTGCCGTGGAAGAAGGCTGTGTTGGTGCTGGTACAGGGATGCGATGCTACCAGTTCAAGGCTGGGATTGGTACTGCTTCCCGTCTGTTGCCGACTGATCAAGGCGGTTATACAGTCGGTGTGTTAGTCAACTCGAATGGTGGTCGGCGGCATCAACTTCGCATCGACGGTGTGCCCGTCGGCAAAGAAATCCGGGATTTACTGCCTTTTCAAGGTAAAGATGGCTCCTTTATTATCGTGATTGCTACCGATGCACCGTTGACCCATCGGCAACTACGACAGCTTTGCCTTCGTGCCACACACGGATTGGCGCGAACAGGTACACCCAGTACTATGAGCAGTGGCGAATTCGTGATCGCTTTCTCGACGGCCAACAAAATCCCTCGGCGAAGCGATCAGCCTGTACTGGAGATGAAAATGCTCCGCAATCGGAATCTGGACCCACTCTATCAAGCGGTGATCGAGGCCACTGAAGAAGCTGTCTACAATTCGATGACGATGGCAAGTACGATGACGGGCAAACAGAATCGAACCATTCCGGCGATTCCACTCGATCGCCTGGGTGCGATCATGAAAAAATATGGCCATTAAACGGCGAATGTATTAAGCCGGCTAACTAAACGGGTGTATCTGCTTGGTATTACTCGTAAACCTGATTTAGGAAAAAGATAAAGCGTTTAAGTCTCGAAACTCAGAACATGTTTACGGAAACATGTCTGTTTTAAGCTATCAACAGGCTTCTCTTAGAGCGAGTAAGACAGATGCTACAGCAAACACTGAAGCTCCTTTTTGAGTTCATTAAGACACCAACCGGGAACTGGACGGTACTCGGAATTATCTGTATCGTAATTTTGGCGGTTCTCTACGACCGGCAACGACAAATCCCGGGCTTGACGGTAGAACAGATTATCGAAGATACCTGGTTTATTACCCGTGACGACAATCGGAAGTTGGCCATCTTTATCTCTCTCAAACTAACCAATAAAGATGGAGGACCAGTTCGTCTAACCAATTGCAGGTTAAGTGGCTATAAACCCAAAATCCCACCGCCACAATTAGTTTTACAAGGCTTCGACAAGGCGATTGAACTCGACGCCCCTGCCTACGATTTTTTTCAGCCCAATGAAGAACACATTATTAATCCCTACACCGAACAGAAAATGTGGGTCTACTTTGAATCGGGAATGATCACCATGACGGGTATGCTGAGGACACAATTGGTGGTTAAAAACGCTAACCGAAAACGAAAAGCGTTGCAAGTTACTATCCCTCGTAATATGGCACAAGTGCTGATCTATCGCGAGGATGCATATCGGTCTATTTAGCCATTTTTAGGCCCAGTATAACGCTAATTTAAATTGCCAGTGCAAGTTATAGGGATAAAAAGGCGGGATCAATTACAGCGTCTAAGCCGGAAATCGAAAGTTAAGGTCCTAATTATTGGGGCTGGTATCAACGGTATTGGCACCTTTAGGGATTTGGCCTTACAGGGTATTGATGTCCTGATGGTCGATCAAGGTGATTTCTGCTCTGGGACAAGTGCGGCCTCCTCGCATATGGTACACGGTGGCATTCGCTACCTCGAAAATGGTGAGTTTCGGCTTGTCCGTGAAGCTGTTCAGGAGCGAAATCGACTGCTCCAGTTAGCACCACATTATGTCAAGCCACTACCAACCGTGATCCCAATCTTCAACTGGCACGCGGGCTTTTGGAAAAGTACCAAGAAGTTTTTTGGACTTGCCACACCATCGACCGGTGCAATGGCTGACACTTGTTTTTCCTCTGAGCATCCTCGTTCCTCAACTCCGATTGAGGAGCAGGGACAAGCTCTGCGGGGTGGATTAATTATTAAATTAGGTCTTCTTCTCTATGACCTATATTCTCATCGGTTTTCACAGCAGGGGACGCCCCTTCGAGTTTTGATCTCCACGTGTCGAAGGGGTGGGACGAAGGGGCATCCACTGGTTTCGAATCATCGTTTCCAGTTGAAAAACGCCAGTTTAAAGCAATTTCCAGAACTCGATCCCAACATCGTTGCCACGGCAATTTATTATGATGCTGTGATGCTTTCCCCTGAGCGTTTAGCAGTTGAGTTGATTACCGATACAGAACAAGCGAACCCAAGTGCCACTGCACTGAATTACGTTTCTATGGCAGCAGTAGCAGGCACTGCGAACGAAACCGTTGTTTTGCGTGACGAGGTAAGCGGCCAACATTTTGAAGTTCAACCAGAATTAGTAATCAACGCCACAGGGCCTTGGATTGACCTGACCAACCAAAAGTTGAATCAAACAACTGAGTTTATTGGGGGGACCAAAGGGTCTCATCTGGTTTTGAATCACCCTCAACTAAGATCTGCAATCGCCGACCACGAAATCCTTTTTGAGAATGATGATGGCCGAATCGTTTTAATCGCACCTTTTTTTGAGTGTGTAATTGTTGGCACCACAGATATTCGGGTGGATCAACCGGAAACATCTTGTACAAAAGAGGAAATCGACTATCTGCTCCATATGATCTCCCGTATTTTTCCACAGATTCAAGTTGACCAATCACAAATCCTATATACTTTCTCAGGTGTCAGACCTTTACCTACATCGGAGAAGGCTACCGGTCAAATTAGCCGGGATCATCAGAATAGAATTATCGAACAAAATGAACTCGGCTTTCCGGTCTTTAACCTCATTGGAGGGAAATGGACCACTTTTCGTGCCTTTGCCGAACAGGTAACAGATCAGGCGTTGAGTCTACTTGGCCAAACTCGTTATTGTCATACCGGAAATTTAGCTATTGGAGGTGGTCGAGACTATCCACAAACCGACCAAGATGGATGGATTGCTGAGGTTGCTGATACCTACCAGGTAGACCCACTGATAGTAGAGCGTTTATTCTGCCGATATGGAACAAGAGCTGAAACAATCACCAAATATATGACACAGCAGAAAAAAGAAAACAGCCAATCCGCCAGAGCTAAATTGAACCTCTTGGATTCACTTCGTGCTGCACCCGATTATTATGTTGGAGAGGTTCGTTTTATCGCTGAACAGGAGAAAGTCGTTTTTGTCGATGACTTTATTCGACGTAGATCTACTCTGGCCATGCGTGGGCAAGACACCCCGGAACTACGGAAGGAACTGGCAACCATTATGCCTGATCTCAACTCACTTGCAGAGGTGCCTTTGATAAGGCAGGCCAATTAAAGACAGCATTGATCGCTGTAGCCAAAATTATGACTGCCAGAGTCGATAGATACTGCTTCGCCACCGAGATGGCTCTAACCTGGTGGCGAAGCAGCCTTAATCTGGGGATTAACGTACAAAGATGAGAGTTGTGACCGCGGAGCAGATGCGGCAGATTGACAACCAAACCATTGAGCAAGTTGGAATCCCTGCCATTGTGCTAATGGAGAATGCGGGCCGTGCCATTCTGGACACGGTTAATTGCCATTTCCCAGGTATGGAGCAGATTGGAATTATCGTCGGTAAAGGTAACAATGGCGGGGACGGACTAGTGATTGCCCGCCATCTGGCCATGTCCAACCGTGCGGTCACAGTTTATCTGGCCGCTGCCCCGGACGACTTTACAGGTCAGGCTAAAACCAACCTAAAAATTGTCCGTAACTTGGGCATCCCAATTGTTGAATGCCAATCACGACTCAATCCACGATCAAGTCAAGAACAAGTTCTGCGTTTCGATGAAGATTTGCTGATCGATGCTATTTTTGGAATTGGCCTCAGCCGTCGAGTCGAAGGTAAAATGGCGGAAGTGATTAGATCGGTTAACCGATCTGAGGCCACGGTAGTATCGGTAGATGTTCCATCCGGTTTAGACGCTGATACTGGCCAGTCGCTTGGCGTTTGCATAGAGTCAGATTTAACCGTTACGGTCGGATTGCCCAAAATCGGCTTGCTGATTCAGCCCGGCGCAAGATTGGCCGGGAAGATTGAAGTGGTCGAGATCGGTTTCCCCGACAGTGTAATTGAAAACCAGCAGATCCAGACCCACTGGACTACGGATGTGGATTTGGTGTTGCCTGGCCGTCCATCGAACAGTCACAAAGGTGTTTACGGGCGGGTCTTTGTACTGAGCGGATCAACAGGTATGACAGGAGCCGCAACCTTAACCAGTCAAGCGGCTCTGAAATCCGGTACGGGTTTGGTAACACTCGGCATTCCTCAGCGGCTCAACTCTATCATGGAGGCCAAGCTAACCGAAGTGATGACCCTACCGTTACCCGATACTGAAGAGGGAACACTAGATCTAACCGCCGAACGACTCATCTGCAACTACACCGACCAGAAACAACAGGTTTTGGCAATTGGCCCCGGTTTATCCCGACATTCAAGTACGGTTGCCCTGATACTTCGATTGGCGAATAGACTGTCCCATCCAATGGTAATCGATGCTGATGGTCTTAATGCGTTCTCTGAAGAACCGGCTCTACTACTAAAGCTATCACAACAAAACAATCGGCAGATGGTCATCACTCCCCATCTGGGTGAAATGTCACGGTTAACAGGTAGATCTATTGAGGAGGTGGCAGATGATCCAATGGGGGTAGCCATCGACTTTGCTTACCGTTATCAAATGACTGTAGCACTCAAAAGTGTACCTGTCACCGTTGCCTCACCTCAGGGACAGATTTGGCTTAATTCAACCGGTAATGCCGGCATGGCAACTGCTGGATCCGGCGACGTTCTTACAGGTGTAATCGCTGGCTTGATGGCACAGGGATTACACGCTACAGATGCCGCGGTAACAGGAGTTTATTTACACGGCTTGGCCGGTGATTTAGCCGCTGAAATTTTGGGACAACATAGTTTAATGGCAACCGATATTCTCAATTATCTCCCACAAGCTATCGGTAAGGTAATGACTCAGGAGTAAATCTATGTATTCGAGTGTAAGTCAGCGATTAGATAACCAGGAAAGATTCTGGACCATTAATGGGCTGAATCTTTTTCAGGATTTACCGGAAAAGGCGATACGAGAAAGAACCCTTAAAACCGTTGAACTCGACCGCTACCAGCAGATCCGCTACGCCGATGAGTTAGGAGAAGTAGTTTACCTGATTCGAGAAGGGCGAGTGAAATTTTACACGCCTGCGGAAGACAGCGTGTTTGATGACGAATCGTCAGAAGAGCAAAAGCATACGGTAAAAGCAGAACAAGCAACGCAGGCCGTAGTTGAAACCGGCGAGATCTTTGGCGAGGTTCCGACCGATCCAGTGTTAGAAAGCCAAGTAATCGCTGAAAGTATCAATCCAACCGACCTGGTAATTCTACCCCGCTGGGAATTCAATCTGTTATTGCAAAAATATCCACGACTTAACCTGTGGATTAGAAAGTGGATTCCCCTCAGAAAGGTATCCTATCCACTCGATTGCATCGCAGCCAGATCTGTTTCTTCACGGTTGGCCTTTTTTTTAATTAAGCTGGCTGAGACTAAGGGACGAATTGAGCAGGGAGTCCTGAAGATGAAACCCGGTCTCTCCAGAACACAGATGGCTAAGCTAATCGGTACAGACGTCGGTTTGGTAGATCAGTATTTGGAGGAACTCGATCATCGTCAGATTATAGAGTTGAAATGGGGAAAGATTTCGATTCCAGATCAGTGGCGACTCAAGAGGGTGGCTGATAACCGACAGCAAGAGCTAGAGATTACCAAAGAGGAAGAGCCCGACGATCTGAGTTTCCTAACGAATCCTCCCCCTTTGCCACCTGCTGAAGGAACATCTACATCAACGGGGTTGAAATAACCGATTCCAAAATATGAGCTGTTTGGGGTTGAGTGATCAAAAACACAATGAGATCCGCAATATCTTCAGGTTGGGAGAGTTTGCTTAAATCGTCGTCGTGATTATCACGGCGCATCTTAGTGTCGGTTGGTCCTGGACAGACCGCGTAAGCTTTCACCCCATGCCGTTTCCCTTCAGCAAAAGTGGACTGGGTCAGCCCCACCACTCCGAACTTAGAAGCGGCATAAGCACCGAAATTGGCACCGCCCCGCACGCCTGAGACGGAAGAAACATTGACGATGTGTCCATATTTCTGTAGGCACATCGATTCAAAAACCGCCTGTGTACAGAGAAAAACGCCCGTTAAATTGACGTCGATCGTGGTCTGCCAATCTGCCAACTCAATTTTTGGAATCGGGTTGTGTTTGGCAACGCCGGCGTTGTTAACCAAAATATCGACCTTCCCAAAGGTGTCATAGGCTTTGGCGGCTAACGCATCTACTTGATCTTTTTGGGAGACATCGGTCGGAACAGCAATTGCCCGTCGCCCAATCGTTCGCACCCGATTGGCGATCTCCTCGATCTGGTTACCGGTTTTGGCGGCCAGAACAATATCTACGCCCTCGTTGGCTAAAGCTACCGCGGTGGCAGCACCAATTCCACGTCCTGCACCCGTAATAACTGCCACTTGATCTTTCAGTCTCATTACGTTTTTGTATGCCTCCTTTTCAGTCTTTAATCCTTGGTGATTAACGGTGATTAAACTGTAACTTCCTGGAAGTCGGCCTTGTCTAAATCGTTGGTGCCCAATTCGGCTCTATTAGCGGAGCGAATATACTTAGCTAAGGAACGGACCACCTCTAATTCCTCAGCCTTTCGTTTCTCATCGATGGTGTCGAGAATAATCTGATCTAAGATCACCGGGTCAACGCTGGCTAGAATCTTCCCTTGCTTCCAAATAGCGTTCGCGTCGTAGGTCGGTCCACCGTTAAAACTGGCGTATAGCCCGTCGACAATATTCAAAATCAGCTTATCTTTGATGACCGTATGAGCGAAGATTTCACTGATAGCAGGATCACAGTTCAAGGGGTTGGAGTGAAAACGGTTAGTATTATTAACGCTACCAAAAGCTAAATTTTTGAGACAACCACTCACCCCCGTAATCCCGTGATGCTTAAAAACAGGGACGTTGATAATCACCGTCGCCAATTGAGTCAGAATACGACTGTAAAATGACAGCTGTTTACCGTCTTCTCGTCGTGTGGGAATATCTTCTTTTGTCTCGTAGAAAACCTTTGGATCGTAACCGACCCCCTCACTATCGGTCGCAAAGCACTGTAGTTCTTTACCCCCTTTGTTAATCCGGTATCCGGCATCGACCAGGTGCTTACTGAATCGATCCCAAACAATAACTTGGGCTGCCAGGACACCAGCACTATAGAGTCCCTCAATAATGCGATCCACAATAATTGGATGGGTAGACAGCTTTTGCCCCTTAGGTGTTCCAAACGCGGCCAGTGGGTTAACCTTAATAGCGACAATATCGTTAGGCAAAACCAGACCTTTCCAAGCTGCTTTGATATCGCTGGCATTGGTCAACTTGATTAATGCTTGATCTACCATTTCACCTATCACGTCAGGATCGGCCTCTTCACCATCCCATAATTTCGCGCTAGACGCTTCAACGACAGGAGTTGGTGGCGGTTCCTCAATTTGGTCGGAGAGTTTCAATTGTGCCGGTGCTTTTGAAGCTGAAGTTAGAACCATACCTGCACCGATGGAACCTGTGGCAACTCGCTTAAAAAAGTGACGGCGGGAGCAAGACTTAATTTGTGATTCTTTTTGAATTATTTCTTCTGGAGGCATAACGATTGAATACCCGATCAAGTCGGGGACAAGTTCTAATTTTTACGATTGTTTATTTGTTTATTGCGGTTGTCGGCTAATCGTTCCCTTAGCACCGCAAATCCAGATCTGCCCTTTCCGGGCGAAAAGATGTAACAGATTTTGGGTACAGCCGAAATCCTTAGGTTGCCAGGATCGACCTCCGTCAAGGGTTTGTAACAGGATACCATCTTCGCCGGCGATCCAGCCCTCTGTTGGGGTGACGGCAACCACACTTCGCCACGTTTTTTGTACGGAAGTAGTTTGGCGTTTCCATCGCCGGCCACCATTGGTAGTTCGCAAGACGATTCCGTCCACACCAACCACCCATCCATTTTCTGCATCGCTGAAAGAGACAGCTAATAACGCGGATTCAACCTTCGATCGTTGTATCTGCCATCGCTGGCCGCTATTTTTAGTGGTTAAAATTGTTCCCTTTTCACCTACAACCCAGCCCTTTTGCTGATCGGAAAAATAGACGGCCCACAGATGAGTGGCAGTTGGAGTTCTCTGTCGTTCCCAACTTGACCCGCCATTATTGGTGTGAAGAATTATCCCACCCCCACCAACTGCCCAACCGAAGGCGTTTTTGGCAAAAAATAGATCGGTTAATCCGTTCCCAAGCCCACTCGACTGCTGTCGCCAAATTTGACCGCCGTTAACAGTATAGTAGATCTGACCTTTCAGGCTGACCAGCCAACCGTGATCTTGGGTAGTGAAAAAGATTCGATTGATAGTATCGGTTAGAGGAAATTCGGTATCCGTAGTCAGATCTTGCCAAGATTGTCCACCATCGACTGTCTTGAAGATAGTTCCATTTGACCCGGCGGTCCAGCCATTTTTTCGGTCTACAAAGTGAATGCTGTGTAGATGGGCTGTGGTCTGGATCGGCGCAGGTGGATCATTACTTCCACAACCGATCAGCAGGTGAAGAGGCCCAATCGAAACTAAAAAAAGAAGGGTGACAATACGAGGCATGGCTCTCCGATTAGACAGGCAAACCGTCTTATGGTAAGATTCGGCTAATTCTATCTGATTTACAGAAGGGTGTCAATGGCCTATCTAATCGGTTTGGACGGTGGTGGAACCAAGACCATCGGCTTAATTGCGGACAGGGCCGGAAACTGCTTGGGACGAGTGACCGGATCGGCAACCAATTATCATTTGGTGGGTCTGGACCAAACCGAAAGTACCCTGAAGTCGATCGTCACCGATCTGTTGAATCAGATTAACCTTCAAATCGCCGATTGTCAAAGTGCCTGCTTCGGTCTGGCTGGCGTTGGGCGGCCCGACGATCACCAGCGAGTTTTACATATTTGCCATAAAATTGGTTTGCCGGCTCGATTTCTACTGACACATGACGCTGAGATTGCACTAGTGGCAGGTACCGGTACTCGTGAAGGCATAATTGCCATCTCCGGAACCGGATCTATTGTTTACGGTCGTAACCGTCAAGGCAAAGCGGCTAGAACTGGTGGCTGGGGGCATCTGTTAGGCGATGAAGGAAGCGGCTATGATATTGGGCTACGTGGGCTTCGGGCCGTGGTTCGCATGGCTGATGGTCGGCAAGCGTCGACTTTATTGATGCCAGAAATCTTAACACAGATTTCATTAACCTCACCCGACCAACTGGTTAAATGGATCAGCAGGGCTGATAAAAGCCAAATCGCCCAACTGGCAAACTCAGTTTTTCAGGCTGCCCAGGCTGGAGATCTAACAGCACAGGAGATTATAAATCATGCTAGTAGAGAGCTGGCTTTAAGCATACAAACGGTGATTCAGCAACTCGCTTTGCCGCTATCAGCTCAAATTGTATTAAGTGGTGGTGTTTTCCAGAATCAAGCGAGTTTTGTTAAATCTATGCAAGACCATTTCCTACACAGAAAGGTCAAGTTAGTCGCCGAAGAACCAGCGTACGGAGCAATTTTGATTGCCCAGCAATTGGCAGTCCCTAATGGCTAATACAGATCTGGCATCAAGGAACAGTCAGATTTTTATGCGCAGCGCGCAAAACACGAGTGGCAAGCTAAATAGTTGGTTATTTCTCAAGTCCAGTGTCGTCAGCTGGGTTAATTAGCCGATCTCCATTAGCGAACGGGTTAGTTGTTGACCCTTCAAGTCTAGAATCTCTACTTCGTCCGTTTCTTTTTTTAATATTTAGTCATTTCAACAACAGCATCTTTCGTGTCTCAATATACTCTCCAGCACAAATAGTGTAGTAATAAATACCTGATGATAGCTGCTCACCAAACTCATTACGACCATCCCAGTAAACGGCCTCATCGTGTGGAGTATAATCACCTGCACTTTGCAAGCCAACATCAATTTTACGTATCATGTGACCAGAAATGTCATAGATCTTTACCAACACTTCCTCTGAGCTAGCCAACTGATAAGGAATCCAGGTCTCTGGATTGAACGGATTAGGGTAATTTTGACCTAAGCTAGATCTGGACAATACCACCGACTCTTGGTCTATAACCAGAGATGGGTCAAGCTCAAACAGTATTGGTTGTAACTGCTGATTGACTATCACCAAATCTCGAATACCGATCGTTTTTAAGGCTAAACTGAGGTTACCTTTCAAACGGAAGCTAACCCCGGCCAGTGTTGATTGATCCACACCTGAACTAGCTAAATCACCAACTTGAGTTGTCGCAATATTATCGATTTCCCCCGGTGTCATCTGTGGATCCAACCAGAAACCTCCTTCCCCCAAAATATTACCTTTCTCAAAACTAACTACTGTCAGTAGGCGCGGGTCATAGATCAACTTCAGTTGATAGCCAGCTATTGAATCTGGCGTATCGGCTTGGATCTGTAGTTTCAGCAACCGCTTTTGAAAATCATCACTATGATCTGTTGAGTACTTAACATTCATCGACACCTTGACAGTAGCTGGTTGGCCTATCAAAGTGGCCATTGGCGCAGTTGCTAACGAACCATAACTCTGGCCAAAATGGGAAGCCACCGTCACTAGGTCAAACAGGTCTACCACCCTATTTTTATCCGTGTCACCCATTACGTCCTCTCCCTCTTGACCAAAATAACGAGCCACTATCACCAGATCAAAAATATCAATCTTACCATCCTTATTTAGATCCCATGGTTTAGATTGTGGACGCATCAAACGGTAGGTGCTAAATCGATTGGTCGTCAGGTTTAGCGTCTTGGAATCGGTGTTAATTTTCACATCTTCCACTATCTTCCAACTGTTATCCATCATCATGAATACCTGCAAGACCTCCGGTATTTCTGCCGATGGGTAAGGTATAGCTATATTGACAGGTCGCAGAAACTCAGACCTAAACGGTGTACCATTCTGGTTCATAGCGGTAAACCGGCGACCTGTCCCTTCCAGCGCTCCGAACAAGTCCGGCAGGTCTGAATCGGCTGGATTCTCAATAGAAATAGAAGTATATAGGGTTGGATCAACTGTCAGTACTCCTGCGGCCGCTGTCAGGCGACTGCCGTCAGCCAGTACTGCGGTTCCTCCGGCCGAGGCCAACAGAATTGTCAAGTTCAGGTTGTCAGATAACCTCTGGGACTCTAATCCAGCCGGACTGACTGAGGTTAAGGCGTAATAGTAGGTGCTGCCAACATTAATATCCGTATCCTGGTACCTGGTTACAGTTAAATTCTTTGCCAGCTGTTGCTTGGAACTAATCTGATTGATGGGGTTTTCTGAACGGTACAGATTGTAACTACCAGCATTAACATCTGCCGACCAGTTGAGAACTACCTCTGTACCGGAGAAGCTGAGAGCAGCGGATAGGTTGCTGGGAGTCGTCTCTGGCGCCTTATCGTCCAGAATCAGTTTTCTTTGACTCGGCTGGCTGACATTACCGGCTAAATCAACAGCTGAAACCACCAAGAGGTTGCCTCCGGATTTCAGATCAACCTCAACTGCTGTAATCACATCTTTCGTTGAGATTGTCTGGGGCTGGCCATTGACAAACAGGGTGACTGAATTGCTATGGGTACCACTATTATCCTGGTATCTTAACTTTATTGTAACGGGTGATTGGCTGACGTGGGTGGGCAGATCAACAAATTTAACCTCCGGCTTTATCTGGTCGAAAAAAACCTGTTGTGGTTTAGAGATTGAACTTTGCAGTTGTGAGGCGCTACGGGTAAAAGCCGTGACCTTATTCAGACCGGGACGCAATAGGATGGGCTGGAGACTGAAAGACCCATCTTTTTGTACCGGCACTACGCCCATGGAATTCCTGTTAACAAAGATTTCAACTTCCAGTTTCCTAGAGGGATTATACTCAGGAATGACACCACTAATGGGGATTTGTGGTGAATTAGTATACAGGTTGTCGCCACTTTGGGTGACGACGACAGCACGCGCTTTTTCAACCGGTGTGGTATCAGTCCGCTGCCGATCGGCCAACCAGTTGTAATTATTCCTACTTTCGACGGAAGGATTACTGAAGGTTAAGCTTATCTCCTGTAAATCGAAGACAACCTCCTGGCTCTCTGTAGTTTTTAGCACGATCAGTCGAACTGTCTTCCTGCCGTCCTGAACCTTGGTACCTACCACGGGAACGGTGGCCTGATAGCGAGAGAAACTAAACGGCACATCATAGGACATGGGATTGACCAGTTGCAAATCCAGCTTAATCAGCTTGAAGGGATTAATACCAGATTCAGTTTCGGCGATGTTAGAAACAGCCTGCCAGAGTTGTTCCGGTTTAATCTGGCTAAGGTTAGGGCTGCCATTGAGTTTATCAACTAAATCACCAACTAAATCTTCGCTTAGGCCACCTCTTAAAATTGCCCAGTCCGGACGGTCATCTGGCCTCTTCTCTTCCATCGATGGCAGAGTGTCATCAATTTCAGAAAAGTCCAGTAAAGCAACCTCAACACCGGATTCGGCATCGAAATTAACAGTAAACTCTTCTCCCGCCGTAATTTTCCCTTCGACGATGGTTACATTACTAATACCCAAATGGGCCAACTGTGTTGGTCTTGGCGGGAGGCCAAAAGTAGGGGCCATGGGTGCCGTCAACGATACGCCGAAACTGAAATCGAAAGTACTAAAGTTCCCAAAGTTGTCACTGACGGTGATATTCAGTGAATTGAGACCGACGGCTAAATCCAGCGGCCGTTCCAAAACACCTAAGGAAGATGGATCTTCCAAGGCTCCTAATTCCGACTGCAAACGGTTGGAGAGAATCACTTCACCTGTCTGACGACTGAAACGGTTTCCGCTGTTTAGTGTAAATAGGTCTTGGTAAACCACTCCGTTTATCTCTACACTTATATTCTCGAAATTGACCCCGCTGTCTGAATCCAGCACCTGGAACCTGATGGCCATAAAACTGGTGCTGCTTATCTCCTGACCCGGCAGCGGAAACTGCGGCTTGATTAACGGCGCTGTCGTATCTTCACTTCCGATATTCAGGCTAAAGTTAACCTCCTTACGACTCTCATTACTGGCTAAATCAATGGCTTTAACTACTACCTTATATTTCCCATTGGATAATACACTTTCCGGTTTAGCCACTAACCTACCGGAGATAGCGTCATACTCCTGGCTCAAAACCAACTGCTTTTCGGCGGATTCCAGGTTGGCCAATTCCATACTGATCGTCTTAATATCACCAACTTTGACCAGAGCCGTCAACTCGACCTCTGTTGATGACAAAACCTCACCCTCTCCAGGCAAAACTTCCGTTATCTCCGGTGCCGTATAATCCACCACAAACTGCCCTGAATTGAACACTGTCTGATTACCCGATAGGTCTGAGGCCAGCACCCGGAAAAAATGACTCCCCTCTTTCAACGATATCAGTTCGGCCGAATTGGAGGCTGGCACATAGGATAACCGGCCGCTTTGGCTATCGTAGACAAATTCCGAGAGCTCACGGTTACCGTCCAACACGAATCGGATACTGGACCGGTCAATACCACTGCCTCCAGGATTATCAGATAGGATGACTGCCATCTCTACCAAACGCGATTTCACACGACTAGATGGTAATGGAACTGGGTTTCCTATCAGCGGTGAATGCACATCTACCAGCAACTTCTGCACTTCCGAGGCGGGACTGATATTGCCGGCTAAATCTTTGGCAATCCCTAAAAACTGATTCTCCCCCTCATTTAAACTAACACCATCTTGACTAAACATGCCGCTCTCATCTGCCGTTACCGCCCCAACAGGTTTACCGTTGACATATAGGCTGACTTTAGATTCCGCTTCAGCCTGACCACTAAGCGTCACAATTTGCTGATTTATTACCGCTGGTACGGCATCAAGCACCGGTCTCTCTGTTTGGGTATCAACCAGGAAACTGGAATTGGCTATCTGCTGATTACCTGACTTATCCCGTGCATAGATAGTCAGTAAATGTTCGCCATCGGTTAAGCCCTCTGGAGTGTAAGCAATATCGCCTATATCCCGGACCGCTTCCGTCTCAAGCCCATCCTGCAAACGAGAGAGAAATTTGTGGGAACTGACTTTCTGGCCATCTAGTCGTATCTGAATTTCGGCTAGGCCACTTTCCACATCGTAGGCTACGCCCCTCAAGATGAAGTCCGCTTGCTGCAGACGCTGACCGTTGATTATCTCTCCCGCCTTGGGCGATAGACCTGTGATTACTGGGGCGGTTTCATCCTTCAGGTCAGATTCCAGATGGAAGGTAGATTGGATCTTTGACAGGTTGCCTAGTTGGTCGGCCGCTTCTAGGTTAATGGTATGCGACGTGTCAGCAGCAAAGGGCGTAGTCAAAGTATAGCTTAACTGGCCGGAAGCCACATCGTACTCGTATCCAGTAACTTCTATACCATCCAACACTAGTTTAATTGAGCCGGCGTTAATACCGCTGGCAGTAGATGACACAATAGTGGAATCCTTGATAATAGCATGGATCTCTTGTGTTTGCTGCAGAACGGATCCATCTGGTGGCTGAAGCGATTCAATCAGTGGTGGTTGGGTATCCAATGCAAACAGACGGGTAGGCGAAGGCGTACCTTTAATGCCTATGGCGTTAACAATCACCATCACCAACTGGTTATCGCCTTCTACTAGTGGGACATTAGCCAGGAAACTGCCGTTGATCGAATCCACCTTAGCCGTGGTTTTCAAATCACCATTGAGGTAAATCTCCACGCTACCCCCACCGGGTAGTTGGCTGACATCCAATTGTTCGCTAATGGTGGTGAATGAGGTGGACAGAAACTTTTTTGTCTCTTCCATTTGTAGCCGGTTTTGGTTAATCCCTTGATCTCCAAAAGCTGGCGGCGGACCAATAACAGCGAATGTACGCTGATTCGATTGACTATTATTGTTACGGTCGCTGACCTTGACTGATAACGTGTATTGACCTGGCTGAAGATCAACAACTGGATACGTGGTCAACAACGCACTGTTGATGTCACTGCTGTTCACCACCAGTTCTTGTATAGCCACTTTACTATCCGGACCGCTCAACTCAACTGACATTGAATCTGCAGACAGGTCAATACCACTTTCCAGATCACGTACTTCAACTGTTAATTCCAGCCGTGGATCGCCAGTCAGCATCCCATCGCTATCTGGTGATAGGAACCTGATTTCTGGCGGCGTCTTATCGGCAAGGGCACGGTTAATCTTGAAGACGAAACTATCTTCCGACTTCAACTCGGCCAGGTCATAAGCCACCGCTTTGACGGTGTAGGACACGCCATCTAACAAATCACGTACTGGTATCACCGGGATCGTAACAGCTCTCTTACCTCCACTACTCCGGCGTTTGCCGCCTTCCAGCGAAACCTCATTGTCACCCTCCAATAAAACCAGGTCAATGAAGGCCAAACCGTTGGCATCAAACACCTGGACCGGTACCGGGGGACGTACATTTCCGGTTTGATTCCCGTCTGCTACTTCACCTAGGCTAATAGATATTTCGGGAGATCGCGTATCCACCACCAGTTCAACCGCCTCTGAAAGACGACTGGGATTACCGGCTACATCAGTGGCCGTAGCTGTCAATTGGTATTTACCGTCAGCAATGTCAGAAATGGTGGTTTCAAAGGCACCAGTCATCTCAAGTGGAACCTGGGCTGAGAACTTGACTGTACCAACCAGGCGAATATCCACCTCTGATTTCGGTTCAGCTATACCGGTGATAACAACATTGGCTCCCTTGACCTCAATACCGGTTAGCTCCGGTGGGGATGGCGGTGTCTTATCTATGACTTCTACTTGGACTGTAGCTATTGCCTCATTACTTGATCCATCCCTGACCCGCAGCGACACTACAGTTGACTTCTCCGCCTTGAAGACTAACTTCTTGTTTTTGTTGGTGGAAGCAGTAAAATTTACCCCGTCACTGTTATCGATATCCCAGGCGTATTCATCTACCTTGCCACTGTTGTCTATCGATCGACCTCCATCCAGGGTCACACTCTCCCCTTGGTTGACCATCACTCTCGTCTTGTCTATCCTGGCTTGTGGTGGTGTACGGTCCAATAAATGGATCAGTAAACTCCCTTCTTGGGGATAACGCGCTTGATTTCCAGCACTATCTTCCGCCCGTATGTAATACGGAAACTCTATCACTCCTCCGCTGTCACTAATATTTATCCCAGCTGAACGCAACACCGCCTTCGGGTTCTTTGGCACCACAAAACGCGTCCGATACGAATTACCTGTACCTGATGCCTGCTGCTCCTGATCGACAAAGACGAAGGCCACTGTCTTAACTGCTCCATTATCCCTGACGGATGCCTTGAACTCCAATGAATCTCCAGTACCAGCCTCAACAACGGAAGATGGGGCTTCTATCGAGGGCGGCAGGTTATCTATTACTAGCGGACCGATGGTAACACTATTCTCTATTACCCCATCAGTGGCTACGGCTGAAACTTCGTATTCCGTCTTGGCTTCAGCACCATAGCCTGAAGTATTCCAGGTAAAGCTCACTTCTCCCGTCTGCTGGTCCGCCTGTTTATCCAGTACAGTACCGTCAACGACAAATGTTACCTCGGCTACTCCCTGATTCGGGACTTCCAGATTAACACTGATGACTACGCTGCCTCTGCTGCCTTCAACCGACAAGTTGCGCAACATCGGTCCTTCTCGTTTGATGACCACCAGTTGGGTGGGGACGTTGACTTTGTATTGTTCCTGCGTCTCCAATTCTCGGCCGCTGAAGATCAAATTATACTGGCCGGCTTGCCCCGGCTTGGGCGTCCAGGAGAAGGCACCACTTTCAGCATCAAAAATCACGCCATCCGGCTGATCACTCGCACTAATAGCCAACTTATCTTCGTTAGGATCGGTAAAAGCAAGAACAAATGATATTTTATCCCCTTCGACAACATTGTATATGGGGGCAATCGGTTCGGCCACCGGACGAAGGTTGAGAGCTACCACGTTCAACTCGACCTCCGCCTTGGCTTTAGCACCTTCACCGTCTATTACTACCAGCTTCAGGGTATAGGTGCCAGCATCTCCAAGTTTCGGTTCTATCAGCAGACTCGAACCGGCTACCGTCACCAGCCCCTTCGGATATTTACCCCTAACCTTATATGTCAGCGCTTCCTCCGCATTGTCCGGGTCTACTGCCAACAAATCAACCGCTATATTCTCTTTTTCCACCACCTGCGCCGGCATCTCTATGGAACTGAACTCTGGGTTACGGTTAACATTGTCCACCAATATCCGGAACGGGGCTTCTGCCTCCTCTCCTGCGCTGTCTACCGCTAACACCTTGAAATGATAGGCTTCCAGCGTTCCGGAATCAAAATCCGTCTGCCATCTGAAAGTCCCCTTACCCGGGCCACTGGAAATCAACTCCGCCCCTTCAACTGGGCTATCCAATTTCAACTCTATCTTCTCATCAGGATTCTCGAGTAAGTCCGGATCAACAAATTCCACTGCAAATTGGGCCGCTTCTCCCTCTTTAACACTCAGAGTCTTTAATTTGCTGGCCAACTTGGGGGCGCGGTTGGCGTTTATTACCATGATATTGAAAGCATGACTGTTCACCCTCTTTCTAATAGCAGCTGATTTTGAATCCAGAGCACTTACTGTGACTTCCAACGTCTGACCTGTGGCCGCTGTAAAGGACGGCGTCCACTCCAACTGTGCTACACCCGGACCAACATCATTTAGCTCCGCTCCCAGAGGCAGACCGGTAACTTGGAACTTTATCTCGTCTTCATCGATATCAAAGGCCTTAAAATTGACCCGCAGAGTCTCCCCCTCTCTCACCTGTTGATCACTTATCTCTTTCATCTGTGGCAAAATATTACGGTCCTCGACCCGGATACGCACCGGCTTAATCACCTCCAGTGGGGCTTTGTCGTCCGTTCTTTTCTCTACCGCCTTCAGCTGTAGGGTATAGATCTTGAAACCCTTGGGGCCGTCACCCGCTTCCAGATCCGGCAACCAGGTTAAGGTCCCAACAAATTCACCATCCGGACCGTGCGACTGCTGAAAATCTGCTCCGGGTGGCAAACCTTCCACCGACAGTTTCAATAGATCACCTTCCGCATCACGAGCACTGAATTGGATATCCAATCCTTCACTATTTTCGTCCTGAAAACGGTTAGCTGTCCCTGTCAAATTGATATGTGTCACCTCACGGATGTTATAGGCTTCCTGCTTAACCGTCAGTGTGGGTGGAGTGTTGACACTGCCCACGCCCACACTGAATTTTGCCTGCGCCCGCCCATCCTCATCATCGGAAACGAAAACCTTGAAAGTGACCAGTCGTCCCAAATCCTTCTCTGGATCCGATATCCATGTGAAATCTACCGAGGCCGATGTGCCACCTCCCTCCAAAGGCGCCAGTTTCACCTCACCTATACGGGGTTTGCTGCCGCTACCGCCAATTCGTACTGCCTTGAAGGTCAGCATCTCGCCCTGATCAGGATCGGTAGCTTCAATCCTGATGGTAGCCGTTGCCTCCTTCTCCGGGTCGATTAATATGCTCTTAATCTCCGATAGTATCGGGTTGCGGTTGACCTGAAAGATTTCCAAAGTGAACCTCAAGTCCACTGGTGGATGATCCCCGGATATGGCCGAGATAGTGATGTCGTGTTTACCCACAGAGTTCGATTTCGGCAACCAGGCGAAATTTACACCCGTCAGTACCGGACGGAGGTTGGCGCTAGATGCTTCAGGTAAACCCGCTAGTTGATACTCCAACCTGGATCTTTCCGGGTTTTCTACTCTGACATTGAACTGTATTTCCTCACCGATACCGTAGCGACCACTCAACTCGGACGGTTTCGTCAGAAACATTGCTGGATCAAAAACCGGGTTAACTTTTATTTTCACAACCCCTTCGCTGATGCCTCCTTTACCATCATTGACTACATAGGTGAAACTGTCCGGGCCGAAGTAGTTCTTTTCCGGTGTATAAGCCAACTTTGGAGCCTGACCTGACAACTTGCCTTTCCTTGGCCGTTTCACTATCCGGTAGCTCAGATCATCTTCATCTGGATCTTCAGCTGTTAGAGTGATTTCAACCGGCGTATCTTCATCTGTGGAGACCTTTTGTATCTTAACGATTGGCCTATCATTGACTGATGTAACCAGTACTTTAACAATTCCTTCGCTACTTTCTCCCTTGCCGTCGCTTACTGTGTAGCTAAAACTATCCGGTGCATTAGGCTGACTAAGGTAGTTTTTCTTCGGTGTATATACCGGTAGACCACTAGCTATATCAATTTCCACTGCCCCATTCTGCGGTTGGGTAACTGATATTAATTTGAGTTCATCTGTATCCTTATCAAAATCATTCATCAAGACCTCAATGGCAAAACCCTGGCTCCCTTCAGGTACACGAGCGAAGTCATCCCTGACTGTTGGAGGATCATTAACCGGAACAACTGTGATTTCGACTTTAGCTCCACTGGTAGCACCAAACTCATCTGAGACGATGTAGGTGAAAGAATCCAGACCAAAGTAGTCAGGTTTCGGCCTATAAATATACAATCCTTCCCGGGTCTTAGCGATTTTTGCTCCAATTGCACTTTTGGAGGAGACAGATCGAATCTTTAAGTCTTTAGTTGAATCTAGATCTTTATCGTTACTAGTAAGCATAGCTGGAGATAGCTCAAGTCTCGTGTCTTCCTCTATTTCAAAGAAATCGTTTGCCGCCACCGGTGGATCGTTGGCAATCGACTGCGCTAGATCTTTGGTGAGCACTTCATTGCCAACCTCTTCTGGCTCCTGCCTTTGATCAGGTTGATTAGGCTTGGGTCGGATAGTATCTGCTGGATCTTGGTCTGTGCCCCACTCTTTGCCGTCTGTCGTCTCCTGGATCGGTTTGGGATCCTTAACTGGGCCCGGGCCTTTATCTTTATCCACTGCTGGCCCTCGGTCTTTATCATCTACTGTATCCTGAATCGATGGTTTGGGTTGGACCGTATCTAGATCCTGGTCTGTACCCTGCTCTTTGCCGTCTGCCGTCTCCTGAATCGGTGGCTTAGGTCGGGTGGTATCTGGGTCTTGATCTATACCTTGCTCTTTACTGTCTATCGTCTCCTGAATCGGTTTGGGCTCCTTAACTGGGCCCGGGCCTTTATCTTTATCTACCGCTGGCCCTCGGCCTTTATCATCTGCTGTATCCTGAATCGGCGGTTTGGGTCGGGTGGTATCTGGCTCCTGACCTTGGCCTTTATCTTTAGGATCCGGTTTCTGGTCTGTGCCCCACTCTTTACTGTCTATCGTCTCCTGAATCGGTGGCTTAGGTCGGGTGGTATCTGGGTCTTGATCTATACCTTGCTCTTTACTGTCTATCGTCT